>JAFTFU010000002.1 GCA_017458285.1 Clostridia bacterium | reverse complement strand
TATTTGGTTTGATTTTCTTTAAAACCTTATAAATATCAAGTTTCCTAACCAAATTAAATAATACCTTATCGTTAATAAAAATCGCATACGCCTTTAAAACAGAACGAAAACTAATTAAACTATTAAAATTATTTATACCGCAGATAACAAATACTTTTTCTAACTGTTCAATAGTTGTGATTGTTTCGCTGCTTATATCTATATAATGCTTATCCAACAACTCAAAATAAAACTTTAAGCTTTTCTTTGTACTGTCACTATCATTGGAGTCTATAAATTTTTGATATTGTTCGTTCATAGTCATCACCCGATTGTTATATATAGTAGTATAATTATAACACAACGTTATCCTAAAATCAACTATTATTTACTTTATGAAATTATACAATTTGTATAATTTAACTTATCATTTATTAAAAAATTCTTTGAAACTTTCATCTAATGCCTTATTCCTAATCTGAATAGTTACAGGCTTTGCAGAACCAGCACCAGCAGCAGCATTGTATTCAGAATTGATGCTTGCGCCATTGTCGCTATCGAAGAAACTGAATATCCATTCAGCCATAATGTCACTATTATAATCACTATCTATAGCTTTCGCAAAATATGGAATAAACGAAATCATGTGTGTTTCTGTATAAAGCTTCTTTGCTACTTTATTATGCTTATGAAATAACAATGTTGTGTGTGTATCAAGGATTAAATTAAATACTTCATCGAGTCTTTCTCTTTCATCCTGAGATATAACAAGATTTTCCGTAAATGGATTTAAAGATTTACCTTCAAAAGATATATCCTCAATAGGCTTATTTAACATACACCACGCCTTAACTATAATAGACACCTGATTTTTATTCATTCTTGCTTTTTCTGTGAGCATTTCTTTGAACAATTCGTGTTCGCCTATGTCAAGAATACCCTCAATATCCCTACAAGATGCAAGTACCTTTGATTTTGTTGATAATGGTTTTCCAGCATTAAGTCTTTTGAATAGCTCCCTTTCCTCTTCTTTGGTAAGGTTATCAAAATAAATAATACTAAACATTACATCTTTCAATATATCTTGCAAACTTTCAGGCAGTTCACTAAAAGTCATTCCTGAAATATCTTCTTCGGTTTCATTGCCAGTCTCATTATCTATATATTTAACTGTTGGTAAATCTGTCAATTCAAACTCATCACTAAGATATTCTTTAATAGTTGATAAACGCTGTTTGCCATCCATAATGTAATATATATTACCACCACGCTTACCTGTACCATCATCAATTCTTTTTGCAAAAATACTCGGTACAGGATAACCAAGTATCATACTTTCAATCAATGCTGATTTTCTGCTACGTTCCCAAACAAACGATCTCTGAACAATATGATTGAAGTCAATTTTTCCATTCTTAACCATTGCTGCTATCTGCTTTGCTGACCAAGCGATGTTTGATTTTTCAAGACTCATAATAATACCTCCTAAAATAATGACTATTTTCTTTATAACTCATATCTTAAAATCCTAATTATATTTATTACTTATTAATTCATCGATTTTGTTTTCACAAGCAATCATACATTCTTCTTCATCGCTAAACCCATTAAAATGCCATAAAGAATTAAATATATAATCTCGTTTTGTATTTTCGATTAAGAAGAAATAATAATTATGAATACAAGAATATACAATTTCAGCATTGTATCCATTTTTTTTCCCTTTTCTACTATAGCTTAAACTATATTTGTCATATATTTTATTACCAAATAACATAAAATCACTCCATTTATTCTATCCGAATGATACACCATCACTGCCCAAACTGATACTGTAATAAGTATCTTTAATCTCATCGTCAAGTATTCCGATATACTTCATTGTTATCTGTGTAGATGAATGAGCAAAGCATTGTTGTAAAATAACTAAAGCCTTGTCTTTGTCAACTGCTTCATGCCATATCCAATAACCAAAAGTTTTCCGTAGACTATGACTGCCTATATTTTGTTGTATTCCTGCTTCTAAAGCAGTCTTATTTAAAATATCCCAGATCGCTGGTTCGCTAATCGAACATTTTCCTTTCCCTATCCTTGATACAAAAACAAAATCGTCTATGTCGCTTATAGGATAATACTCGATATAATTAAGAATTGCATTTCGTACAGTATCATTGAAGAATAATTTTATATACTTACGCTGTCTTTTTTGTTTCTCAGGCACTAATGAATAATATTCATTCCATTCATATCCACCATTATCAGTTTCTGAAAAAAAGAATTTAAATGTAATCTTTCTTAGATCCGAAGCTCTAAGTCCTAAATTAATACCAAGTATAAACAACAATTTATTTCGTCTTGCTATTCTTAACTTATCAGCATCAGGGGCATCATTTATGCGTTTATCAAAAACACTTATCATAGCATTAATTTCTTCTTTGGTTTTAAAAGAGAATACTTCAGACGAAACACCGGCTACTTTGTTTGAATGTCTTTTTGATATAGTTCCATCTTTGTTTAATTTTGGTTTCTTTTTTGGGTTTTCTTTTGGTTTAATAATTTCCGTCATGTAAATTATATTATCTGTATTATGATTTGTCAATACCATTGAATTATTCATAACCATACCTCACTTTATTTAATTACCATTTGTCACCCAAATATATAAAGTCACAATCTTTTATATCGACATTATTTTCACCTACAGTAATCCACACTTTCCAATCACTATCATAAGCTTGATAAAACTTTTTGCCGGAAGGTAAAAACTCATGATATTGTTTTCTCCCACTAAAATAACCATCATGTGGTGAATGTCTTACTATATAAACCGTTTTAGTCTCTTTAATTGGTTCTCTCGCAGATTCTTTAGTTACTTCTTTTGGTTTATCAGGCAGATAGTATTTACCACTTTCAAGATTTTTCATAAACTGTTCGGGCGAGATACATCTTCCTACTCTATCTTTGTAAATCAATTCTTTGTTATTCCAATAACTTGCAGGAATAACAGGTGTAGTTTTTTCTTTGATGTATTCTCTACCTAAAAACAAAGCGGACAACAATAAATTTAAAAACATATTACCACCTCAATAAATAAATTTATATAATTATATTATTTTCATTGTTAGAAATTTAATGCAAATAAACGGAGGAAAATTTATCCTCCGTTTATTTGCTACTTTTCGGAATCTGAAAGCTCTAATTTCATTGTTCCATTACCAATTTTAACAATAAATTCTCCATCTGCAAACTGTTTGAAAAAGGTTTCCATGACAGTATTCATTGGCAAAGAGTTTTCTTTGCAATAACTACGAAACATATCCGCAGTTGACTTACGAATCGTAGTGTTAAAAGTTACTCTCTTATCTTCTTCCATATAACAACACTCCTTTTACTCAAATAACAATTTTACAACAATATTGTACCATAAACAAATCTGTTTGTCAAGTAGTTATTATTAATTATCATTATTTTCTATATCATAATTGCATTGTGCTGAATAGTAATTGCCAATCGTAAAAGGCGCATTGTAAAGAGCTGTTATTAAATAACTTTTTATATTTGTTATTCTTTTCTTTTTACTTTGTTCTTCAATGCAGTCAACAACATACACGATGCAATCATAATCCAGTTTACTAAAAACATTTTGAATAACACTATACGGTACTGTATAACCATTAATTTTTCTGTCTTTATTAGATATGTATATCTCAGCTATAATATTTACAATCTCGTCTAACTTATCTGTGTTCTTATTCTGATAAATAAATTTTATGTAGTCGATCTGTTCTTTAACTTGCTTTACGATATTATGAAAGTTTTCAACATAACTTTCAACATTTGAATTTTCCGTTTTACTATTAGATGAGTGATTGATAGATAGATATTTTATACCATAAGTATTTGATTGATTAGTATTTGATAGTGTCGGATTTTCCTGAATAGGTTCTCCCTGAATAGGGTTTGCCTGCATAGGATTTCCCTGTGTAGGAAAATCCGTAATAGGTGTTTCAGATATAATGTATTCTGTTGTAGTCACCTGTCCTTTTTTATTTCTCAGTCTCCGTCTAATAACGTATTTTTCTTTTTCTAACTCTTTGAGTGCAGCGATAATAGAATCTCTACCATCTTTATTTAGTGTAACCAAACCCTTAATAGAATAATTCCAATCATCCGGTAATGACAACATCAAAGACAACAAACCTTTTGCTTTGAGTGATAAGTTTTTATTTTTGAAATGATGATTAGACATCACTGTATAATCTTTTGTTTTGTTTACTCTAAAAACTTCCGACATAATATCACCTGCCGTTATCCGATTTTGCCTTCTGCATATAACCTATTTTTGTATTCTCTGTGTTTCCGTTGAGTCTCATTCCACGATTCTCTATCCGGCTTATATCTTCCATCCTTTCTCCGTTCCCTATATTGTTCTTTTGATATTTCATATTTCTCAGGATCTATAATAAAAGAAATAAGCCTGCGTGATACATGATATTCTAACGCCAACGCTCTTTGGCTATACACACCTGAAGCATATTTTTCTTTTATTTCCTCTCTTTGCTCATCAGTTAGTTTAATCCTTCTGTCGTACTGTTTCGGTAGCTTTATTTTTTCTGATTTAAACGGCATACAACATTCACCTCTCTTTATGATATACAGTCCAACAAGTACCTGATTCGTTACTGGATAATGTATATTTTCTCCATCTGTGCGATTTAATATACGCAAGGGCGTCCTCTCTTGTATCAAAGAAATGATAACTGTTTAACATTTTGTTATAACTACTTGCACTCATTCTTCTACTCATAACGATACCTCCTCATTCACATACATCAAGATTAAATGTGCCATCTCTCATATACCAATTAACAATCTCCACATTGTCAAGATAGTCTTTATTAAAATCTTTTTCAATATCGTCAGTAGTGGTATAATATTCCATATCATCATTGCAATCATAAATCACAATATCAAATACTTGATTATCCCTAAAGTTTTCAAAAAATTCGCTTATTGTCATTTTATTTACCTCCTAATATTATTTTTACTTACTTGTTCCTTAATGATTCATACGTTCAAAATAAACACCCATATTGTTTTCAAGTTCGTCAATATCATCTGGCAAATATCTTTCAAAAAAGTCAAGATATTTAATATATATATGTGTGTCTGTATAATTTAGATAATAGTCATAATAGTCATCTAAATCATCTAATTCTCCACTTGTAATAAGTTTTAAGTCCGCTATTAGTTGCTGATGCTCGGAGCAACCCTTTATTTCTTCCTCTGTGTATTCACTATTACTAATACCTTCCTGTTCTTCATCTAATTGAGACTGTATTTCTTCAATAATTTCATCTTTTTTATCTTGAATAATACTTGTTAGGTCAGATATAGCCTTGTAAAAAACCCCTCTCCAAATTTCATTGTAATTTAGGATTCCATTATCCATTAAATCCTTGACAATCTCATCAACATCATATCCAATTTTGTCTAAAAACATTAAATCGTGAGAGCCGCATTTCAAAATTGTCATTAAAATCTGTTCCTGTGTTCTCATAATAAACTCCGTTCTCCCCGTATAGCCGATAGGTCAGCTTTTTATTTTGTTAAACAGTAATAAAATTTATACCCCTGCCTTTAGCATACTTTTCCGCATAACTCCCACGATTTCCATATATGGTTAAGCTGTTGCAACCCCTAAATGCATCAATTCCAATGTTTGTTACACTGTCAGGAATGATGATACTTGTTAGGCTTTCGCAACCGTAAAATGCCCTATATCCAATGCTCGTCACACTATCAGGGATGTTGATACTTGTTAGACTTTCACAACCCTCAAATGCCCCATCGCCAATACTCGTCACGCTGTCGGGGATGGTAATGCTTGTTAGGTTGGTGCAACCCTCAAATGCCATCCATCCAATTCTCGTCACGCTGTTGTCAATGGTGATGCTTGTAAGACTGCTGCAACCGTCAAATGCCCAATCTCCAATGCTCGTCACGCTGTCGGGTATGGTGATGCTTGTAAGACTGCTGCAACCGTCAAATGCCCAATCTCCAATGCTCGTCACGCTGTCGGGTATGGTGATACTTGTTAGACTTTCACAACCCTCAAATACCCCATCGCCAATACTCGTCACGCTGTCGGGTATGGTGATACTTGTTAGACTTTCACAACCCTCAAATGCATTATCATCAATGCTCTTTATGCCGTTGGGAATAACTATATTTGTAACTTCTGGTTCTTCTACATACTTTTTGAGTACACCGTTTTCAATTTTAAAGCTCATAATTTTACCTCGCTTTTCTCCCCGTATTGCCGGTAGGTCAGCGGTCAGATTTTCCGTTTAAACAAATATTAAAATTGCCATTTTAAAACATTAATTCTGATTGTGATTTTCCAAAATAATCATCAGTTTGCAGAAAATCTATAACCTCTTGCTCTGTCATAAGTCTTGCCATTGAATTAATAGACTGAATATTATCTTTGCAAGCACGGATTCCAGCAGCACCAATATATTTGGAGTGCCTCCAATTTATGCTATCCCAAGCCATATATTGTCTTGCTGACATAATATGTTTAATGTCTGTTTCACTGTCAAGGAAAGCATATTTTATAGTTTTCCCTGATATATCAATTAGAAGTTTTCCGTCATTGTTATCTTGATACGTAAAACAATATTGTTTGAAATCAAGTTCGGGTTCTTCGACTTTCCATTCTTCAAACTCTTTGAAGATATCCGTACTAATCGCTACATCCTTCATATCAAAATTTGTATCAAAGATATGGATATAACGGTTAATATAGCGTTCTGTAGTAAAACAAAAAGTATAACCTTCATCAATATCACACTTGATATGTTCGATCCCATATCTTGCACGACTTATCATACGCTCTCCATAATTCCATTGATAATATCTGGCAATAATCAACTTTCCCTCGTATCTAACATAAATCTGTGAACGCTGTCCCATAATTAATACCTCCTAATAAAATTATCATTTTAAGTTTATATTTTCCACCACTCATAATTGAAAGTTCCGGTGTTTTCAAAAGGAAGGTTTATTAAATGTTCATATCCCTTCTGTATATCCTGCATTGCAATTACAATATCCGTTGCACCGCCTTTTATTCCGTGCCTATGAATTACATATCCGTCACCATGATTGAAGAATGTAATTCTATCTATTGGATTATTGATACTCTCGTGTGTAAAATTCCATTCATCAATTTCTTCATTCAAGATAATTTGCTTGTTGTCAGGGAATAACATAATGTTATTTCCGTTTACCATTAGTTCATAAATGTATGGTGTTATCAATTTTTCTATACCATTCATAATAAATTACCTCCTATTTTATCTACTCTTACACCATTTTCGTAAATAAATTTCCATCCAATCTGTACATATCTCCGTCTGACTGATGTCCTACACCGTTAAAGATAAAATCTGCTTTTTCTTTTTCAATCCCTCCGGCTACAAAGAATTTATTACTATATTCATAAGGTATATAATCTGTTTTCCTGTCTCTACAAGAATTATATATCGCATAAATAAGCCCTGCTTCTACCATATAGATATGGATACCGTTTACTTCAATTTCAAAATAAAACTTTCCCATATTCCAATCATCATTTTTTACAAAGTCAACATTGATTAAATGATACTGATGTAAACCCATCTCCGCAGCTTTGATGTTGTCTTTCGTCTCCATCTCGTGTAGTGTGTTCAGAATTTCCGGCTTCATTGTGGAAAAATTTTCATATATAGCCAGTTGTTCATCTAATTTTGTATCAAAGTATTTTGTACCCGTACAGATATAAAGTCTTTCACTGTTATTGAATGTGACTGAATAATCAGTACAACCGCTATATTTTCCTCTGCAAGCCTTTCCCGTTCTTGTTCCTGTTTCTGCCCCGAAACATCTTGCAAGCCTATTCATTTTATCCTGCCTGATACTTGTTTTTGTCTGTTTCATATAAATACCTCCTGATATTTTATAATAGGTTGAATTTTTCTCTTTGCAACGATAAAGGACTGTATTCAAATTTTCCGTTGAATACAGTCCTTTGTTGTTATTATTCAAAATTTAATTTTTCTATTATTCTTGGTGTATCTGAATTGCTGTAGTCTATTCCTAACCATTCCTCCAGATTTTCAACATCTTCAAAAATTTTCCATGACGAATCGTCCACAACATCGCTAAGATTAATACCGCCATTAGTTTCTTCGTTATCTAACACTTTTACGTTTTTTTCCTCCTCTTAAACATCATTGTACTCCGCCGATTTGTATTCCTGCCGAAAGGCAAATATATTGTTCGTTATCATCGCCAAAAGTCGCTATGATTTTTCGTTGTGCGACATTTCTGATTTCATGTATATAATCATCGTCTTTAATAACAACTTGTTGATTATCGTCAAATTGTTCTAATTCTGATATTAAATCCCTAATTGTCATATTTATTCCTCCTCAAAATATTGTTCAATTTGATTTTCGTATTCCAAACAATCTTTTATTGCTTGATAACTTCCTTCTGTAGTATCGGGATAAATGTCGTAAGTTCCACATTTAGGACAAACAATATCATTCAGCAATCCCAATTTGTCTCTTTTAGGAGACTCACATACAAAATGTTTTCCGCAAGAATTACAAAAATATTTATATTTCTTTTTCATATTTTTCACCCCTTACATTATAGCATTTTATTCCGCTAACTTCAACTATTTGATGTAATTATTTGATGAATAATTTTCCGTCAATACCTCTTTTCAATAATATTTTTAAGTCAAGGTTGGTACAAAGAGACAGCAGATAGATTTAGGAATTGTACTATTGATATTTGCTATTTTTTCCATCTGCTGTCTCCGCTTAATTTCATTTACCGTTTATCCGTCTGTTTACTCGTCATCGTCATTACTGCCGAAAGAGTCCACATCAGGAATTTTAAGATAAAATCCATTAGGCATGGGAGTTTGTGATACTTTGTCTAACGATATTTCCGCAGGCTTAAAGATTTTGACTACAGTAATACAACCTACTTCAACATACAGTATATAATTTCCGTCAGACATTTCCCCTAAATATCCCATTATTTGTACCTCCTTTTCCTTAAATTTGAGTGTTAAAGGGTATTTGCTAAACACTCATTAAAGTACATAATTCATTTTTCCGCTCGTTTAGCTTGAATTATGTACTATGAATGAGTATTTACCAACGTTTTATAACTTTTCCGTTTTCGTACTTTATGAATGGTGCTGTACTCCATTCTCTGCCGTCATCGTCATCAATATCGTTTATTCTTATCAAAACACATTCATTATTGACTGATAGTTTTTCTGCTAATTTAACAGCATTTGCAAGTCTTTTGTATGTTTTTCCGTTTTTATACGAATATCCCCAATTGTCTTTTTTAGGAAATACAGTTATTTCATATACATACATATTTAATTCCACCTTATAAATAAATCAAAGTGCCGTTTTTTCCAAGTATTTCTTCCATCCACAAATTAAAGTATTTGTATTCTTGTTTTAACTCTGGACTTGCATTAAACTCAAATTCTAATCTTCGAGTTGTATAATAATTTCCATGTTCAGGGTCATAGCAAGGATGTGAAAAATCCTCAAATACTTTACCTTTTGTGTATGTTCCTGCAAAATCCGATTTAATGAATTTATACATATCATCAAGATTTTTTTCCGTATGGATAATAAAACCATCGTTATTTATTACAGCGTATTTACTGTTTAGGTCAATTATCCATAGTGTATCAGGGCTGAAGTTTGCGTTATTGATATACATAATCATTGCTCCTTTATCTTTATTTTTCGTGACTGTAGTAGTCACTATAACACACCTATAGTATTAGTTTTCCATAGGTGCATTATAGTGACTGCCAATTTTTAGTTGACAGTCAATTTCTATTATGCCGTATGATAGATTGAATTGTAAACATTAACGGCATCATGTTCTACTGCATATTTATATACTAATTGTTTTGACTCTTCTGCCGATTTTTCATTATGTTTTGCAGTCCAAAAAACATCAATTAAATTACGTTGTTTTTCATAAAATTCTTGATTTTTCGCATAGTCATCAGGATAAAAGCATCGTACAGAATACGTATTGTGATTAAAATCCGCTATAACAATATTACGTTTTCTTCTGAGTACAGCAAGCATTTTACTATACTCATCTACACTTCTCGCCCTCATCAGAACACAACAATAACCAGAAGTGAGTCGCATCGGTTCAATATCAAATTGTCCTTCTGCTGCAATAGCATTAATACGCTTGTAAAAATTCCTGTTAATATCTACCATGATATAGCACTCCTTTATCTTTTAAATTTGCGGATAAACCGCTGGAATAAGGCTTGTTTTGTGAAGGTACAAACCTTTTAGAAAACCTTGCTTTGTTTAATCATCGTAAAGTTCATTGAGTACAATCTTGCTCAGCCTTTAATTTTCTGCATTATCTTTGACGATTTTAATGTCAGTCAGAACATAATCCCAGCTTGTACCGAAATGAGTTACACCCCAAACATACATATCCAGCTCTTCATTATAGAAAATTATCTCATCTGTATAATCAGACAATATATCATAACCTTTATCGTCAATGATATAATACTGAAATATTTCTGTATAGGTGTCTGTTTCCTCATCGTATTCAGAGCCATTGACTATATCCCAGTAGCCGATATTTGTAGTTTTAAATATAATATCGTTATTGAGTATGCAGTCAAAAGATTTTGCAAGCGTTCCATAGTCAACATAACCGCGTCGGAGTCCTTCATCAGAGATTTTATTACCACAAAAATACTCACTTATCCATACTGTTTTTGTCATAATTATTACCTACCTTTATCTTTTAAATTTTTTAATGCTGACAGTTTGCCATCGTCAGGCAACAAGTTACTACCTTGTTGCGACAGAGAAATATATTAGATATATTGTCTCTGTTTCGGCTTGTCAATTTTGTGTTATTGTTTTATAGATTTTTTCTACACTTTTTGACATTTCAAATGCTTCATTATGTGCTTTGCATCTGTTAATTATTCTCATAAGAAGTATTACTTCATCAGAAATAAAACCCTCAAAATCGAAAATTGACATTTGCATTTCTTGATTAATTGTACGTTTTGTAATTTTCATAACTATTACTTACCTTTTCAATATGATTATAGTACAGTTTTAGTCACTCTAATTTTAGAGCATCACGCCAACACACCACGTCAAGGTACTGTTTTTAGTGTTGGTGCAACTGTATAACCGTTTGTGTAAAACACTCTCAATTATACAGTTGCATTTGTTGAAAAGATAAAGAAAAAGGATTTAATTCTATTTCGGTCGGCGAGATTGACTAAGCCTTCTCGATAATGCACAATACAATGTGCCGAGTCTTCAGACACGGAGTTTTAACCTACTCGCTGGACATCTTGTTTTATTTTCAATGTGCCGTATACTCTGACTATACGCCAAAACGATAACGCTGCTATGGACTCGGACTTTTTTTCAACAGTCATGTTGTTATTACATATAGTTTTTAATACTTTTTAATTTCACTATATATAATAATTAGTTTGGGTAATGACTCACATTAGAGTCGGGTAGAATAAAGCTTCTAACTTTAATCAGCTTTACTGTACTTATATTATACATCATTTTTTTGTAGTTTGTCAAGTATTTTTTAAAAGTTTTTTTAAGTTTTTTTAAGTTTTAATTTCTGATTTTAAATTAATTGTTTTCAGTCGTCAGATCTGTTGCTTTAATGTATCATTCAGATTTTAAAACTTAATAGTAGACTTTTAAACTTTTAAACTTTTGACTAACTACACAAAATTTGTATATTAGTCATACAGTCGACGCCTTCAAAATGTCATTTGCTTTATTTACTGTAACTATTATAGCATAATTAAAACAATTTGTCAAGTAGATTTTTAAAGTTTTTTCAAACTTTTTTTCGACTGCTTGAAGGGCTGCTTTGTTTTTGCTATAACTATAGTATACCATAGCTTTACTCTGATTGCATGAATAAATTTTAAATAAATTATGAACATTTTATGAACGTATGAAGCTTCAAGAAGGTTAATGAATAAATAGTGAAATATAATACTATGTAACACATAGTATACCGATATATAAATACCATATTGATATATCATATTATATCATATCATATAAACAAGCATAGAATTTAAACAAGCATAGAATTGAAATAGAGTTGAATATGATAAAATCAAATAATATCATATTCAATTTTAATCATCTATGATCGGGGGTGTTTTACACTACAAAAAGCGTTTTATATTCACATTTTTTTCATAGTCTGCTTCATCTATCACTCGTAAAAAATTTACAAAATAACACGTCAATAAATTGCAAATACGAAAAATATTTTCACAAATCTATATTTTTGCTATCGGAAAATCCATCGGTAATATATTATTTAAAATAAAAAAAATAAAAATATAAACTTTAACTTATAAGAAAATACGACCTTAAAACAAAGACAAATATAGGCAAAATAATAAACAAAAGTAAATTATTTAAAAATTTAAAACAAATAATTAAAATACCAAATTACCAATTAAATAACGATAAAATTATTTTAAATAAGCTAACTAACTCAGGAAACCAATACATTAAATAACCTTATTTTTATGCAATCTATTTTCTAATAAACCAACCTATTATTAACGATTTACCGATTAAAAAAATCCGTTGAATAGAATTATTTCGATAAATTACCTGAAACTTATGTATTTTATAAATATATTTTTCTAAAATAAAAAATCAAAAAATAATTCTAATAATAATTACCGATAAAAAAATAAAAAGTAGTTTATCTATACTCATACATATCTTATCCCCTATTCCTTATTCATACACAATATCAATAATGTAAACGACAAAGAAAAAAGAAACAAGGAATACTTCTTACTATAAATTTATAGTCTATAGTTCTAATGGTTAGCAGCATAGCTGCTCAGATCAGCCATAGGACTAAATAAAACTATAGATTAAACAAGAATATAGATTTAAACATAAAAACTAAAATATGGGAATAAAAATATTTCATAAAAATTTTATATATTTTCTTGACAAATATATAATAATATATTATAATAGAATTAAACTAATAAATTTATATAACAAAATAACAATCACAATAATATTATTATTTTTTATTTACCTAACTAATACGGATATATAATAACAATATAAATTTATTCTTATTTTTTGTAAAATATCATTCACAAAGTGGCGTAGCCACAATTATCTATTTGTTATATTGTATCTATTTGTAGAAGAATGTTGAACTACCTACTAAAATACGGTGGTGTAAATCAAGATTTTCTTAATTTTTAAAAATAACACCCCTTATTTTTAGGGGGTAATATGATTTTGAAATATTTAATAATTAACTGGAGGTTTATAATGATTGATAAAGAGAAATTAACAGGACAACAAAGTAAATATATTCTAATCCCCTATGACATTATTATTGAAAAAACAGTAGATAAACGTAGAGGACTGGTATATTCATATTTATATTCAAAAACAGGTATAGATAATACACTGTTATTCAATACTGAAAATCTTAAACAATACGCAGGCAAAAAAACAGGTGTGGCACATAAGGATGATACATATACAGAAAAAATATTGCCACTATTAGATTATATGAAATATCAATGGTTTTTATCTTATGACGGCAACATCAAAAAAAGGCAGTGCAAAGAGTTGTATTTTGATAAAGATAAGATACATAATTACTGTTTAAATAATAGATTTGCTGTTATCTATTTAGATGAGCTGAATATAATTTTATCGGATAGGAGCAATAATATTTATGACAACAGGTTTGACAGTTCTATAGTTCTTCTCGTGTTCCTTTATCTAAGAGCCAATATACCAATAAGGCATAATGAGTATTGCGATAACGCAGAAGCATTTAATGCTTATTATAAATCAATAGGAGATGATATAGGGCTGTCAGAAAGAACGGTATCTAAAGCGGTTAGCGTTCTTGTTGACTTAGGTTTGACATATGTTAGAGAAAGAAGTCCTGTTAAGTATTACGATAAAAAAACAAAAGAATATAAATTCAGAACGCCTACTAATATTTTCTGCAATACTTATAAACGAAAAAAAAGAGGTGCTGATGTGTACTTAGAAGCGAAAGGTGATGGTTACTATTCAGTAGAAGTAGAAAACAAGATTAAGTATTTGGAGGAACACAATATATTATAAATCTGGCACTATATGAAATAGAAAGGTGGTGGTTAAAATGGGAAATCAAAAACCAAAATATAGAATTAGAAGAAAACCTACTGTTTCAAAACAAAATAGATATTATATTTTGAGGTTAAAACAGAAAGCGGAAAATGAAAATATAAAACAAATAGAGCAAAGTCTTTGTGATATGATAGATAATATTGATGAGTGTAGTGGCTTAGATGAAATAGAATATAAATCTAATGTGTATGATATAGTCAATGGTGATAACTATGAGGATTATGCGAAAGAATTTTATAGTTACTATAAAGAATGTTTCGAGGATTTATATGAAGATAATTGATGACTATTGATATTAAAAACAGTAAATTTGATTTTAATTTTATCCAACTAATAAATATGTATAATTTAATAATGTAATAAAGAAAGGTGAAAAATATGCAGTTAATGAAAATTGAGGAGCTGAAACCTCATCCAAGAAATTCAGAATTTTTTGATGATATGTCGGGTGACAAATGGCAGGAGTTTTTAGAGTCAATCAAAACAAGTGGAGTTATCGAGCCTATTGTTATCACGCAGGATAAGGTAATCGTGTCAGGACACCAGCGAGTTAGAGCTTGCAAAGAATTAGGGAAAGATATTGTTATGGTAGATGTTAAAATTTATGATAACGATGATGATATTATCGAAGATATGATTATGATGAATATGTCGTCTTGTCGAAATTTATATGACAGTAAAATTGATAATAGATTTAATGAACTAATAAGAATACGAGATAAGAAATATTTTAATGATTATAGTAATCCTATTCATAATGCTATTTTATTGGAATGGCATAATAAATTTAAAAAACAGGCTATACAATTTTGTATTAACTGTAAAGATTTCATACAACGTCAAAGTGAGTATTATTTGTTATCAAATGAGTTAGATTTATTTGATAAACAAACTAAACAACAATATATTGATAGCTTACAACTAATAATTGATTGGGCGAAAAATACAGTAGATAATATAAATCTTAATAGTATTGTTGATGTTGAACATGATTTTAGACAAATTAATCCTTGTGATGAAATAACTACATTTCAACATGATGTAATAAAAAATACAATTCATAATAGAGTTTTATATGTCTTACAAGATATTGTAGATTATTCAGACAAGAATAATTTAAAGTATATTATAGGATTTAAAAATGAATTATACAAAGAAATGAAAAGAAAAGGAATTTTAAGTAGCAGAACAGAGTGTACGCCTAATAAGCAGTATGATAAATGCATTGATTATATTAAAACATGGTATCCTATGTGTGGTGTTACGACATTAATACAGAGAATTAAAAATCAAAATAATAGAATATCAAAAAGTAGGTGATTATATTGCTTGATTCTCAAATTCAAATATACGCTGCTGATACAGGTGATTTTTATAGTAATCACGAAGCGTATCTACATAAACTTAATCATCAGATTAGAATGGAACGCAAACAGTTGCTTAAAGGTGGGGTATATAAAAACTTTCATAGTAAAGGTAAACGAACTTATGTAGGGCTTAAAAATATCGAAAGGCAATTATATGAATATGGTCTGTCTAAAAAAGATTTATTGTCTGTTTATAAACAGGCAGAATCAGATAATAGTTTTTTTATGACTTTTAATGATGATAATAAAGATAATGCAAAAGAAATTTTAGAATTAACTGGTCAATATGTTAAACTTAAAAGAATTGTAGAATTAAAAACAAAAAAGATTAAAGATATAAAAAATCAACTGCTTAAACTTTTACAGAATAAAGCAGATTATAATATAAAAACAAAAGGCAAAGACCATATAAGACAACTAAATGATAAAAATGTGAAGATTATATCTTTCTTTGAATCAGCTTTTACAAGAACAATCGGTGCTAAACCAAATGAATTAACTAATGATTTTATGGTTATCCAAATATATTATTTTGATATATTAAGAGATATTCTATTTAATGGCTATAAATATAAAGGTGAAAAATATATTTACTTTACTTCTTCAGCTGGACAGATAAGAACAAAAAAATGTATATTTATCAAAGAAAGCGTATGGAAGAAATATGAAAAAACTTTAATGTGTGGTTTGACTGTTGATGAGATAAATAGACAAGGCGGTTGCAATTCTAATAAGTATCTTAGTTATCTTGCCTTAATCAATAGTGCAACAGATGAATGGACAGAATTTGATATAGATAAAACAATAGTCATAGATGATTTTGAAACCAATGTTTATGGTGAGTTTGATTTTATAGATGATGCAGATTTTTCGATTACACGAAAAAAAGACTATATACCTATAACACATACTGACGGTGCAGGAATGATATTACCAAATGCTTTTGGTGTTAAGCAATGTAATAAGATGGCGAGGATGCCATTTGTTAAAGGACTTCTTGGAGTGTTTGATTTTGTAAAATTTATAAAAGACAATAAATGTTCATCTATAATAAAAGATATATATGGTGTAGAACACGATATTATAAAAGAAGATATACAAGTTATATTTACAAAAAGTCAGTTTAAGTTTAATTCGTATTACTGTAATTGGGAACAGTACAAAGAATATTTTAAACAATATCGTTGTTCTGCTAATTATACCAATCCGGAAGAAGAACGAATTAAAGATGCAACTATCAATTATCAAATGCTTCAAAGTTTAACTGATATTACAGATGAGGAAATATATCAAATCGCAAAATCTTCTATTGATAAATTAAACAATCTTTGTTCCTCAGTTGATAATATTAAAAATGTATTTGGCGTTACACCTTATAATCTATATAAGACTTCATTTCAGAAGGCTATTGAGATTTATCCTGAATTGCTTAATGACGTATATATCAGAATTAAATTAAAAGATATAAAGGATAGTTTGATAAAAAAATATAAATCAGGTAAATTACAGGTCAAAGGTAAATACACTTTTATTCTTCCTGATTTTTATGCTGCCTGCGAACATTGGTTTATGGGAATAGAAACACCACGAGGATTGTTAAAAGATGGTGAAGTGTTTTGTTGGCTGTTTAGATTAAATGATAAGTTAGACTGTTTACGTTCGCCGCATTTATTTATGGAACATTGTATTAGGAATAATATTGCTTGTAATAAAAACGAAAGACAAGAGAAAATAAGAGAATGGTTTTGTACTAATGCTTTATATACAAGTAGCAGTGATATGATAAGTAAAGTTCTCCAGTTCGATGTTGACGGAGATAAATCGCTTGTAGTATCAGACAAAGCCATAATAGATGTGGCTGAACGAAATATAAGAAAATTTAATATTGTGCCATTATATTATGAAATGAAAAAGGCAAAACCATCTTTGATAAATGATGAGAATATTTATAATGGTTTAATTACTGCATTTACAGGTGGTAATATAGGAATTTATAGTAATAACATTTCTAAAATATGGAATGATGATGTTTTTATTTATGGAAATGATGAGCAAAAAAAACAAACAATAGATTGTATTAAAAGATTATGTTGTCAAAATAATTACATTGTGGATTACGCAAAAACACTTTATAAACCTGAGTTCCCACAACAGGTTAAACAACAAATAACATCTTTTACAAATAATCTTCTCCCCTATTTTTTTAAATATGCTAAAGATAAGTCTGATGAACAAACAGTATCTATAAACAATAGTTTTGTCAATAAACTTAATTCTTTAATACCAAATCCGAGAATAAGTTGTAAATATACTAAAAATCATAAATCAAAAAAATTGCCTAAACCTGATTATAAATTATTAATGAGTAATCCTGATATTGAATTTCAAATATGCAAAGCAGATAATGGTAGATTGATTGAAGGTACAAATCCTGTTGTATTAAAGTATATTGAAAAAGCTAAATTATATTTTGGCAAAATACATACTATGGATTCGCAAACTATACCAAGAGATGCTTTATTGCAAACTGAAACACGTCAAAAGGCTAAATATCAGACAATAATAAATGACATTACTAATGAATTATCGCAGTTTGGATATTCAGATAGAGAAGTTGCTGATATTCTTGTTAAGTATTTATATGGTATAAAAGACAGTAAGTATAAAGATTTATTATGGACTTGCTATGGAAATGTATTATATGAAAATTTATCAAAACACAAGAGACAAATAACAAAAGTAATTCAATGTATTGATTGTGGTGATTGGTTTGAAATAAAGAATAAAGATAATCAAACTTGTAGATGCAATAAGTGTAATGAAGTTCATAATAAAATATTGCGAAAAGAACAAAACAAACGTGCGTATTTAAAAAGGAAGGAATTAAGTAGTTCACAAGAGAAATAAATATAATGCCTAAATTTAGGGTAATTTAGAATATTTAATCAAAACTGAATTACCTTATTTTTAGGTATTATAAAAATCAAAAAAAGTTGCTAATAGGGGAAACAAGAAAAAATAACCCATAATAGAATAATTTTATAATAGAGGTGTGAAGGGAATTGAATAATGAAATAACTACAAAAACAATTACAATTACAAAAGACAAACTTATAAGAGATATAGCAAAGAATGGTAGATTATATGACATAGATACTATTCGTATGATTTATAATGAACTGGAAAATAATATAAGACAATATTTATCTATGACAACAAATGAGCAAAATATAAAAATCAAGTTGTTTGAAGGTATGACGATTCAAGGTGAATATGCACCTGAGCAAACAAAGGTTAATAATTTAACTGGTAAGCAAATGACTATATCAAGTAGAATTAAACCAAAAGTTAATATCACCAGAACATATTGTCAAAAACTAAATTCCAAATAGTAGGATTACGAGTGAGTCCTATACTTAATTTATTTATTTTTTGGTATGAACAGCAATAGCTGTTTATATATAATATTCATATTTTAACACCTTTCTTTTATTATGTTAAAGCTGTGACTGTGGTAAGTCGCAGCTTTAATTTTTTATTATCGGATATTTGATTGTTTTGTTGTTGCAAATATTATATTGCAGAGTAGTAGCAATGGTAGCTCGGCAGGTTCATATCCTGAAGATTGCAAGTTCAAGTCTTGCCTCTGCACCCAAACAATTCTACCCCTTGCGGGTCTTATAAACAAAGATATACTCTTTACGGGTCGGCACAGCGGTAGGCTTTATAGTCTGTCACTGTGCCTTATTAGGTTATTGAGAGCGGAAATGGTTTCCGATACATCCGGAAAGGTATCCGAAATGTAGGATACGTCGCCCTACCAATAACCAAACTAAATAAAAACAAAAGAAAGTAGTGTGAATATATGGATATTTTAAAAGAATTGGAACAATATGACTTGTCAGCAGAACAATACGAAGAATGTTTGCGAACTATTATTAATAAAAAGAATGGTGACATTGATTTAGATTGGTCTGAAATATGCAACCAATATCAATTACCTATATCAACCGACAGTCTCAGAAAAGCGAATGGTACGATTTTTGGTGGTTATTTTATTTATGAATACTTGAAACACAAAAATTCATTAAAAAATAATAATACAAATAACCAAAGTGATGAACACAAGCAAGAGAATAAAATTGATGATATTCAAAAGCGTTTTGGCTGTGAAGTATCTATTAACAAAGATGGCTCGTTATCAAGCAGTAAACTATTAGAAATGACTGAAAATGATAGTAAAGATCCCGAATATCTTTTAAAAGCTCATGGGTTTGACAGTTCATTATGGCAAATATCAAGTGCAAGAAATACCATTCGTCAAGTTATAAGTAAGCAAGATGGTATTGTTACTCTCTATGCAAGTTATTTGACAGTTAAACCTATACAGGATAATAATATTTCGCTTTCAAAGATAGAAGAAGTTTTTGATAAATTAGATAGAAATTACTCTTTGCCTAAGATTAAAGAAAGAAATGATTATTTACAAGGCGATAAATTGCTTTTGATAAATATAGCTGATTTACATATGAATTTGCAAGCTTCAATGCTAACAACAGGAAACGAATATGATTGTGATATTGCGGAAGATTTGTTTTCCTATGTTATTGAAGATATAGTCACAAGAAC
The DNA here is from genome assembly GCA_017458285.1 of Clostridia bacterium. GTDB lineage: Bacteria > Bacillota > Clostridia > TANB77 > CAG-508 > CAG-269. The sequence goes on along the minus strand of JAFTFU010000002.1, from coordinate 146,867 downwards.
GAACAATTATAAATTTAATGAAATAGTTTTTATTATAGGCGGTGATATGCTGAATAATGATAGCATACAGAATACGACAACCAAAGGCACGGCACAGGATTGCGATATTCATTATTATGATGCTTATGAAAGATGTTGTGATATGTTAATCAAAGCTATTGATATATTAAGTCAAAAAGCTAAAGTAAAAGTAATATACGTTCCTGCTAATCATGATGAACAAACTGGTTTTAAGATAGCAAAGTTTATTGATGCGTGGTACAGAAACGATAATACGATAAATGTTGATTATTTACCGCTTGCAAGAAAGTATATGAAATTCGGCAAAACATTATTATGCTTTGCTCATGATGCAAATGTTAAGAAATTACCTATGCTCATTGCAGACGAAGCGAGAGAGTATTGGTCAGATGTTGATACAACAGAGGTGTTTTTACAACATTTACATACTGAGAATGTTTTAATGGAAGAGTTTAATATGCGAATACAAAGATTACCCACTATTAGCGCAAAGTCTAAGTGGACTACAGACAATGGGTATTCTTCTAAACGACAATGTAAAACATTTATTTTTGATATTGAGGATGGTTTAACGGATGTTATTTACACACCCATTAAATCTAATAGGGTACAAATGAATAAATGACAAAAAAGAAAATTGAAAGATGGTGTGAAGTATGAGTAAAAGAGGTAGACCACCTAAAATTGATATATCACTTTCTGATGTGCAATCCAACCCAAGACCAAGAGGTAGACCTCCCAAAGACAAAACAGCAAAGATTATGATGTCTTGTGCTTGTTGTGGCGAGGATAATGATATAAATGAATACTATGATTCTGATAGTATTTTATACAAAGCAAAAGGTAAATTGCCGTATTGTAAAGATTGTATTAATAAAATATATGATGAATACTTAAAAGAATGTCAAAATAGAGAGTATAAAAATCCTGACAAAAAAGCAACACAACGAATATGTATGTCATTTGATTTATATTATTCAGATGATTTGTATGAAAATGCAATGACAGAATTTACCAAAAAGAATGATAATTCAAAAAATGAATTGAGTTTTATGCCTTATTATTTTCGTCATGTTAAATTACTTCAATATAAAACCAAAGATTACAATGATACAATTTTTAAAGATTATCAAGATATAAAAAAAAAACAAAAACTAATGTCGAGTTTTAATGATGATGATTTTAATCAAGAAGCTATTGTTACTAAAGCAAGTAAGTTTTTTGGTAGTGGTCTTAATTCAGACGATTATGTGTTTTTACAAAACGAATATGACGATTGGACTTCTCGGCATGAATGTCAGACTAAAGCACAAGAAGAAGTATTTAAGGCAATATGTTTTAATAGATGGAAAGCACATAAAGCTAATATCGCTGGTGAAGATACAAAAGACTTAGATAGGACATTTAAAGATTTGCTTGACACAGGTAAATTACAGCCGAAACAAAGTAAAGAAAACGATATTTTATCTACCGATAAACGCACATTGGGTGAAATGGCAGAAATATGGGAAGATACAATTTTAAAACCTATTCCTACGCCACAAGGACATTTGGCTGATATAGATCATATAGGCGAATTAGATGGATTTATAAGAGGACATACTTGCAAAGCGGTCGGAATACAGAACTTTTATTCTGAAACATACTCTAAACTAATGAAACAATTTACTGTTAATAAACCACAATATGAAGATGATTATGATTCGGAAACATCATTTGATAACATTTTTGGTGGTATAGGCGGCAACTCCAATTCTGAAGAGTAGTGGGCGATATTATGATTGACGAAATGAATATTAAAAACATAGATGATGGCGTGGTTTTAGATAGAAATGTTTCTGATAATGATTATGAGGATTATGACAAAGATAATAGTGTTAATGAGGCAATAGAAAAACACAAGACTATTCAAATAAATGATAAGTATTTAGAATTTTTAAAAAAGATTGCTAAATTTGTGGGGATATTTAGAGCAAATCCGCATCTCTTTGTGGAGCATTATCTTAATATTAATTTAAAGAATTTTCAAAAGGTATTGTTATGGGAATTTTTACATAACAACTATAGTCTATATATCGCCAGTAGGGGGCAAGGTAAAACATTTCTTGATAGTATATGTGCTTGTACTTATGCTATTTTATTTCCACATACTAAAATAGTAGTTGCTGCAAGTACAAGAAGGCAAGGAAATGAAATGTTGTTAAAGATAACAGAAGATTTAATGAAGAACTATGGATGGGGTTCGGAAAATCTACGGAAAGAAATAACGTATTCTGTTGTTGGTGAAAACAAAGCTGAAATACAATTTGCAAATGGTTCTTGGATTAAAGTCGTTACACCATCTGATACAGCCAGAGGTGCAAGAGCAAATATTCTTTTTATTGATGAATTTTGGATGTTAGATTTGAATACAATCAACACTGTATTGCGTAGATTTTTAACAGCACCAAGACATCCAGCATATTTAGATTTACCAGAATACGCACATTTACAAGAAAGAAACAAAGAAATATATACAGGCTCGGCTTATTATAAAAGTCACTGGTCTTTCACAAAAGCACGAACGTATTTTAAAAATATGTTAAGAGATGATAAAAAATACTTTGTTTGCGATCTACCATATCAAATCGCAATTAAAAATAATTTATTATCGAGAGAACAAATACAAGATGAAATGAGCGAAGATGATTTTGACGAAATAAAATTTTCTATTGAAATGGAAGGGTTGTTTTTTGGAGACTCAGATGGTGCTTTCTTTGATTATGATGATTTGTTAAACATACGAAAAATTGAAATACCTTATTATTTTAAAAATGACTTGTCTAAAAATTTAGTTATTCCTGCTATACCCGATTTATTGTTAAACGAAAGAAGAATATTATCGGTAGATATTGCATTGATGGCTTCTACAAGGCATAAAAACGATGCAAGTTCTATTATTTTAAATCGTGCTATACCTACAAATAGAAATACATATATTGGAAATTTTGTTTATTTAACAAGCATAGAGGGAATTATCGGTAGTGATTTGGCATTAAAAATAAGAATACTATTTGATTATTTTAAAGCAACTGATTTAGCAATAGATGCTGGAGGTTTAGGATTGCCTATTGTACAAGAATTGATGAAAGATTTAATTGATACCCATACAGGAATAGTATATCCAGCATTAGCTTGTTACGAAACTGATGTTTTAAAAAAGAATAAGGATTTGAATGAGTCGTTTGCTCAACAAAATGCACAGAAGGTAATATGGGCTATACAAGCGTATGATAGTTTAAACACAGAATTATGTACTCAACTGCGAACAGGTATTCAAAATAATAAAATTAATTTATTAGTTTCTAAAGATGAAAGTGAAGAAATATTAAAAGATAACTTTAAAGGTTATAATAAAATGATACCAAGTGATAGATTGTCCTTGCAATTACCATATATCAACACAGATTTGTTCGTCAGAGAATTAGTAGGTTTACAGCATAAAGTTGTAGGTACGCAAATTCAGATAAAGGAAAAATCAGGTGCGAGAAAAGATAGATATAGTTCTGCTGCGTATAATTATTGGGTGCAAAGACAAATAGAAAAAGAATTGTTTAAAAAACTACCGCATGATTATACAATGAGGAATTATGCTAAAGGGTTAAGGCAATTAAATCGCAAACCTAAAATATATTAGAATTGAGGTGAATTGTGTTATGGGCAAAAAATCTAAGAAAGAAAGTAAACAAAAACAATATCAATATCGAACTATTTACTCTAAAGAAGACTACAAAAAAGATGAACAAAGATTCAATGATTCAATAAAAAATAATAATATTGATTATAGCTCTTTTAGAAGATTGATGATAAATGATTTATGTTTAAATACCAATATATTAGAAACTGGTTGTTTGGGAGAATATAAGTTAGATACAATTTTAACTGCCATAAAATATCCAAAGCATTATTGGAAAGTATTATTATCGGTATCAAGAATGTTAATGCACAGTTCGCCTCATTATTATAGATTAAATATGTTATATGGTAATATGGCTTTATTTTGTTGGTGGATAGACTTATATGATATTTCACATAAAGCAAATATTAAAACTGTTAAAACAGCTTATAATGCTATCGCATCAAAATTTGAAAATATGAATATTAAACATGAATTTTCAAAAATAGTAAGAGTATTGCCTTATCAAGATATTTATTGTGGTTTAGTTGTAGAAAATGATAATACTTTTTATTATCAAGAGATAAATTATAATATTTGTAAATTATATCAAATCGACGATGGATTATATAATTTTATAATAAACTTATCTGCTATAAACAAAGATAAACTATCTGCTTATCCTGATTATGTACAACAGGCATACAATGATTACAAAAAAGACATAATTGATAAATGGTATTTGCCACCCTCAGATAAACAGATCTGTATAAAGTTTAACAATCAATGGTCTTACCCATTCCCTGTTTTAATTAATTTGATTAAAGATATTTTAGATGTCGATGTTTATAAACAATTAAAACTACAATCAGCAAGAACTGATAACTATAAGGCAATTATGGTGAAAGTTCCTATTGATGAAAAAATGGTTGACAAGCCTTTACTGACACCCGATACATTGCGAATATTTGCAGAGATTAACAAAGAGAATATGAGTGATGATATTGGTTTAATACATACATTGGGTTCTACGGGTCAAGCTATAAGTTTTAAAGATTCTGCTAATACTCGGAATAATGTATCTGATGCAGTTGATGAATTATACAATAGCTCCGGCGAAACCAAGGAATTGTTTAATGGTTCTGCTTCAGCTACAGCAGTTACGTATTCTATAGAAAATGATTCTGCTTTTATTTACAATATTTATAGACAATTAGAACGATGGTGCAATCGTTATATTAAATTAAAAGGATATAACAAAAAAACATATAAGTTCAATTTTTATCTATTGGATATTACAATTTTTAATAGAGATAATGTTTCTAAACGATACAAGGAGGCTTGTACTTTAGGTGCAACGGTTATTGATAAATGGTTAGCAACATTAGACATGACTCCATCAAGAACGATGGGGTCTTATATTTTGCATAAAGATATTTTTGATTTTAAAAATAACTTTGTTCCCCTCAATTCTTCTTATAATTCTTCGAGTCAGACTGGCAGACCTACAAATGATTCGGTAGGCAAACCATTATCTGATGAAGGTGAAAAGAGTGTTGATGGAGATAAAAATAATATGTAAGGCGGTGATGGTATGTCAGTAAAAGTCAAGTCAAAATTATCACTTCCTGTAATGTTTCAAAAGATAGATGATATAAATGACGAAAGTAAAAGATTTATCAAAGTAAAAATATGGCTTTTACATCTTGGTCAGAACTTTAACGGTTCAGTTTTTGAAAAAGAAGTAGTTGATAAAGCTATTCCTACTTTACAATATGTACCTATTGTTGGCTTCGTAGAAGATAATGGGAGTAAAGATGATAAAGATACAAACGATTTTTCTGACCATAGATATATTATCGTAAAAACTGAAAATGGGATTGAACATAAATATGTTGGTTCAGCTTATGGTGTTATTTTATCATCTGAAGATAATAATGCACATTACGAGGAAAGATTATGTGATGATGGTGAGACAAGAACATTTTTAGTCGTTGATGGTATAATGTGGGATATGTTTGAAGATAGCTCAGAAATAATGAAAAGAGATATTATTAAATCTCATTCTATGGAATTATGGGATGATGAAGATTCCTATGATGGATATGAGGATGAAAATGGATTGTTCCATTTTACAAAGTTTTCATTTAGAGCTGCTTGTATTTTAGGCGACAAATATAGTCCTGCAATGATTAACTCAACTGTTGAAGTTCAATTTACTGTATCAGATTTTATAAAGAAAATACAAGATGAATTGAATAATAAATACACGGAATTTGCAAAAATAAATTCTAATTCAACACAAAGTCAAAACACTGATTTTACGCAAGGAGGTAATGAAAAAATGTCTAATTCTAATACAGACTTTCAGACTACAATAGAACAATTTGAAGATATTGGCAATATTGTTTCTCAAAGTGAAATGATAACAGATAGATGGGGTGATTCTATCTCTCGTTATCGTTTAGTAGATATTCAAGACAGCGAAGTAATTGTTCGTGATAGAAAGAATTATGGATTTTACGGCTGTCCTTATACAGTAGATGGTGATAAACCTATTGTTAATTTTGAATCCGCTAAAAGAAAGAAAATAGTTTATGAAGATTATGTAGATGGTACACAATCTTCTGAAACTGTTTTTGATATTGGCGCTGATATTACTCAAATTGAAGATAAAGCATTTCAGAAAGTCGAAGAAGCAAATCAAAAGGTCGCAGACATACAGGCTGATTATACAGCTGTACAAAATGATTGTACTGCCGTACAAAAAGATTATATTGCTATAAAAGCGAAATATGATGATATGAAAATCAAGTATGATGCTTATGTTCAAGATGAACAGGTAAGAAACAAAACTGCGGAAATAGCTGAGAAAAATCAAATATTTACAAAATTTGAATCAGCATTAAAAGATAATGCTGATTTTATTTCTTTAAAAGACAATTTTGAAAAAGGTCTTTTAGAAGATATGACTGTTTCTGATATTGAAGTAAAATGTTATGCAATTTTTGGTAAGCAAAATATGGGAACAAATTTCAGTAAAAATGATTCAGTTAAGTTAGGAATTATGGATGATGATACTACTGACAGTAAATTTGTTGTTACAAAATACGGTAACATTCCTGTCGGCGAATAAAATTTAAGGAGGAGTTTTATTATGGCATATACAGTTTTTGAAAGCGTAAACCTTGGTAGCACACGTTATGCGGAAAGAATTTTTGATGCTGTTGCAACTACAGATATTGAAAATGGTACATTTGGTTATCTTGACGGTCTTGCAACTGGTGAATCTAATACATATAACTTTAAGGCTGGTACAAAATCAGGTCTTAAAATTGGTGATATTGTTGTAGTAGATAATCCTGCATGGACTGAAGATACAAGTAGAATTACAAATCAGCGTAGGGATAACTATATTATTCCTGCTGGCACAAGATTTAGAGTAAGAGTAGTAAAGAAAAATGATGAATTTGGTATTTCTATTGATGGCGTGACATCTGCTACCCAGTCTGTCGTTACTACTGTTACAGACTTTACTACAACCGCCGTATATACATCTATTGATAGTACAACAGGTAAACTTGTTGCCGCTACTACTAAACCTTCATCTGGTGTAGTTGTTGGTCAGGTTATGCGTAAGCGTATATCTGGTGCTACTCTTGTAACTGCTGCACATACATACGGTAGTAAGACGGATATATATGAAATTAAAATTACAGATGTAACCGTATAATCAAAGAAAAGGAGTGATTAATTATGGCATATACTAATTTTACACAGCAAGAACAGCAAGTATTTGACCTTGCTCTTGACCTTGCAAGGAATGATTATTCTGCACATATTGATAATGAAAAGGTTACAAAGAAAGACCTTGAAAATTATTTGAGAAAAACTATTCAAGAGGACATTCTTAAAGGGAAAACTCTTTATCAGGCATTTAGACGTAATAATATCGTAATGTTTGAGATTATTGAGGAGATTGTAAATGTCACTATCGGCGATAACGTTCTTGAATCTCCTTTTATTGACTCTTTTGTGGAGGTTAAGAATAGAGCATTGGGCGATAAGTCTGCTTTTTATTCTGAAGGTGGCTTGCTTTCTGTTGCAACATTCGCCGGTAACCACTGGGACACTAATAGACAAGCTATTGATCTTGGTTCTGAGATTACACTTCCTAAAGAGTGGATTTATATTCATGTTTATGAGGAGCTTGAAAGATTCCTTATTGGCATTACACCTTTGGAGAAACTGATTGATAAAGTTTATCTTTCAATTAATAAATATATACAGGATAGACTTTATGCACAGTTCCAAAATGTTGCCAATGCTATTCCTTCTGATTTCTCTTCAAACGGAAACTCCGAAGCTGCTGTTGGCGGTCTTTGTGATAAAGTAGCCGCTGCTGGTGGTTATGCAAGTCTTACTATTGCTGGTACTAAAGGTGCTTTAAGAAAACTCGCTGGTATCGTTCCTGACAAGATGTTCTCTAACTCTCAGAAAGAGGCAAAAGCAGCTACAGGTTCTATCGGTGAGTGGGAAGGTAATAAACTTATGGTTATTCCTCAAACGCTTCAGTCTGGTACATTTAATCTTGCACTTAATGATTCTCAACTCTTTATTCTTGGCGGCGATACTAAACCTATTAAACTGGAGGTTATTGGTGACACAAGGTCAGACATGGACACTACAGGCAAGAAGAACAATGATATGACTATTGATTTTCAAGTTCAGACACTTATTGGAATGGGACTTGTACTTCCTACTTACACTGGATTGTTTACTTTTAATTAACCGTAAAATGGTTTTGTCTGTTTATTTATATAATTATAAATTGGTTTTAGATTGAAAGGTGGAGCAAATATGGCAAGAACAAAATCCACATCTAAATCCAGCGTTGTTGATGACGGAGCTGTTGTAAAAGACAGCTCTGCTATCAACAATATGGATAATGGTGTTGAAATAAAAAATACAGAAGTGGTTAAGCCACTTGTTGATACAGATGAAATTGAAGTAATTTCCCTTATTCCCCATGTCAGTTATCAAGATAATAGAACTAATGATTTTTATGAATGGGAACAAGTAGGTCATTCAGAATTTTTAACTTACGATACTTTAAAAAATATGTGGCGAAATTCAAAGGGTTACTTTAAAGATTTATGGTTAAAGCCACTTGACGATAGGGTAATTAATAAATTCGGTCTGACTAAAAATTATAAAAAATACGAATTGCTTATGAATGGAGAAAATTATACAAGAGCAACTATTTGCGACATTTGTGAAAATATTATTGCTACTCCTACTGGTTTGAAAATTGCGGTTTTCAATAAGATTAAGAGTATGATTGCCAATGGTGAAATTACAGATATTTCAGTCATTAGAACTTTGGAAAGATACTTAAACTTAGATTTAATTTCTTTACTTTGATTTAAACATAGGAATGGGTGATTAATATGTCTACTCCATATAACAAAATATATTCAAATGTGTTATCTAAGTTCCATTCTTATGAAATTCCTATAATGACATCAGAAGAAATAGAGGAGTATTTATATGATTTTTTAATTTCGGCAATACCGAAGTTTTATATATGTCGAATAAATCTAAATGATAAAGACGATGAGTTAAAACAATTTAATTGTGATTTATCTGATTTAGAAATAGAGATAATAAGTAATTATTTGTTGTTAGAGTATCTTGATTCTACATATATACGCACACCTACGTTATTAAAAGTCAATTTAAGTTCAAATGACTTTCATGCTTTTAGTAATGCAAATCAGTTAGACAAACTATTGTCTATGCACGATACTCTTTTATCTGAGAACGAAGGACTGTTATCACGTTATGCTTGGTTTAGCCTAACAAAAGATAAAAATAGTATTCCAAATACATTCAACAACACAAATTATAAGAAAAATACATAATAGGTTGGAGGTGTATCGATGGATTGTTATGATAAATTTAGGCGAAAAATGCAAATCAATGGCGGTTCGCTTAGGAATGAAAAAATAAATAATAGTAAATTATTATTAGAGAAAACATTTGATGATGACCCTTCTGTAACTAATGGTGTATATATGTGGGTATTAGGTTTGCAGTCTTATGAAACACAAGATGTAATTAAAATAAGACTATATCACAAACGATATTCAGCAGCAGTAGGCGTAACAGTAAAATTTCATACATTAATCGATACACCGATTATAGTAGGTGACATAATTTATTGTTCTTTAACAAATGAATATTACATTTGCACCGAATCGTTTAACATAGATAATATTCACTGGGAAGGTAAACTGACATTATGTAATTGGATTTTAAAATGGCAAAACAAAAAAGGTGATATTCTTGAATATCCTTGTTATGATACAAATGCTACGCAGTATAACAGTGGCGAGAAGTTTAATCAACAAATTACCATTGGTTCGTCTCAGCATATGATTACTTTGCCTTGCGATGAAAATACTGTTCAACTCAATACACCTCAGAGATTTATTTTGGATAAAAATACAACAAATCCCACGACTTTTATTATTACACAAAATGACAATACAAGCTATAATTTTGGAACAAAGGGATTGGTTAAAATAACTCTTTATGAGCATCCTTTTAATATCGAAACGGATAGAGCGGATATTGGTATATGTGATTATAGAGAACCAACTACTGCACCTGAAGCTGCTACGGATAATATTATTGCAAAAATTTTTTATGATTCTTTAATTATAAAATCTGGCGGTAATAGTCAGACTTATACAGGCAAATTCTACAATGATGAAATTGAAATTACGACCATGTTCTCTAAATGGGATATAGTGTGTGATTTTAAAAATGAATTAGAAGTAGAACAATTTGGAAATGAAATTATAATTTCTATTGACAACGATGATTATGTAGACGAAGAATTTAAGTTAATTTTTTCAAACGAAGATGGTACTATACAGGCTTCTATTGTTGTCGGAATTGATTCGTTATTCTAATTAAAAATTTTTGAAAGGGCGTAATTTATGGCTAATAGTTCATTTATAGGGAAAGTCAAAAAGAAAATTATTAAAGAATTTATTAAAGATAACGATATTGTACAAGCAATTAATGCTTCTGAAATTACTACTACAGAAAAATTAGTTGGAACTCACATATTTAATTACCATCAGAATCCTGATACTATTAATAAGGTAATGACATTTATTACTATACAAGTGCATATGCCCCCTAATCTTCGATATACTGATACTACGTTTATTAAACCAACTATAGAAATATGGATTATATCGCATAAAACACATATGACTGTAGACAATGTACCTAAAGTAATTTCAAATCGCAATGATTATCTTTCTGAATTAATTGATAGGAAACTGAACGGTAGATCAGATTTTGGAATTAATAAATTGATATTGAAAAGTAATGTTGAAGGCTGTTATCAGCAGGATTATATATATAGAACATTGATTTTTGAGGGATTAGATTTGAATGATTCGTTATGCGATGATGATAGTCAAGAATGGTGATAAGTATGTTTGAATATGATGAGTTGAAAATTTATAGAGGAAAAGATATTTATATTACAGATAAAATAGTAGTGTCTCAACCCAGTCTATCTCAAATAGAAGAATTTGGAGAAAAAAACTATTTTAATTCAGTACATATTTTTACCAGTGTTGGCGCTGATCTAAAGTGGCAACTTTGGGACTACAATCAGATTGACTATACTCAAATTGATGATTACGAATTATTTGTGAAATTTATATCTCAATTAGTTGGTAGTAAAAAAAAGGTGTACAAAGAATTAACAGAAAATCCTGAAAAATACGAAAACGAATTAAAGAATATATCTAAAGATGAATTAGAGGATATGTTAATAAATCCTCTACATTTAGTTTTAAACATAGATTTAGCGGATTTTATGCCTATGAAAGTTACATCAAACAAAGAAAAAGAGGATGAGCAAATCATATTGTACAATCCTGAAAGCGATATAACGATTGACAGGTTAGTGTATAGACGACTTGTAGATGTTGTACGCAAAATTCATGGATTTAAAAGAAATAATCAAGTCCCCGCAAATGAAGCAACTAAAAGAGATTTGATTGATGATGCAAGAGACGAAGCTATGGCGGCATCGCACAAGCCGTACAAAAGTGTTTTGCGTTCATTAATATCTACATTGGCGGTATACTGTGGTCAATGTGGCGATGAAAAAATTTGGAATATGAAAATCAATAATTTCTTTGAAGATATTAAAAGAATAGGAAAAATAGAAGATGCTCATACGCTACTACAAGGTGCGTACAGTGGATTTGCTAACTTAAAAGGCATAGACAAAACCCGATTTGATATGTTTGCTGATATTTGAGTCTTGATATGATATCAAGGCTTATTTTTTTATTTTATAAAATTGAACGGAGGAAAAAATATGGCTACATTTAATAAAAATGAACTTATCCTTGATCGTGTTAGGTCACTTGCGGCTCACGATCTTTCAACAGGCGAACTTCTTTATAGACTGACATCACTTGAAGACCCTTCACTTCAGTGTACATCGGAAGGCGAAGAAATAGCGGATGCTATTGGTTCAGTCATTACAACGCTTTATCGTGCAAAGAAAGCTACGTTTTCTGCTACAAACTCGCTTATCTCTCTTGATCTTGCAGCGGCTCAGTTTGGTGCAAAAAAGGAAGTTGCAAATAGTGGTAAGAAAATTACAGATTATGCTTATGAAATTATTTCTGTTGCCAAAGGAACGGAGGAAGCTACGCTAAAGAATAAGCCATCTAATGATATTAAATATATTTACTCTATTGCTAATAATGAAATTGGTGAATCGTATACAGCTGGTTCAACTGCTTCTACAACAGAATTTGTAATTAACAAAGAAACCGGTAAAATTACTTTGCCGACAGATTTTGCTAAAGATGCAGATAAGAAAATTTATGTTGAATACGAGTATGAGACAGAAAACGCTGTTCGTGTATCTAATAAGGCTTCTGAGTTCCCGTCATCTTGTAGCGTAGTAATTTACGCTTATTTTAAAGATAAGTGCAATGATGGTCTTACATATTCTGGTAAAATAATTTGCCCGAAAGCTAAACTTAATCCTGAACAGGTTGAGCTTGCCCTAACTTCTACTGGTAAACACGCTTTTGAGTTCCAGATGATGAAGGATTATTGCGATGAGGAAAATGATGAATTGTTCTCTCTTATCGTTTCCGAGTAATGTCGATAAATTCAAACAGTGATGGGTGTTGCTCACCCTGTTTGAATACACGGAGGTGAATGTATGTCTTACATGAGTAATAACGCTACTTGTGCTATATGCAACAAAGGGTATTATATGTGTAATTCCTGTAGGGATTTTAAAAATCTATATCCTTGGAAATTACACACGGACACTTCTGAGCATTTCAAAATTTATCAAATTATACACGGTTATTCGATTGGTGTATACAACAAGGCAGAGTCCAAAGAGAAACTACAGAATGTTGATTTGTCTGATTTGGAAACACTGAGAGATAATATCAAGGCAATAATCAAAGATATTTTATATACAAACGAGGATGTCCAGCAAGACATAACCAAACCTGTTTTTGTGGATAGTAGTGCAAATCAGACGAAAAAAAGAAGAAAAGTTCAGAAGTCTGAATAAAAGTTATGTGTGAAGAATTTATTATATTTACAAGGGGAGATACGTTCTTTACAGGTAATTGTATCTCCCTTATTTTTTACTATATTGATTATTGAAAGAAAGTTATAAAATATGAAAGGAAATTATAAATGAAAACATTAAGTAATATAACTCATAAGTACTATATAAACGAAGATTGTGTATTTTACAGAAATCCAGTACAAGCTGCTTATTTTGTATTCAGAGGAGCTAAACTTGTAGATTTATTCGTCAACGACAAATTACTTTTTACGTTTGTATTCCGAAAAGAAGATCACGAAAGACTAAAGCATGAATGGCGACTTAGAGAACATTAATAAAGGTGAATTATATGAAAAATGCAGGAAAAGTTTTTGAAGATTGTTTTAAAAAATCTATTCCTAATTATTGCTTATTAATTCGTATTCCCGACCCTCCACAAGCATTTGCGCAGAGAATAGATACAAAATTTTCTCGTAAAAATGTTTGTGATTATTATTGTTTCCAAAGCCAAACTCAGGTGTTTTACGCACTTGAATTAAAATCAACAAAATATAAATCTATGACATTTGAGGATATCGCTTTAGAAAATCCACCTAAGAAGATGATACATAAACATCAAATATTAGGTTTGCATAATTATTCTTTATATGAAAACGTGGTCGCAGGATTTATTTTTAATTTTCGTGATGAAAAAAATAATACCGAAAGAACATATTTTCAGAATATAAAAGATTTCGAGGCGATGTGTAAAAAAATAACTAAGTATAGTTTTAACGAAATAGACTTACTGTTGAATAACGCAGTGAAGATACAAGGACAGAAAAAGAGAGTCCATTATAAATGGGATTTAGATGAATTTTTTAAAACATAGAAAGGTGATTGATTATGAGTTTTGAAAAAAATAATATATATACAAAAAATGGAATAGAGTATACGTTTAGTTATAATACAAATATTAGTACAGTAGACAAGGTAAAGTTTGTTAATACAGTAACGGGATATCTGGTTGGAAATAATTTCAATTTCATTGCAAAAGATTTATTTTTTGATTTTGGCTTGATTAGTATATTTACTGATTATGATGTGAGTTATATATATGATTCAAATAATTCTATTAGTAAAATTGAACAGCTTTTAAACGAAACTAATATTGCCGAGATAGTTAAGGCAGATATGGCTGATAGTTTGCTTGCCGAGCTTCATGAAGCCGTTGATTTGAATATTGAATATAAAACAGGTATTCACAAAGATATTATAAAAGATGAGATAGCACAGATTCTAAAACTTGTTGAATCTAAAATGCAAGAGGTAGACATAAAAACACTTGTTGAGTTTGCTGGTGTATTTAGCAAATATGCAAAAAATTTTACTCCTACGGAAATAATTAACGCTTATGAGAAATCTGATGTATTCAAAAAACATACTCGTAAAATAGAAGAAAAGAAAAGGCAAGAGTTTGAAAATACGATAAATAAAATTAAACAAAATCAACAGTTAAAGATATTGAATACATCAAAGTAATTATAGGGTGATTACTATGGTTTTTAATTCAAAAAAAGATTTAGAAAAGTATTTACTATCCAAAATGGAGGACTCTGTATTTGAATCACAAGCAATAGTATATGATGTTTTAGAGGCATTTATCAATAATTTCTATGATGAGTTTGAACCAAAGGTATATAATAGAACATTTCAATTATATAAATCCTTAGTTAAATCTAAAATAGAAAAGGTTGGGAATGGGTACAAGGCGGTAGTATATTTTGATGCCAGTAGATTAAACCATGTTGAAAGTGAATTATCAGACGAAAGAATATTAGAAATTGCTGTTATTGGTAAGTATCCTCATGGTGGATATCGCGAAGCTGGGGGAAATGGTATCCTCAATAACGCCATGCCTATTATAAGCCAAGAAGCGTATCGCTGGCTAAAACAAGCTTTAAAAGACAAAGGTATTCCTATAAAAGAATGATTTTATATGTAAGAATGTGAACGTTTCTTACAACTCACCAAATGGATATTTACGAAATTTATAAGGTGGTGATAGTGGTGGGTAGAGAAACATTTAGAAAAATTATTACTTCTCCTGAAATAATAGAACAAATAAATCCTAAGAATATGCAGTTAGTGTTGCGGTTTTTAAAAAACTTTGCCACTAAACGCTCACCTAAATCTGTCGTTAATTACAAGTCAAACTTATCGATATTTTTCTGCTGGAATGTACTATATAATGATAATATTTTTTTTATAGATATCAAAAAATTAGATTTAATGGATTTTTTTGATTTTTGCGTTACAGAACTTAAATGGGGTTCAAGTCGTTTCGCACAAATGCACTCATGTTTATCTTCCTTTAGTGCTTTTGTAGAAAATTATTACGATGATTGTTATCCTGATTTTAGAAATTTACTTCCCAAAATAGAAAAATTGCCTAAAGAGACTGTGCGAAAAAAATCTGTGTTCACCAAAAAAGAACTTGATAGCCTTATGAACAAACTTGGTAAAGAGGACAGAATACAAGAACAATGCTTATTGGCGTTAATGATGTCATCAGGTTCAAGAGCAAGCGAATTAGCAAGATTTACAACTGATATTATAGATGAAAATTCAACAGCTTTTGAAGGGTTATTTTTGGAGACGACAGATGAAATCCAAGTTAAAGGCAGAGGCGTAAAAGGAAAATCCTTGATTCGATATATATTAAAAGATACTTTTCTTCCCTATTACCAAAAATGGCTACCTATACGAGAAAAAATAATGAAAGAAAACAAAAAGGTGCATAATTATATCTTTATTACACAGTCTGGTGATCCGGCAAGTGTTTCTACATTTAGAGGTTGGGTTGAACGTTGGAATAAATTTGTCGAAAAACCTTTTTATATACATAGTATTCGACATTATTATACGACATCATTATTGGCGATTGGATTAGAGCAAGATTTAGTGCAAAGTATTATCGGTTGGACGAGTTTAGATATGGTGAATATTTATAACGATATGACCGCTAAGGACAGAAAATGGAAAGGCTTAGATAAACTAAAAGTGGCATTAGAAAATGATAATGTAAAGTAACATAATTATAAGTTCGCACCTTTAAGGTGCGTTTGTGCCTTAAAGGAGAGTGATGGTTATGGAAGATTTTTCTATTGCATTAGGTTTGCAATTAAAAAATGGCGAGTTTGAAAAGATACAAAAGGATATAAATAAATTAAGTGAAAATCCTATTGTATTAAAAATCGATGATTCTCAGATTGAAACAAGAATTAAAAATATAAGAAATCAATTAGATAATTTAAATAATTGTAAGATAAATGTAGTTGTAAACAGCAATATAAATTCATCGAACATAACAAAACAAGTCGATAATATTGTAAAAAACACAAATCAAACAGTACAAAAAATTAAGCCTGTAGAAATTAAATTAATTAATTCTTCTGTGCGAAAAGAATTTGAAGAAGAAATTAATGGTATAATTCAGGACGAACAAAAACTTTTTGAAGTAACGAGAAATTATTTTGGAAAATTTGGCGAAGTAACTACTAAGCCTTTTAGAAATGCGAAAAGCGAAATTACTGGCTTCACAGTAGAAGTAAAAAATGTCAACCAAGAGATCGAATCTTTAAAATATAATTTAGCGAATATAGAAAATAGCAAAGGAAAAGTAATCGGGCAAAGCTATCAATATTCTGGTTCTACTGGTAGTGATAATTATGCTCGTCAACTTGAAACCGATAGAAAACAAACCGAGAGAAATACTGCTGCTGTTACTAATTATACTTCAAAGTTAAAAATTCTTAAAGACGAATATCTTGATGTTAATGCGAGTAAACCAATTCAAAATTCAAAAAATATAGAACACTTAAATTCTTTATATGATGAAGCTATTGCAAAAGTAAACACATTAGGTACAGCTACAAAAGAAAGTTTTGCATCTTCAGAAGCAAGTGTTAAAGCGGCTATTGCTGAAATACGGTCGCAAGTTAAAATATATCGTGAAGTTGAATCAATGGCTAATCAGCTAAGAGCAAAACCTATTGAAACAATAAAAGGCGAACAAATACAATTATTACGAGAATTTGAAGCTAAAATAAAATCAATCGGTATAGCACTGGAGCAGCTAAAATCATATAGTATAAGTGATTTAAGTGTAAAACTTGGTGGGGTTACTGATAGGCAGTCTCTAACGGAATATTTGAATATGCTTGTTGTCGCTAAAGCAGAATTTAAAGCATTGCAAGCAGAGCAGCAAATTGGAAAACAAGCGGAAAAAGCTGAAACCGATAAAGTAACTACCGCATATAAAGAATTATTATCTACTATACAACAAATTAGAAATATTCAAACTAATTTATTGAAATTAGACGGAACAAAAGATAGTAACCAAATTTTAGAATTAGAGGCACAATTAGAAAGATTGCAAGCTACATATCAAGCAACACGACAATCGTTTGATTCAAAATTTAGCACAGAGCAAACAGCAGAAATTAATAGTGCATTACAAACCACTATTGATAAAATGGCAACTGTTCAAGCTAAAATCAACGATGTTAAAAAGAGTGGTCTTAATTCTATTAAAGGCAATATCGAGAATGGCACTTTAGAAAATCAAATTGCTACTATCGAAAATAATTATAGACGATTAGGTAAAACAGAAGATGAAATAAACCTTAAAACGCAAGAATTAAGAAGTTTGTTAGGCAGTATGAAAGCCAGTGGTGACGATATTGAAAAAGTTACAGGTGATTATACACAATTCGGTAAAACATTAGTTACATTACAAAATGAAATAAAGACATTACGAATAGAACAGCAAAAATTAAAAGATGAAGCTAATCTTGCTAACAAGAAAACAGCATTAACAACGCAAATTGATTTGATGTTTAAAAAATATTCTGCTGCTATACCTCAATTTGGTGCAAGATTACAACAGATAAAAAATGAAATAGAATCAGCAGATGATATAAAATTAACTAATCTGAAAAGAGAAGTTAAAGAACTCGAAAGCCAGATAATGTCAGCAGGAAAAGCCACAATGACATTAGGCGATAAATTGAAAAGTAAATTAGGCTCATTGGCTACCTATTTTTCAGCTTCAATGATGATTTCTTATGCTATTAATGGCGTAAAGTCAATGTTTGACAATGTACTTAAAGTTGACACTGCTATGACTGAATTATATCGTGTTACTGATTTAACGGATAAACAATATAGTCAGTTGTATGATAATATGGTTGCTGGTGCAAAGAAATATGGTGTTGCATTAAATGACATTATTGAATCTACTGCCAGTTGGGTACGCCTTGGATTTGAAGCAAATACGGCAAATAAATTAGCTGAAATAACTGCTATGTATCAGCACGTTACAGATTTGGATAACGACACTGCTGTAAAGGATTTAGTAACAGCTTATAAGGGTTATCAAGACGAATTATTACAAGTATCTAATGGTGATTCTACTGAAGCAGTAATGAAAATAGCTGACGTGTACGACAAATTGGGCAATGAATTTGCCGTTACCGCTGCTAATGTTGGTGAAAGTCTGCAAAGGTCAGCATCGTCACTCCAAATGGCTGGAAATACATTTGAAGAAGCCGCAGGAATGAATACAGGTATAGTAGAAGTAACGCAAAACGCCGAACAAGCAGGTACTACACTGAATGTCGTTAGTTTGCGTTTGAGAGGAATGAAGGGGCAGCTTGAAGAAATTGGCGAAGAAGTAGATGAGAATGTAGAGTCAATTTCAAAAATGCAAACTCATATACTTAATCTTACAAATGGAAAAGTAAATATTTTTAAAGATAATGGCGATTTTAAAAGTACATATCAGATATTTAAAGAGATTAGTACTATTTGGAATGAACTTACTGATACATCGCGTGCAGACTTGCTTGAAACTGTTGCAGGAAAACAGAGAGCTAACAGTGTTGCAGCTCTTATAAACAACTGGTCAAATGTTGAAAAAGCAGTTAATGCGGCATCTAACGCCGAGGGAACGGCAGCAGCAGAAAACGAAAAGTATATGCAAAGTATGGAAGGCAAATTAGATGCACTTAACGCTTCTTGGCAAGCATTATCTAATACAGTCTTATCATCTGATTTAATAAAATTCTTAGTTGATGGATCATCAGGAATAGTTGATATTGTAGATGGCATAACACACGCCTTTGGTGCATTAGGCACTACAATCGCAGCAGTAGGTATTACTGCGTTTATCAAAAACTTGGATTGACTCGTTGAGAGTTTACAACATCACCCAGAAGATGTTATTGGTCTATTATAGGGGAAGAATTATCATAATGGCGATAAGGATAACTCTATAAGAAGGGAGTTTTCAAACAAACAAAGGAAAAATTGCCTGAAACCATAATGCTCACTACACCCTCTTCCCTATTTTGAGGGTAGCCGAAAAATAAGGCAAAAAAGTCAAACTGTTGAATAGCAGGAGTGAGATTTCTACGGCTAAAAAATGATGCCGGACAGATATATAATTGGTAACTGGCAGCACACCCATTAGTCGAAAGATAAAACTATATAATCCGATAGTAGCAATCGTGCAAGCGATGTCGGGATAAAAGTTTGAATAATGGGAATGTTCAGAGGACACCATTCCTTGCAGTACATAAAAGCCACATTTTATGTGCTGTTAATGTATGTTCCAAATATGCAAAACCGCCATATTTCTATGACGGTTAAAATTAAAAATCACTTTTACAAGTATTACAATGCCATTCTTTAGCAACTTTGCCGGCGGCAAAAATACCAAAGAGGGCAACACTACCAACTTTTGAAGTTGTGGATATTTTTTTAGTATTTGTTGAATGACAATAAGGACATTGAACAGATTTTGGTTTATTAAAGTCAAATGTTTTTAAAACCTTTTGATAAGTCTCTTTCCCACAAGACATACATTCACCAAATTCTGTATATTCTAAATACATTTTAACATAAGATTTGTTATGATGACAAAACGGACAATCATAATCTATTATTCCGATAGTACGAATATTATCACTCATATACAACACCTACCTTTTTGATAATATTATATCGTTTTATTTGAATAATGTCAAGTAACTTTATAGCCTTTAATTATATTGCAATTAAAAATTCTGGGAATTGAGGGTGCGACAAGTTTAGAATTAGTTAATACCGTAACTAAAAATATGTCTGTAGAAGATTTAAAGGCTTGCCTTGTTAAGACAGGATTAAATAAAGAACAGATGCAACAAATTCTTATGAATCATGGTGTTGTTGAGGCAGAGGCAAAACAAATTGCTGCTACTTTAGCAGCTTCACAAGCCGAAATGGCAGCAACTGCATCCACAGGAGCGTTGACAACGGCAACAGGTGGTTTAAGTGCTGCTTTTAGAGGTTTGACAGTAGCGATGGCAAGCAATCCTATTGGTGCGATAGCGGTTGCAGCAGCAACAGTAATTGGTGTTGTTTCGACTGCTGTTACGGTATTTTCTAATTGGTCTAATAGCATTGAAGATGTTGCTGATAGCGCAAATGATTTAAAAAAATCTTTTGATGATATTGATAGTTATATTAGTAAAATTAATGATTTAAAAACAGCTTTAAATTATGATAGTATTTCTCAAACAGAAGCTACAGAAAAAAGAAAACAATTACTCGAAATTCAAGAAGAACTGATAAAGAAATATGGTCAGGAAAAGGATGCTGTAGGTTATATAACTGAATCTATACAAGGTGAAACCAGTGCTTTAATCCAATTAAAAAAAGAAGCGGCAAAAAACTGGAACGATACTCATGTTACAGAAACTAAAAACGCTAATCAATATTTTAACGGAAATAGTTTCTTGGGTGTTAATTGGGGAAGCGGACAACAAGTTAGTAGTAAAAAATGGATAAACCAATGGGCTGATGAAAATGGTAAAAATATTTATATTATGCCTAATAGTAGCGGCACACAAGTTGGATTTAGTGGTACTATTGATGAAATTTTGGCTACTATGGATGAATTTCATAATGCCGTAGAAACTAAAATAAAGGAATATGAGTCTAAAGATAGTTTAAATTGGTATGAACAACAAGAATTACAAGGATTTAAGGAATTAAAATCAGAAATATTAGAAAGAAAAAGTGAATTATTAAGTAGTGATGAATATAAAACTAATAAAACGATTTATGATACGGCTGTAGAAAATCTGATATTGACTGATGATAAGTATTCTGAATATTACGAAAAAATAGTTGAAAAGAAAAAGGCTTATACAGAGGCACTTGCTTCAGGCAATCAAGATGAAATCACGCAAGCATACACTGAATTACGTGACATTTTTCATGATATATTTAATCTTGATTTTGTTGATGAGGATAATGTTTCTGGTGAAAGTATAAAAAATTGGTTTGCTGATGTACAAAAACAAGTGTACCAACAATCAAAAGAAACACCTATTATTGTTGATGTTCAAGCAGAATTGGAAGGTTCGCCCGATGGTTATAGTAATAAAATAAAAGAAATTGTTAATAAGAATAATTATACATCTGATGATATTAATTCAATATTATCAAAAGGGGATTTGAATTACGAATCTTTGTCGGGTGATGAGAAAAATTTATATGATAATATTAAAGGTTATATAGATTTATGGAACGGTATGACTGATGCTACTGGTCAAGCTGAAATTACAGTTGAACAATATATTGGTGCATTAGAAAAACTTGGAATTGTTAAAACAAAGGTCGCAGAAAAAAACGATGAATCATCTTTTGCATTATCCAAAGACCAAACAAAAGAATTAAAATCTGTTCATTCCGATGTTGATAAACTCAACAAAGCATATCAAAACCTTTTTGCTGGAAAATTAACAACAAATGATGTTGTTGAATTAGTTGACCTCTTCCCTACTCTTGGCGAATATGTTGACTGGACAGATGAAAAGTTTGGCAATTTAGCAGAAGGAATAGATAAGGTAATAAAAGAACGTCCACAAGAATTAATAGGTCAATTAGAAAAAGTACTAAATACACAGGATTTATCTGATGAAGCGAAAAAATCTATTCAAAGTATGATTGCCGCATTAAAGCAGTTAAAGCCTGAACTTAAAGACACTAAGACTTTAATTGAGGACATTCAAAAGGCTATTAAAGGTGTATCAAGTAGTATATCAACTCTTATTGGTTTTACAAAAGAAATCAGCGAAAATGGTTCTTTATCGCTTTCCAGTATCGACACTATAATGACAGATGACACTTATCAATCTTTACGTCCATATATCAATGATATGGAAGGTATGCAAACTGCTATTACTGAATTAGTTGCTAAACAAAAAGATGCTTATGAAGATTTGTACAACGCTGAAATGTATGAAAATGACTATGAGGCGTATCATAAAGCAGTTCAAGAGAAAGAAAAAGATAATGAAAACTTATTAGGCGATTCTATAAAACAAATTCAAGATGAGATAAAGTATTTTAATGACTTTTATGGAATTGATATTACTAATTGGGATAATTTATCTGAAATTAAAAAGGCAGCATTACAAAATACTAATGCAGAATTATTATCTAAACAAGGCAAACTCATTAAAGATTTCGGACAATTATATAATGATGACATTACTAATTTTTCTAATGCGATTAAAGCTAAAGCCGAAATACAAAAACATTTTGAAGAATCGCAAGTATATTCTAAGATTAACAATATAATTGATAATGACAGTAAAAGTGGCGCATTTTTAGATAAAAACACTGGTAAATTAAAAAGATATGCTTCGCCAGAAGCACAAGAAAAAATAAATGCTTTATTATCATCTTATGGCTTAACTTATGCTGATTATGCTAATTATAGAGATCATGGACAATTTACTCGATCTGGCAATGCAGCATTAGAAAAAGTCTTAGATGAACTCATCAAACCTTACAAAATCACGACTAACACATGGAATAAATTGACTGGCAATACAAAAAGCTCAGGTGATTCAAGTGATTCGGGGTTAGATACGTCAACAACTGAGACTGGAAAAGTTTTCGATTGGATTGAACGTAGATTAAAGAAATTCGCTAATAATACCAAACAAGTGTTTTCAAAAGTCGGAGATTATATCACTTTTAAAGGGAAAAATAAACAGATTTCAAAATCAATCAACGCTATTGAAAAAGAAATTTCCTTTAATAAAAATGCTTATGGTTATTATATGAACGAAGCTAATAAGGTAGGTCTTGGTAGTTATTGGAAAAAGGCTGTACGGGAAGGTGGCATAAATCTTTCTGAAATAAAAAATGCTGATTTGAAAGAAAAGATAGAAAATTATCAGGAATTGTATGATAAAGCTATTAGTTGTAGGGATGCGGTTTCAGATTTAAAAGAGACTGAAAAAGAATATATAAGACAACGATTAGATAATATTGAAACATATTATGAAAACAGAATTAATTATATCAATGCCGATAGTGATTATTATAATAATCTCGATAAGGACACACGGTCTATAAACAAGAATTATAAAAAGCTTGGCAAAAATTATAAGAAAACTGAAAAATACGAAACGGACAAGGCAGCGAATCTGTATGGTCAACTTCAAGATGATATCAAACATGGCAGAATCAAAGTTGGCGATGATGATTATTATAAATACAAAACTGATATCAAGAACGCTCAATCAAATGCGAGACAAGCCGCAAACGCAAGACATCAATTAGCAGTTGAAGAACTTGGCGATATACAAACACGTTGGGAAAATCGTAGTGGAACATATGGCAGTAAAATCAGTATGATTGAAACTAAAGCCAGTGATACTACACGCAAAACCACTAAAAATTACAGTGGTTTAAGGTCGGCATATAAACAACAAAGTGTTTATGCTTTAAACGAAGCAAGTGAGTTACAGAAAAAACTTGGCGAAGCGGTAAAAAATGGTGATATTCAAAAATACAGTAAAGCTTGGTACGAATGGACAGAGAATATTAAAAAGGCAAAAGAAAACGCCGAGGAATACAAGAAAACAATTCATGAATTAGCCGTTGAAGAATTTAATGATATCGCTACTAAACACGATAACAAGCTTAACCAGATTACAAATCAAGCAACTAAATTAAATGAGAGTATTGCACAAACTCAGGCAAAGGGCTATCTTGTTAGTACGAAATATTACGAAGCACAGATAAAAAATGAAAAGAAAAATAACGCCGAACTTGTTTCTAAGAAAAATGAATTATCCATTAAATTACAAACAGCGATTGCATCGGGTGATATAAAAGTTGGTTCGCAAGCATGGTATGAATTAACGGATGAAATCGAAAAGACTGATATTGCCATTCAACAATCAACGACATCTCTTATTGAATTTAATAACTCTATAAGAGATATTAAGTGGCAAATTTTTGATTTAATTCAAGAGAAGATATCTCAAATAACGCAAGAGTCTGATTTTTTGATTAAACTTATGCAAAATGACAAGCTTTACAAAGAAGAAGGTCAAGGTGCTGGACAACTTACAAATAATGGCAAGGCTACTATGGGGTTGCATGGAGTTAATTATAATACTTATATGGCACAAGCTGATAAGTACGCTAAAGAAATCATTAAAATTGACAAACAGTTGGCGAAAGACCCTTATAATCAAGACCTTGCAGAACGCAGAGAAGAGCTGCTGAAATTACAACAGCAGATGATTTTATCTGCCGAGGATGAAAAACAGGCTATTGTAGATATGGTCAAAGAAGGCATTGAATTAGAGTTAAATGCCTTACAGGATCTAATTGATAAGTATAATGAGGCGTTAGATAGTCAGAAAGATTTATACGATTATCAAAAAAAGATTAAAGATCAAACCAAGGAAATAACCTCATTACAGAAACAATTAGCCGCTTATACAGGCGATACATCCGAAGAAACAAAGTCAAAAGTACAACAAATTAAAGTATCTTTGGAAGAAGCAAAAGAAAATCTGGAAGAAACGCAATACGATAAATTTGTTAGCGACCAAAAGAAATTGCTTGATGATTTGTATAATGAATATGAAAAGGTATTGAACGAAAGATTAGACGATGTTGATAGTTTAATCTCTGATATGATTGTAAATATTAATGAAGATGCTAATGTTATCAAAGATACACTGATTGAACAAGCAAGTGATGTTGGTTATAAAATTTCTTCTACTATGAATAATATTTGGAAAGGTGGCGCACAACCTGTATTATCTGAATATGGGATTAATTTTACTAATGCCACTACAAATGTTATTAGTGCTATCAATTCTTTGACAAACAGTGTTAATACGATGGTGTCCGCTCTTGATAAAAAAGCTAATAATGATACAAATGTAAAGAACACAAATTCTAAGTCTGCTACAAAAAACAATAGTTCTAATACAAGTAATATTAAAAGTTTTTTGAGTGGTTTGAGCGGTGTTGGTGATATTACACGTAATGCTAAAAGTTTTTTGAGTGGTTTGAGCGGTGTTCCAAAATTTAAGCAAGGTACGCAATCAGTCAACAAATCTCAAATGGCGTGGACACAAGAGAATAGTATTCCCGAAGCAATCATTAGACCTTCTGACGGTGCTATCCTTACCCCTCTCGCCAAAGGAGATATGATTTTAAATGGCAATGCAACTTCCAATTTATTTAGTATGATGAATGACCCCAGTGCATTTATCAAAGATAATTTATTTGATAATAATAGTTCTGATGTTGCACCAAATATTAGTAATAATACGAATAGTATCTCTGTCAGTTTGGATAATGTTAATTTCAATTTGCCAAACGTAAAGAACTATGATGAATTTATTTATGCCATGCAGCACGATAAGAAGTTTGAATCTTTAATCAAATCCATGACTACTGACAGGCTTTTCGGAGGAAGTTCTCTAAAAAAATATCACATATAAATATTATTGAGAGCGGAGATGATATCATACTTAGTATATTTATGAAAGTATTTGAGATATAGAATACACTATGCCGTAGATAATATAATTTAGGAGCGTTAGCTTTGTATAGCTAACGCTCTTTTTTCTATGATAGAAGCGAGGTCGAGAAATATGAGGAATAAGAACATAAATAACGATAATGAGATAAAGCAACTAAAGGATTTAAGGGATAGGATTATATTGAATGATTTTCAAGTACATAATGAACAATATTTAGAGCAATTAATTTTGACATTACAAGAAACACAAGAAAATTGGCAAGAAGTAATATCGGAGTTGAAACAGTATCAAACAGAGTATAAAAACCTGATAACACAGATTAATAAAATCAAAAAATTAATTATAGACGATGGGTTAAAATCCAAAATTTCGATTTTCACAAAACTTAAAATACGAATTTTAAGTGTAAAAAAATATTAATATTTACAATGATTGGAGGAGATAGTCATGAATGTTTATGATTTTGAATACGATAATTTAAGATTGAGTGACTTTGGTTACATAATTTGTTCTTTCGGTTCAAAAGGATTGCAAACGGTATCAAGTGGTTCTAATTTGACATTCAATACTGTTTCTGTCCGCAATGGCGAAAAGCATGAATTAACAAGTGCAGAATACAATGAATGTCTGGAAACGACTTTTCAGATATGTAAAAATACTTGTGAAAATAGAGATTTAGAGATGTCATTTGATGAGTGCCGTGACCTAATTAGTTGGCTAAATAGAAAAGGATTCCACAAAATACAATTTCTTGATTATAATGATGAATATTCAGATGTATATTTTGAAGCAAGTTTTAATATTAGTCGCATTGAATCTGATGGTAAATTATGTGGATTAGAACTTAATATGATAACGAATAGACCTTTTGCTTTACACAATCCTATATCTATAATGCTTGAAACCTCCGAGGCAAATCAAGAACGAAAAATTATTAATTTGTCTGACGAAGAAGGTTTTGTCTATCCACATATGGAAATTACAGTTAAAGAAAATGGAGATTTAAGTATTTATAATCAAAGCGAAGATAGGAATATGTATATTGCTAACTGCGAAGTCGGAGAAAGAATCACTCTTGATTACCCTATTATTCAGACATCTTTGAGTTCACATAAAATACAAAATGATTTCAACTGGAATTTTTTTCGATTGGTAAGTACATTTAATTACAGTATAAATCAAATTTCTATTTCGTTGCCATGTGAAATAAAAATGGTCTACTCCCCTATTGTCAAAGTTAGTATATAAGGCGGTGAGTCAAATGGCAATAAAAATCAATTTCGATTCTGCGAATATCCCTGAAGAACCTACTCTAATTTTAGCAAACAGGCGTGGAAATAAAATAGGCAAAATCAATGCACAAAATATTGTCATTAAAGATGATATGGTGAATGGCGCAGAGATTACTTTTACGGTGAATAAGTATCTTAATAATGAGCAGGATTATTTGTGGAATCAGATTAAAGATTATAAACTCGTCTGGTGTAAAGAATGTGATTTATGGTTTCAGATAAAAGTAGATATAGATGAAGAATTGAGTCCTGTTAAAAATATTTCGTGCGTGCAACTGGCACAAGCGGAGTTGTCACAGATTATACTATATGATATCGAAATTAACACTGAGAACGATATTGCAAGGGATGACTATATTAATCCTACTGTATTATATAATCAAGATAATCATTCTATTTCATTATTGCATAGAATAACAGAAAAAGCACCACATTATCAGATTGTTCATGTTGACCCTACTATTGCTAATATTCAACGAACGTTTTCTTTTGACGATATATCTATATACGATGCCTGTTCTGAGATAGCCGAAGAAATTGGCTGTATATTTATTTTTCAATCAGATTCAGATGAAAATGGAAATATAAGAAGAGGTATTTCAGTTTATGATGTACAGTCGTATTGTACTAAATGTGGAGAAAGAGGACATTTTACACACGTTTGTACAAAATGTGGGAGTTCGGATATTTTAGAGGGATACGGCGAGGATACCACTATATTTATAACCGCCGATGAATTAGGAAAAGATATTAAATTTACATCAGATACAGATTCTCAAAAAAACTGCTTTAAATTAGAAGCTGGCGATGATTTAATGACAGCTACAATTCGTAGTTGCAATCCTAACGGGTCTGACTACATCTGGTATATTCCTGATTATATTAAAGAAGATATGTCAGATGATCTTGTACAAAAAATTAATGAGTACGATAATTTGTACGAATACTATCAAAAAGAATATTTAATAACTATAGATCAAAATTTACTAAATGAATACAATCAATTAATAGATGAGTATAGAGTTTCAAAAACGGATTTAACACCTTTATCTTCCCCTATTGTTGGATATGGTAATTTAATGATTGCATATTATCAGAATATTGATTTTGCTATGTATTTGCAGTCCGAGATGATGCCTACAGTCGAACCGATTGAAACTAATGCAGAAAAAGAAGTAGCAAAACTTGGTTCATTTTCAATATCACCTGTTGCAGTAACAAATATCGATAGTGTATCTTTGGCTACGGCAGATAACGCCGTATTATCTGTAGCAAAGTGTCTTGTTAATGCCAATTATCGAATAAAAGTAACTTCGTCGAGTTTGAATAAAACAACATGGGAAGGTATTTTTTATGTTGAAAATTATTCTGACGAAGATGATAATGCTACAAGTGCAAAAATAACTGTGCTGATAAATGCGAACTACGAGAATTATGTTAATCAGAAAATTCAAAAAGCGTTATCGCAAGAAAATCAAGAAAAAACTGATATAACAGGTTTATTTGCAAAAGATATTTCTGATTTTAAGAGTGAACTAAAAAAATATAATCTTGACAGTTTGAATAGTTTTCAGAATATATGTCAATCATGTATTGATATCTTAGTTGAACAAGGTGTTGCCACTAATCAGACGTGGGGTGGCAATAATCTATACGAAAAAATTTATAAAAATTACTATAATAAATTGAAAGCCATTGAGAATGAACAAAACATTAGACAAAACGAAATCTACATTATAACCGGAAAATATGATAATGATGTTTTGATACAGCATGGACTGCAATCGATATTAAATGAACACAGAGCAAATATTCAAAAGAATTTAGATTTTGAAAATTTTCTTGGTTTAGATTTATGGTTAGAATTTTGTGCTTACAAAAGAGAGGATAAGTTTTCAAATTCTAACTATATTTCGGATGGCTTAAATAATACGGAATTATTTGAAAAGGCTTTAGAGTTTATAGATACAGCGCAAAAAGAACTGTATACTTCTGCTGAGTTACAACACTCTATAACTGCTTCTTTATTGAATCTATTAGTGATTCCTAAATTTAAAATTATTACACAATATTTCAAGGTTGGCAACTGGATAAGAATATTAGTTGATGACAACGTATATAAATTAAGGTTGATAAACTATGAAATTGATTATAGTAATTTAGATGATATGTCCGTAGAGTTTTCAGATGTAATGAAAACCGCTGATGGTTATTCAGATCAACAGTCTTTAATGCAGTCAATGTCAAATATGGCAACTTCTTATAGTTATACTCAGCATCAAGCGGAACAAGGAGAAAAAAGTAAACAAACAATCTCACATTGGGTAGAAAAAGGATTAGATGTTACAAATAACAAGATTATCAATGGAGCTTCCAACCAAACTCAAACATGGGACGAACATGGGATTTTATGTAGACAGTATAATGATATTTTAGATGAATACGATAATTGTCAACTAAAAATCATTAATTCCACTCTTGCTGTTACAGATGATAATTGGTTAAATGTCAAAACAGCAATAGGCAAATATTATTATATTGACCCCGAAACGAATGAAGTAAAATATGCTTATGGTGTCAATGGTGATACAATCGTAGGCAGATTGATTTTAGGCGAACAATTAGGAATATATAATGAAACTGGAAGTATGAAATTTGATAGTGATGGATTTACAGTTAAGAACGACAAAAATATTTTCAATGTTAATCCTAATTCTACTAATTTATTAACAATTTCTAAAACTGTTAATAACACTACAGAAAGTATTTTTTATGTAGATGAAAATGGCACACTTCATATTAAGGGTGATGGCTCTGCCTTAGATATAACTGCAAACAATTCTATTACAGGTGCTACTTCTCGAATTACGCAAACTGAAACTGATATAACAGCCATTGTATCAAGGAATGATGAAGGTGTAGTCGTTTCTTTGGATTGTGAGAAAGTTCGAGTTGCTTGGAATGATGTTGATCAATATATACAATTTGATAAAGTTTCAAACCGTGCAGGATTAAGCATTTATAATTCATCCGAAGAAAAAGAAAGAATTTTACGTTTAGATAATCAAGGGCTAAATATAAATAATAATTCTGGTAACGCCTTGATAAAATTAAATACTACAGGATTAAACTTGTATGGTAAGTATACTAATACCGATGATGATACTACATACTTATTAATGTCATTAAATTCTACGGGTCAGACTTATTATTATAAAAAGTATTCAATGGATAACAATCCTTTTGTTGTGGGTAAAATTGGAACAAATTCTTGGGTAGGTGATAGCAAATTTAGAGGACTTCACATGGGTTTAAGTTATGGTGGCTCATATTTGGCTTTAGCGCATCAAGATGAACGAAATGGAAATTATAATGTTAAAATTGTATATTATGCAGAAGATTCAACAAGAGGTAACAAAGGAATACACTTATGCGACGTTACTTATTTAGATAACAATATCTGGTTAAATGAAAATGTACGGACTATCAGATACGATTCTGGTGATGCCGGGATATTTTCAGCTACAAACGGTGTTTCGATTGAAGGTACTACGGCGTTAGTCAGTGGTTCTGATGGTAGTTTTAAGATTGAAGATGGTGCTTTTAATTTATATAATAGCACTAACAGATTAGTGAACTGCTATAATAATCTTGATATGCACAATTATGCAATTAACAATGCGATAATAAATAGCAGCTCTGACGTTAGAATGAAAACAAATATTATTGATAGTGAAATTAATGCAGTTAATATATTAAATCAAATTGAGATGAAGTCGTTTGATTGGAGAACAGATAACAAACATGAAGATATAGGCATTATCGCACAACAGTTACAGGAGATATTACCTGATTTAGTGCATGAAGATGAATTAACTACAAAATTATCTATTCAGCCTATCAAGTTTATTCCATATTTGATAAAGGCAATACAGGAATTGTCGGCAAAGATTGATGGTGGGTCAAAATCAAAAACTAAAAATAAATTCAAAAGTGATAAGAAATATTCATTTAGCGAAAAGGAAGTTGATGAATTTTTAAAAAGAATTAAGTCAAAATCTACGCCGGATGACATACAAGAACAGGGAAAAGAAATTATAAAGTTTACACCTATATATCTTGAAAATCAATTTAAAAATCAAGAAAGGAAAGGTAATAAAAATGAATGAAATATCAAAACCTATTACGGTAGCAAGAGAAGAATTTAAGCAAGATATTTTAAAACTATGTGAAAAATCGGGTTTGCCGCCTTTTATTGTTGAAGATGTTTTAAAGTATTTTCTCGAACAAGTACATATTGCATCCGTTGAACAATATAAGCGTGATAAAGAAGAGTACGACAAGGCAATACAACAGGAAAAATCAAAAACTGAATAATATAAATTGATTGTTGGCTATGATTTAGCCAACTTATTTTTATATTTAGAAAGGAGATTTTTATGAAAAAAGGTATTGATGTAAGTTATGCTAATCTTAGTATTGATTGGAGTGAAGTAAAAAAATCAGGTATTGAATTTGCAATTCTTAGGTCAACTTTCGGTTCTGAGTCAGAATCGCAAATAGATAGTCAGTATTTTAAAAATGCCACAGGTTGTGTAAAGAATAATATACCTTTTGCAACTTATCACTTTGCCTATTTTGTAAATGAAAAAACTGCAAAAGATGAAGCTGATTTTGCAATCAAAAAAGCTAATGAATATAAAAAATATGTAAAGTTCATAGTTTTAGATGTCGAGGAAGATAGCGTAAGATATGCTAAAAATATGGGTTATAATCCTGATTGGACAGCTTGTTCTATTGCATTTATGGAGAGAATTAAAAGTGCTGGTTACACTCCTGTACTTTATTCTAATTATAATTGGTTAAAAAATGTATTCAATTATAATAAGATAAAAAATTATAAATTATGGTATGCAGCTCCCGATGCAACTAAACCTGTTTATACTTGTGCAATTTGGCAATACTCATGGAAAGGCAAAGTTAATGGCATAAATGGCGATGTTGATATGGATTATCTGTATGACGATAGTTTATTTAATACAACAAGCGGTTCGACAAGTGCTACAACAAAAACAACTTCTACAACAATTTCGACTAAAACAACTACTATTGATGATAAAACAAAATTTCTTGAAACCGCAAGAAACTATATCGGTAAAAACGGTGAATATGTATGTAAAACAAAACTCAAATTGGGTACAATTTATGATTGGTGTGCTTTTGCCGTATCAGCCATTATGCAGGACTGTGGGTTTATTGGAAAGTATGTTAAATCTGTTTATGGTGGTGCAGGGGATATCCCGAGATACTCTGATGGTGTATATGGTGCTTGGTTTATAAAAGGTAGTAAAATCCCACAATCAGGAGATTTGATTTTCTTTAGGTATTCGGGTGTATCTCCTACGGATAAGTATTTTTCAAGTCATGTAGGGATTGTAGAAAGTGTTAATGGTAATACAATTACAACTTTGGAAGGTAATGTTGATGGTAATAACTCAAATTGGGCTGAAACATCAACATTCAAAAAGAAAACAAGATATCTGAATGATAATGATGTATATGCTTTTTATCGCCCAAAATGGAACGATGTAGTTACAACAAATACTGATAATTCTAAAAGCAATGTCAGCACAACAAAAAATATTGCTGATACAGGTATCGATGTCTCCTATCAGGTATACATCTATGATCGTTGGCTACCTTGGGTGAAGAATCTTGAAGATTTTGCAGGACTTGCCAATCAATCGATTCAAGGAGTTAAAATGAAGTCGTCTAAAGGTCATATAAGGTATCGTGTTAAACTAATCGAATCAAGCAATTATCTCCCTTGGGTAATTGACGAAGAAGATTACGCTGGTATCTATGGTAAAGATATAGATTGTATTCAAGCAGAATTAATAGATATTGACGATTACAAAATACAGTACAGAGTTTCTACGCTGAATAGTAACAATTATCTGTCTTGGGTTACAGATTATAATAATAATGATGATAATGGCTACGCAGGTATTAAAGGTGTAGGGATTGATAAATTACAAGTTAAGATTGTTAAGAAATAATTTTTTTAAAGTCTGCTACGTTACTAACTGTAGCAGACTTTATTTCGTAATAAGGAGGATTTGGTTATGGCTTATTATATTATGGATATGCCTTTTGAATCAAAAGAAAATGCACCTGATTTTGGTACATTAAAAATGTATTACGTCGGTCTACCGCAATTTGGTTACGTTGAACAAGAGACGAAATACAGAATTCGTGGATATACTCTTTTGGAAAAAGATTTGAATAAATTAAATTTGATTACTAACGCTGCTGACGGTTCACAAGCTATCGTAGTTGATACAAATGAAACATATATACTCTGCAACAAAGAATGGATTAAATGGAGTATTGATACTGGGGGCAGCGGAGGAACTACATTGATAAGTATGAAATGGAAACATTTATAAGATTGGAGGGATAACTATGCCTAATAATAATTCTGATGTAGTAATTTATTATGGTTCGCAAAGTGATTATGATTCTGCGACTAAAAATGACAATGCTATATATTTCATAACAGACCAAAAAAGAGTTTATGTAGGTACACAAGAATATACACGAAGCGATTACATTCCTATCGTTACTGGTAAAACAAATCAAATTCCAAAGTTTACAGCAGACGGAAAGATAGAATCAACTGGATTTACTATAGAAAAATCTGTACCGAGCGATGCTAAGTTTACAGATACTACATACGAAGAAGCAACTCAAATTTCAAGCGGTTTACTCTCTGCTGACGACAAAAAGAAGCTCGATGGAATTATAGAAGGAGCAACTAAAACCACTGTTGATTCTACGTTAGACAGCGCATCAACTAATCCAGTTCAGAATAAGGTAGTAAAAAACGCACTTGATAGTAAATTAGACACTTCACTTAAAGGAACTGCCAATGGTGTCGCTGAATTAGATGCTAATGGAAAGGTGTTGTCCTCTCAGCTTCCCTCCTATGTAGATGATGTTATCGAAGGATATTACAGCGATGGTAAATTTTATTCAGACAATACATACACTAATATCATAACGGGTGAATCTGGAAAGATTTATATTAATCTTGATAACGATAAAACATATCGTTGGACGGGTAGTGTATATACTGTTATTTCTGAAACTATTGCTTTGGGAGAAACCTTGTCTACGGCATATAGAGGTGATAGAGGTAAAATTGCATATGACCATAGTCAGGTAACGAGCGGAAACCCACATAATGTAACGAAAGAAGAAATCGGATTAGAAAACGTAGAAAATAAATCGTCTGCAACTATACGTGGGGAATTAACAAAAAATAATGTAACAACAGCTTTGGGCTATACCCCGCCTGCTTCTGATACTACATACTCAGATGCTACAACAAATGTATCAGGATTGATGTCGTCAGCAGATAAATCTAAATTAGATGGTATCGCTGTCGAAGCTAATAAAACAATAGTTGATAGTGTTTTAAGTACAACAAGCGAGAATCCTGTGCAGAATAAAGTTGTCAGTTCTGCTTTAGAAGATATTAAAGGTAGTTATATGAAAATTAGCGACAATCCCATAATGACAGAAACAGAATACAATGCCTTATCAGAAAAGACTGCTAAATTATACTTCATTTATGAGGAGGAATAATTTATGTCTATCAACACAATAAAAAATAATGAAATTAAAAAAGTAAAACAAATCAGAACACAAAATGGCGGATATATCAATGAGATATATGCAAGAATAAATAATTCTTATGAAAGAGTTTTTATTGGTGCAAGAGAAATTTCTGGTAAAACTCCGCTTACTTACAAGTCGTTATTTAAAACAAATGAAAGACTCGAAGATTACCGTATTTATGGTAACACCGAGGAAAGCACCGATGGGAAGTCTCGATATGTTGTCGGGTTAAATGTTGATTTTGAAAAAAGTACCTTTACTCGGCTTGCAGATGCTGAAGCTCTAACGGCTGGCGACGATTTTAACGATTTCTCAGCTTTTGGAGGTCGGCGTAGATGTAATGTTCTTGATGATGGTACTATTACAGCGTACTATGGAGATTCCGATTATGTTGAGGACGGTTCTAACGGTCAGGTGATGGTCTATCAGCCTGCCTTTTATTACAAGGTTGAACCTATCAAAATCGAAGCGCAGGACACAGGAATTGGTTATCATTTAAGAAATGTTAACTATTATATTTCTAACTATAAAGGCGAAGGTTTTAAACTCCACCCGGCATTTTATAATGAAGCAGGCGAACCCGTTGACTACGTACTGCTTGGAGCGTATGAAGGTTGTTTATATGATTCGAGCGAAAATAGTTACATTACTGATGATTCACAGGTTATGGAAGTCTCTGAAGATAAATTCAGTTCTATTGCTGATGTAAAGCCGGCAAGCGGTTCAACACAGAGACTTACAAGACCAAATGTGGAAACACTTGCACAAAATCGTGGTAATGGTTGGCACAGTTCTACAGTAAAGGTTGCTTCAATGAATCAGCTTCTTTGCATGATTGAAATGGGAACAATGAATTTTCAAACTGCAATCGGTCAGGGAATTGTTTCTTATACATTAGGTGCTGGCAACGAAGCATCTAACACAGGTGCTACTTCAAGCCTTGGAAATGCCACAGGACAGGCAACACAGACAAAACACATCAGTTCAGACGGTGTTGAAACCATTGATACCACCGCAGGAAAACTTTCTGTTTCCTATCGTGGACTTGAAAATCCTTGGGGAAATATTTGGGAATTTGAAAATGGTGTCAACATTTGGGGAAATGGCAACATGGCAGGTGGTGAACCTTATGTTGCAGATGACTTCAATTTTGCTGAATCAAAGAGTACTGAAAATTACGAAGGTGCAGGTTTCACTGTGAGCAATACAAGGGGTTACATTTCAGCAATGGGTTATTCCACAAAATGTGACTGGTTGTTTATGGGTTCTGAATGCCTTGGAAACTACGCACGCCCCGTTGGAGATTACTTATACACCGTTCCAAATCTGAATGTATATAGAATTTCGCTATTGGGCGCACAATGGAGTGGTGGTACTGGTGCGGGCGGTTTCTATTGGAATTTATATTACAGTTCCGAATGTAGTTGGGATATCGGAGGTCGTTTGGTGTATGTTCCGCAGACCGCAGGAGAATCACATCTTGTCAACGTCGGAGATTATATTGAATCTTATGGTTTTAAAATCCCCGTAACGGTGAGGGAAGAAAGTGGAGAAAAAATTACAACTAACATCTACCTTAACGAACCACTTGCAGAGGGTGAAAGTATTACGATGAGTGATACAGGGGTAGCGATACCGACAATCTCAGGTATTAACATTTTATCAGTTGATACAACAGTGCAACCAAGTAGGGTCGATGTCAAAGGAAAAATTAAAAAGACTATATAAAATACTATAAATTACATAAGGAGGAGTTTGTATGTTTAAAGAAATTATTAGCGATGTGCTTGTAACTTTAATATTTGCAATTTTTTATTACATAGTAATTTATGCTCGTAACCAGATTACAAAAATCACAGAAGAAAAAATCAACAATGAAAAAGTAAAACAAAATATAGAAACCGCTAATGCCATTGTTGAACAGGCGGTTCTTTCAGTAACACAGACCTACGTTGATTCACTCAAAGACAGCGATTCGTTTGATAGAGAAGCACAAAAGATAGCACTACAGAAAGCCAAAGATAGTGTTAATACTATGTTTAACGCAGATATTATGAAAACTATTTGCGACAATTATGGTGATTTTGAAGAATGGCTTGTTACTAAAATCGAAGAGGTTGTTAATAAGCATAAGGAATAAAAGTGCAAGAGATTAGTTAGGGGTTGTTGTGTTGAACGACAACCCCTATTTTTAATTAAAGGAGGATGTATATGACATGGTATCAGATACTTGGTGCTTTAGGAGTGCCGTCTGTAGCGACTGTTTTAGTTTGGTTTTATAGAATTATCAAGAAACAAAATGAACAATATTCGGCATTAAAATTTGGTTTACAGGCTATGCTGAGAAGTCAAATGATAAACGACTATAATTATTGGAACGGAAAAGGATATGCCCCTATATATGCAAGAGAAAATTTTGAGAATTGCTGGACACAATATCATGCTTTAGGAGCGAATGGTGTGATGAATGATATACATGATAAATTTATGAATTTACCCACTCCCCCATCGATCGATACATAAATGATAATTTTAACAATGAGATAACGAGGTGACCTGAAATGTTGAACACAATAAAAGCATGGCACAATAGAATGTATAGCGATAACATTGTTATTCCATATAATGATGGATATTATAAATTGTCTCAAAACGAAAAATTAATTTTCGGCGTGAAAAACAAAAACAGCGATCGATATTTAATATATAAAGTTTTGACTAATTCAGACTATCATAAAGAAATGGAATCCTATTTTCTTTATATAACGACTAAGGAAATGAATATTCCTGAAGGACGATATATTTACGATATCGTTTTACAGCAATCCGATGGTCAACGTATACCAATAATTCGCCCTTCTGTATTTAGAGTGTTACCTTCTGTAGTAGGTAGTGAAGAAACGTCCACTGATGAAATCACATATGGTGGGGATGACATTACAAGCACAACTACAAAATGGAATAGGCTTTAATTAATATGAGGTGATAGTTAATGATTGTTGGTTATTTAATGAAACCACAAGGTTTACAAGGTGAGTTCAAACAGTGTATGTGCAGCAATAGAGGCGGTTATAAGCTTAATACTGTTGATATTAAAGCTTTAAAAATCAGCAATTTAAATAATACGTCAACAATTCAAGTTATAAATCAGAGAGCAACTGTTACTTGTTCATCAAACACTGATAATTGCGAATTTGCAGTCTATTGTGAGGGTGCAGGCTATGCAAAAGGCGGTGAAGTAATTGCAACTGGTGGTGAAGGCACAACAGTAGAAATTACATTGCAAAGTGGATTATATAAAGTTTGGGTAGAAGCCACCAATCCATACAACGAAAAAGCAACACAATATTTTATAACAAGTAAGGAGTGATTAAATGTATATTCTAAAACGCTTTACAAGATATGGTTACGGTAGCGATGAGACAATGGAAGTAATTCTAAGCGGCTTAACTTCATTGAGCGATAGAATTAAAAGAATTGACAGCGAAACAGATAAAGGTGTTATTATCGATGATATTTATAAAATAACCTTTGTGCCAGACTCAAACTGGTATTATGTAACAATGACACTTTTTGTTAATGACACGGAAATAGCTTCTGAGACAAGGCTACCTACATCTACACAGACTTCTTCTATTGCATCTGCCGAGCGTGGACTACAAGTTTTATACGCAGAGAATGATAATTGCATTGATTTGAAGCTTATCCCACCCACATTTAGTGGAAGTGATAAGTGGCATGATGAGTTTATTTTCGTTAAATGCAATAATTTAGAAAACATTTACGCTTA
The DNA here is from genome assembly GCA_017458285.1 of Clostridia bacterium. Lineage (GTDB taxonomy): Bacteria > Bacillota > Clostridia > TANB77 > CAG-508 > CAG-269. The sequence continues at coordinate 107,884 of JAFTFU010000002.1, read as the reverse complement.
TAAATATGCCGGTTCGAGTTCGTATATTTCGAGCCCCGCAATCGACACAGATTTTTATGACCTAAACAATCAACCGTATAAAACACGAACACGATTTAATTATGTTGGTGGCGAATCAGGTGTAGATATTGATGTTTCAACATCTAAAATAATATTATCAGGAACGCAAAAAGTAGATGAGATAATAGGAATGAAAGATTGCAGTACGGTTACGGCTAATAGTGTATACCCATGCAATGATGGAAAACAATATTATGCTCTTAACGCAAATACATTAATGGAGGTATAGGTGTAAAAATTTTTAGGGAAGTATTGACTACTAAATAAAACGGTAGAATACTTCCCTATTTTTTACGTTATTGATTTTTTTGTGAATTAATTAAATTTAATTTATTTCTTGCCATATCTATGCCTTGTGCCACACCATCTATAACTTTTGCGTGAGTGTCATCAAATAGATGGGTATAAATATTAGATGTAGTAGCCACAGTACTGTGACCCAATGCCTTACTGATTTCAAAAATACTAATACCACATTCTTGTGCTATGGATGCAAAAGTATGTCTTAGGTCATGAAATCGAATGGGTTTTAAATTATATTGTTCGATTACATTTTTAAACATAGTCGAGATGTAATTTACATGATAAAAACCTCCATCTGGTTTGCAAAAAATATATTCATATTCATTATTCCCAAACAACCGAGCATTTCTAATTTGAATTTGTTTGTATTCTTTAAGTTTTTGCAAAAGATAATCAGGTATTCTTATTTTTCTATAAGAACCTTTTGTTTTTGGCATTTTTTCTATAACTGTACTTCCTGCTTTAGTGATTGCTTTTTTGATTGTAAAAATTGAATTATCAAAATCAACACAATCCCATTTCAAGCCAAGAATTTCTTCTCTTCTAAGTCCTGTATAAACAGCAATATGAACGGCAATGTCAAGGGCAGGCTTTGCAGAGATGATATCCAACAGAAGAGCTAACTCTTCTATGGTGTAAAATGACATTTCCTTTTTTTGTATTTTAGGTGGCTCGACTTTTTCCATTATATTAAATGGAATTTTATCTTCTATTACAGCTTGTTTAAATACTGATTTCAATAAATCATAGTGCTTTTTTATTGTATTATTTGATAAACCTTCTGCCGAAATATTACTCATATAAGTTATTATATGAGTAGGCTGTATTTTTTTTAAAGCCATTTTACCTAAATGTGGAATTAAATATTTATTTATAATATTTTTATATCCATATATAGTAGTGTATTCGCAACGAGTAGATTTATATTTCAACCAATAGTCAAGGAACTCTGTAAGTGTTTGCTTTGATGGGTCAAGACTCCTTCCGTCATCTCTGTTGATTTCAAAAAGTTTTAATGCTTTAGTAGCATCGTTTTTAGTTTTGTATGTTTTCCATTCTTGTTGTTGTTTGCCGTTGATAATACCATAATAAAATTTAACATAATAAAGTTTTCTGTCGCTGTCGTAATATAGATTTTTTGCAATTTTTTTACGCTTATTGCTTGACATAATAAGTGTCCCTCCATGTATATAATACATTATAATAACTATTTTTTTCACTATAATTATTATATAACATAGAGGAGATTAAGTCAACGCCTTAAATAGGTAATTTTTGTTACCAATTTTGTTACCAAAACAACATATTTTGTTACCAAAGATTTAAAGCAGTTAGCAAAACTACCATGAATACTGATGTTTTTTTAAAAAATTAATTGATGACTTTTAAAAAGTTGGTGGAGACGAGGGGAATCGAACCCCTGTAAAATATTTTTTTATATTATCACTTGCAGTGTTAAATCGGCTTAAAATCGGCTTAAAATAAGGTTTTTTAAAAACTGTATAATAGTTCATTTCACTTATTTTACCATTGTTTCACTTCTTTTATTCTTTAATTTGTTACCAATTTTGTTACCAGATTGTTACCATGAGAACGGCACTATAAATCATAATATGTATTAGAATTATTTAACCATTTATAAAATGGTTGTTTTGGAATTTTATAACTATTCCCTATCTTAAATACAGGGAAAAATTTATCTGGTTGTAAGTACGCCCTTTGTACAATATTATAGGCTTGATTTTTCCCAATGTCAAGAAGCGTTGAAACGTCTATAATAGATAGTACACATTTTTTCATATTATTTACTCACCTTACATCTGTTAAAATTTATATCTATTAAAATTTATTTTATACGAATATCAGAAATATTCTTTGCCTGTTATACCTTCATTAATTAAATCTGTTATGTTACTGCTTATTTTGTATTTTATTAAAATATAATTATCAATCATTTTTCATTACTACATCATATACATAACTATAAATCATTTTTGCTGTTGCGGTACTATCTATATTATCGATAGTATATTCACATAATTCGCTTGCACGTTGAAACGCTATTCTATCATGCTCTATTCTTTGTTTAATTGCCCTCTCAGAATCACCACGTTTTCTCATGCGTTTTATTCTTTCTTCTTCAGGCACTTGTAAGTAAAAAGCAACGAAAGGAATATTAATTTCTTTGTTCGTTTTTAATTCTAATAATGTTTGTAATCCTTCCATATCAATAATATAAACATCTGATTGTTCTAACTGTTTGTTTGTAGCACAATATCTATGTTCATCAAATCTTGTAAAAGCAATCACTTTTTCGTTTTTTAAGATTTTATCAAACTCTTCTTCTGTAACAAACGTATGGGTATTTTCATCATCATATCTTTTTGGTCTTGTTGTATATGATAACAACGGAACACAACCATACAACCTTTCAAGTTCGTCTTGTACAGTATTTTTACCTGAACCTGATTCACCTATAAGTAAAATAACAGGCATTTTCTTTTCAATCATTTTTGTTCACACTACTTTCTTTGCAAGATATTGAATTATTATCATAGTCTGTTCTCCATTGAAATTCAGTAAAGAACCATATTAGTTCATCTTTAAACGTATGAATACATTGTAACGCTTTTTGTCTTGAAGAAAAATATGGTAAGGAAGTAAAAAGTTTAGTATATGTACAACCTATATTAAATTCTTTATCTTCAATATTGTACATTATATAATATTTAGTTTTAGCAGCATCAGGTTTTATCGGTTCATCATTTTCAGCTTGCCATCTAAACATTTTTCTTTGAAGTGTCTGCATACGACTAATATTTTCAGCCAACTTTTCGTTTGTATAATAATTCGCTATTGTATATAAATTATTATCAGTGAGTATATTAGCATTTGCTTTTCGTTTATCAATCTTTTCAAAACCATTAAAATAAAAAATTATTTCATTATTATACTTTTGCACACTTGTGTATTTTTCCCACCCAGTAACCTGTTTCTTAGGTTTAATTATGGTTATTCCACCATTTTCATCAAGTTTAACATCGGTAAGTTTGCCGTTAATCATCAATTTAGTTTTCACTATTGCTACCTTATTTTCTTTTGGTTTATTATCATTTGATTTTGATTCCTGCTGTTTAGGAACAACACTCCATTCATAAAAGTCTGTTGGGTCATTTAAAAGATTATAACAAAGTTGTTTAATTCCGGCTTCATCAACATATTTCTGCCCTTTAATATGTTTACTACATTCAGAACTGCCACATATTGAACATACTCGTCTTTTAACAGAGAATCCTACGCTTATTTCTGAATGATTTAATATATGGTTCAATTCTTCTTCGGTAATAGCATTTTTGAAAACATACGCTTTAGCTTTAAGTTTATATGTTTCTTCTGCTAAAATTGAATTTGACCTACTTATAAATACTTTCTCTATATATGTATCAAAAATTCTTGCCATTATATCCGAAGTTAAGAAACCAGATGAACCGAGGGATAAATCTTTTAATTTATATAGACAATCTTTGCTGATAGCTTCATAATTTGCATCTAACTCACTATCACATAGCGTTATTTCAAAAGTATAAATATCATCTCTGGTAAAATCTTTTCTTGTGTTTTTATTGATTTGTTTCATATCGTTATCTGATATATTTATGTTATCAATTATCATTTGATTGCCTCCGTTTCCAATTTATTCTTCGACCACAATTAGGACAGTATTTTGCTGACTATTCACCATCTTTAATTATTGAAATACATTCGCAACAAATCATAATTTCATCACCATTGCGAGGGTCACTTGTTTTGATGGGCTTAATAGGTACTTCTTTTTTCAAGTTTTTAATTGCAAAATTTATCTCATCTTGAAAATCGTATTGTGTATCGGTACATTGTCCGCTTATCATATACTTTAAATTGTCAATGATTTCCTCTATATTCATATTATTCCCTCTTTAATTATCATATTAAATAAAATGGTAGTTTTATTGTCATTATTACCACAATATATCGTGTTAATATATCTGTATTATACTATATATTGTGGTATAACAATCAAGTGTTTTCGGGGATTCCACAAAGATATTTTGACCATTGTTCAGCCATCGCTTTTGCTATTCCTTGAAAGGTTTTTGAACGGTGCTTTGCGCTTTTTTCTTTACCGATAACTTTACCGTTTGCCGCCTGTTTCTTCCATATCTCCGAATTGCCGCACACATAAGGTCCTATCGGCTCGACAATATCTGTAGGCTGTAATTTCGGCAACCCTTTCAGCCATAAGCAAGTTTTTTTGGTGTATGGGTGTCCATATTCATAAGGCTGAATTATCTGCGTATATTTTGGCAACCCAAATACGCGTGTAGGTATGGGGTTTTCAACAGCTATGTGTTCACAGTCAGCGTTTAGAAATTCCATAAAGAACTCCTTAGCTTCAAGCCCTTGTTTATATCGTTCTATGTTGAGTTGTCTTTTTTTGGGGTAGAGTCTGCACGCTCCAGCGTTGCTGAGATATGTGCAAGGGGGATGAGCAATAATCAAATCCCACTTTTTCACAAAATACTCATTCCCGTCCATAGTACGAAAACTAATGGAATTTGTGTAACCAGTTGGATTCAGTACGCTTAGAGCGTTTCCGAGAATGTGCCATTCTGGATGTCCTCCTGAGGGCTTTATGATATCACAACTAAACGCTTCATGCCCACGCTCTCGGAACGCCGTGCATACTCTTTGTGATTCTTCACAAGCTACTAAGACTTTTAATTTTTTCATATCTTTTTACCTCTCAACATTTCCCGCCATTTTTTGCAACTCTTTCAACGCTTCGGCGAACTTATCAATATGTCCGATTTTGTGATAATAATGTCTTAAATATTTTATGGTTACACGCACGACTTCACCGTCTGTAGATTGAATATAGCAATCACCAAATGAAGTATAATACAATACAATAATTGTTTTCATATAATGATTTTTATCTTCGTTTGAGGTGTAAACATCTCCTACCGTTATTGCTTCTTTATTCATTTTAATCCTCCATCGTAATCAATTCACTGCAAGGTAATCCCTCAATCCACTTACAAAAATCTCTCCATTCATCAATTTTGTGATTTTTGCGGCTGTGGTAGATATTCCTCAATACTGCGTAATTCAGTTGCACCGTTGACCTCTGATTGTAGCTTGAAGGTAAAAGCTGAATTATTTGCCACCAGTATTTTTTATCTTTGGTTTCGAGAAACTTTTTTCTAAAATTGTTCAAAGCAGATATCGTACATTCAAGAGTGATGATCGGACATATATCGCCCCATTCAGTTTCCTTTTCGGTGAGTAAATGCTCATGTGAAAAATCATCAAGTGTAAATTCTTTTTTGTGAATTGTGTGCATTGTGCTACATGAATTTCTTACCGTTCCCACTTTATAGGTTGAGGCTTCTTTCCACCAGTACATCGGTGCAGTTATGTCAAGCGTTACCATTATCATTCGCATGAATTTTGCATGGTCTGTTCCTGCTTTAACAAGCTGTTTAGCAAGTTTTAGATCGTTTTCTCCCATTGTATCTGTTTCAAATCTGCTATCTGACTTATCCCAACTATTCATTGCGTTTCTTGCTGAATATATAGCTCTTGCAACACCATGCACATCTACATTTTCAATCTTTATCATTTTTAAACCCCCGTATATAATTAAATTAACATTTAAAACTTTGTTTTGTCTTTAAGGACTCTTCACATATTTTAACTATGTGTTCACATAATTTGCGAGGAATCACTGAACGCTCAACACTACCTTTTAATCCCTGAGTTCCAGTTTTTGCACCTCTTGGAGCAGAAATATGACATGGATCACCATTGTGGCAAGGTGGTTTAAATTTGGGATTAGGATGATTAGTCCAAATATCCGTTGGTTTCATTCGTTTATCACCATATTGGCAATATGTAACTGTATATCTTGGTAATCCTTGCATCCAAACCATCTTCCTTAACCCCCTTGGATTTTCAATAAACCAATATCTTGGGTTTAATTCTCTTATCAAATCAAGGCAGTGCTGATCTACTATATCACAAAATTTAGCATAATTGCTTATTGGTTCAAGACTGCCATTATCTTGATTTTTTCTTCGGTGGTGGCTGATAGCTGCGATTGAAAACGTGGTGCAATCAGGTGACATCCATATAACATCGGGATGTCCAAATTTTGTTAATATTTCGTCTGCTTTTAATTCGTTTATGTCTTTATATAAATTAATGTTGTCAAAATCTTTGTTCCAATCAACACTAAATACTTCGTGTCCTCTTGCTTCAAAGGCTTTTCCTATTGAGCGAGTTCCAACAAATAACTCTAAGACTTTCATAATATCACCTCATTATTTATACTTAATATATTTTTCTAACTCTGTCGGGTCTTTATTTTTATATTTTGTTTTAATCAATTTATTGTCTTTGACTTCGTATAGATAATAACAATCTCTAATTTTAGTAGAAGTTATTGCGTAAATTGGAATTTCATTATGTAAATATTGAACCCAAATTGTTTCATTAGGCGGTGAAACAAGCGGCATTTTATTATTCATAGTTCTTCTTTCCCTCATTGTTTATCCTCTTAACTGCAATGTCATAATACTGTTTGTCTAATTCAATTCCTATAAAATTTCTATCATTATTTAATGCCGCTACTCCAGTAGTTCCACTTCCCATAAATGGGTCTAATACAATATCATTTATCGTAGATGAATTATTAATATAAAACTTCAACAAATCAATAGGTTTTTCTGTTGGATGTAACTTTGAACCAATAATATTATTAAATTGATGCACGGTTTTACTATCACCAATATTATTTATCCATTTTGCCTTTCCTTTGCGTAACAATAATACATACTCACAATTTTTCATATAATATTGACTTGGCGTACAATTATTCTTTTCCCACACAAGTATATTATGTAACTGGAAGCCTGCTTTACGAGATTCTGTTAGCATTATTTCCATATTTAAAGCGTTAGTAAAGATATAAGCATGAGTATTAGGTTTTAATACTGAATATATTACTGGCATCCAATCATTTGGTTGTATCGTATTTTGATAAGCAAATAGTTTTCTATTTCCGCTTAACATTCCTTTAGGTCTAATAGAGTTTATTCCATTTTTGTTTCCGCCTGTAATAGTTTTATAAGGTGGGTCTGTAACAATTAAATCAATAGAGTTGTCAGGAATATTTTTAAGTACATTTAAACAATCGTCATTGATTAATTTACATACTCTATCTCTCTCTCTCTGCGGATTTTTTACAATTTCTTCTATCATTTATATTATACCTCTTTTAATTATATAACTTTATCAGTTTGCTTTGTTTTTAAGCCCATTTCTATATATAATTCATCGACAATATTTGCTTTCCTATTAAGACAATTATAAATTCTATTGTCAATACTATCTTTACCTTGTAAAACAATATAAGTACATTTATTTATCTGCCCTATCCTGTGTATTCTATCTTGGCTTTGTCTAAATTCCTCATAACTAAATGAAAGAGAGTAATAAATATTATAAGTGCAGTTTGTAAAAGTCAATCCTTTCCCTAACAATTTAGGGTGAGTAAACAGTTTTTGGATTTTACCCTCTTTGAATTGTCTGATTATTTCATCACGATTTTTAGTTTTAGATGTTAATGCTATACCATTATACTTCTCAGCAAGTTTTTCTATTTCATGTTGAAACTGGCACCATACTATGATAGGCTTATTGCAGATTTCATCAAAAGCATTTTCTAACGCCTTATCTTTATTCGTATCAAAATCAGTAATTGTATTGTCTTTGTTAATAATAAAGCCACTAATAATTTCACGTAACTTCATCAATTTTGCAGTGAACTCAAACTTAGACCAAGTATTAATATTATCGTGAATATCTTGTAATATATTAGCATAATAAGTTTTCTGTGTTGTACTTAATTCAAATTGCTTTATTTCAAACACTTTAGGTGGCAAATCAATACAATCCTCTTTTTTTAAGAATATACAGCCTTCAGATAATCTGCTAAATAATTTCTCTTTATCTTCTTGTGTCTGAAACCAATAATGAGGGTTAGCCATATCCTGATGAAAATATGTAGCTTGCCAGCCATAATATGAATTACCAAATAATTCAGGTATGGCAAATTTCATTTGTGGAAATAATTCAAGATTGCTATTTGGATTGGGTGTACCACTTAAAACGAATCTGCGTGGGATAACATCAATCATTGAAAGTATATCATTTGTTATTTGAGATTTCATATTTTTCATAACAGATGATTCATCAATAATCATACATTTAAAATTAGCAGAACGTATTTCGTTCTTAAGAATTTTGAAACTTTCATAATTCATAACATATATATCTGCAATTTGATTTAGTTTATTTAGCCTGTCTTGTTTATTACTCCCCCAACAATTAACTATCGTCAAATCGGAATAAAATCTATGACAATCATCAATCCAAGCTGTTTCAATAACGGACAATGGACAGAGTACAAGAGTTTTGCCTATATGCTTTGCGATTTCAAGTCCACATACCGATTTACCTGTTCCTGTGTCAAGAAAGAGTCCATAGCCCTTTTCATTCAGTGCTTTGTTAATAACTTCTTTTTGATATGAATAAAGGTGTGTTGATAAAGGATATTGCTTATAAGTCTTAGTTTCTATTTTTAAGTCGCTGCCAACTAAGCCATATTTTTTAAGTGTGTCAATAGCGTTATCAGGAAATTGCCATTTGCCGTTATGAAATTTTCTACCTTCGATTGTTCTTATATATGGAATCTGTTCAACAGGCACTATAATTTCAATCATCGTTTTCACCTTCAGATACATTGTCTTTAATAGATTTTATTTCCTTTGCTTTAAGACCAAGTACTTTAAGTTGCAACTCCATTTCCTTTATCTGTTTTTGGAGTACCTTCTTTTTATCAATTAATTCTTTTTGCTCTTGCTTATCCTTTTTAGCGTTCTCACTCTGCTCTTTGCCAAGATTAAGTTGTTCGTTAAATCTTTCTTTCATTTTTTCAATAGAGTCACTGCTATCAAAAACGCTGTCCTCCCACAAAGAGAAACGCTTTTCATTTGCTAAATCATAAAACTCCTTATTAAGTTCAATACCTATTGCATTTCTGCCACATTCAATAGCAACCTTATTAACTGTTCCAGCACCAGCGAAAGGGTCAAGAATTGTATCATTAGGGCAAGACCATAATTTAACACACCTTTTTACAAGTTCCTCTGCGAAAGGTGTTGTGTGTCCTATGCCTGTGTTGCTTATATTCCATACACCGTCAGCCCAGTTGGCCCATTCTTCAAGCGTAATATCCGAAGCCTTAATCAGTTCACAATCCCCTGACTTCTTATATACATAAACAAAACCTACATTAGCTGCCAAAATAGTATCTCTTGCTTTCATATTACGATAATAAAGATTACCCTGTGCCAACATGGCTCTCTGTGCTGAATACTTACGCCAAAAAGCTTTAGTCCACAAACTCATATTGTTATCCTTAAATAGCTTATCAATATCGCCAGTTAAGGACTCTTGTCCCATTTTATTATCTCTACCAAGAGTATAATTGTAATCTTCATACTGCATTACAAACTTACCGCCATCTTTGAGAACTCTTTCACATTCAGTTATTACAAGACCAAGCAGATAATAATACTCTTCGTAACTTTCGCAATTCGATAAATCACAAGGATCATTACTATAAACTCTTAAATTATGATAAGGAGGACTTGTTATAATAAGGTCAACGCACTTATCCGGCATTTTCTTTAACACTTTAAGACAATCACCATTTATCCATTTATTAACTAATCTACTCATATTTAATCTACCTTTCAATTATGTATTTTTATTAGTTTATTTGTTTTATCGCTTAAAACTTAAATTTTAAGTGATAGTTTGGACTTCTAAATCACCTTAAAATAAGGTAATTTAGAAGCGTGAAATATTATTAATTATCTGCTGTTTGTACTACCGATACCGCCCTTACGAATATCTGTTGCATTATCATCAACTGTAATACCATAAGGAACAAATATACCCTGACAGAAAGCATCACCGTTAAAAATAGTCAATGCTTTTTTAAAAGTCCTATCGTTGTTTGAAAGTTTAATAAAGATATGCCCCTCATTATCTTTATTATTATAATAGTCACCGTCAATTATGCCTGTACCATTTGCAAGAGATACACCATACTTAAATCCGATTGAGCTACGGACATATTCTTTAAGCACCCAACCTTCATCAATTCTTGCTTTAATACCAGTAGGAACTATGATATTATCGCCAAAAGGAAGTGTAAAAGAAATTGGTGTATGAAAATCATAACCTCCGCTATGCTTAGTCTTTCGTTCAGGAAGTTTAATGTTATTATATATTGATTCTATATATGCTTCATTATAAGTTGTTGACTCACCGTTAAAACACTTAATAAAATCTTTCTTAAACTGTTCAAAACTTACCTTTTCAAATTTAGCTATTCTATTCATATAATACTATTTCTCCTTTTTCTAATGTTTTCTGTATGTCAATTATTCTTTGGTTTGTGCTGCCAGCAAATTTGACTTTGCTATACGTTAAATCTTGTTTATCGATTTCAAATCTGCCGTCAACAAGATAATCACACATTAATGCTATATTATTTCTTTTTATTCTATTATCATTATCAAATATAGTAATTTTATTTTTTATTATTTTATCTATATCGTCATCAGATAATTTATCTTGTTCACAAAAGAAAATTTCTTGATTTGCAATATGTACGTCATTTTGTATTGTTTCTAAAATATATCCTGTATATATCCATATCATTATTTTTTTGTTTGTTGATAATGATGTTTTTAATATTAAAGCAATAAGCATTTGTGTTAATTCCAAATTTTCATCTGCAAGAGGTTCACCGCCTAATATAGATACTCGTTTAATATATGGTTTAGAAATTAATCCAATAAATTGTTTTTCAATTCCCTCATTCCATTCTTTACCACCATTAAAATCCCAAGTTTCTTTATTAAAACAGCCTTTGCAATGAAAGTGACAACCCTGAACAAAGATTGATACCCCTACATCATTTCCATTACAAATATCACATTTGTCTATTCTCGCATATCTCATTTTGTATGTTTCACCCTCATCTCTGCTTCTTGTTGTTTGCCTTCGTTAAATGCTGTTTTATAATCGCCCGTTAAATAGCCTGTCACTCTACGCAATCTTTGAATATTTTTACTACCACATTTAGGACAATTATTTCCTATTTCATCTGTATAACCGCAATCTAAGCAAGTATCGTTAGGAACATTTATTGCAAAATAAGGAATATCGTTATCCATTGCATAATTAACTATGGTTTCAAGTGCATCAATATTATGCTTTGCAGACGAAGGTAATTCAACGTAAGTAATACAACCAGCGGAACTATATCCTGTAAGTTGAGATTCAATATCTATTTTTTCAAATGGAGTAATGTCTTTCCACACAGGAACGTGAATACTATTGGTAAAGAATTTCTTATCTGATACATTAGGAATTTCGCCATAAGTATCTTTAAATTTTTTCATAGCTGTAAAACATAAATTTTCGGCTGGCGTGTAATACACGCCAAAATTTAGTTTATACTTCTCTTTAAATTCTGCACATTTATCTTTAAATAGTTGTTCTATCTTTTTAGCAAGTTCCATTCCTTTCTTTGTTGTATGGTCTTTCCCAATAAGAATTTGTAATGTTTCTGCAAGTCCTAATTGCCCTAAAGCAAGTGTTCCATGTTTGAGTGCAGACCTAATACCTTCTTCTGGAATATATCCTTCCATAAGACCATTCTCGTACATAAACTTTGCTGAATCTGGAGATTGAGAACAAATCCATTCAAATCTTTCAATTAACATATCTTTAGCTTCATGGATTTTTTGGTCAAGTATATTCATAAATATTTTTATAACATTATCGTCAGATGTTATACATTTTTTCAGTGCTTGCATAGCAAGTGTAGGCATAATAATTGTCACAGGACAAATATTTCCTCTACCATCTTTAAGCTGTCTAAAGCCGTTTATATCCCATCCGTTAGCAGTTCTGCATCCCATTGTGCTAAAAATAGTTTTAGGGTCATTGGTATCGTAACCCTGATTGCCACTCCAATCAACATTTGCATAATTAGGATAAAGTCTAAGCGATGTGGATTTTAATGCAAGTCTATATAAATCGTAGTTAGGACTATCCGGCTCTTTATTTACACCTTTCATCACTTGAAAGATACCACAAGGAAAAATAGATGTCTTATGTAATTTACCAATACCTTTAATCAAAACTTCAAGCAATGCTTTTGTAATCATTCTACCTTCGGGTTTAGTACAAGTACCGTAATTAATACTGGTAAATGGCAACTGATTTCCTGAGCGACTTTGGAGCGTATTCAAATTGTGGTATAATCCCTCAACTGCTTGATATATCTCTTTTTCTGTCATATCTATAGCATATTGATATATTGAATCTAAATTATCATTTTGTTCAGTATCGTAATATTCCGCAATATATTCTTTAAATTTGTCTATTGGAATATTGGGGTTTGATTTAAGATTTTTATATACCTCTCCGTTAAACCATTTATAAAAACGAGGATTAGATAAGTACATTGCACCGTTCTTAAAATGCTTATAAAAACTTTTCCTAACATAAGGTATCATAGTCCAATCTAAATGAGTTGCACTAACACCGCCAAATTGCTGTAAACTTTGCAACTGAAAAATAACTGCGACAAGTTGAAATGCAGTACCCACTGATTGGGCTGGTCTTACATCTGTTTGCCTTGTATTAAAACCGTTGGCAAGCAATTTGTCAAAAGGCACAGATAAACAATTATGGTCACCAATAGCATAATGATCTAAGTCGTGTATGTAAATCTCGTTATTTAGATGATTATTTTTTGCCATTTCAGACATACAATAATTCAAAGCATAATCTTTCGTTACTGCACTTGTCGCAGATCCCATTCTGCCGCCAAATGAATGTTCATCTACATTTGCATTTTGATTTTCAACTGATTTAGCATATAGTTTATTTGTTATTTCTTTTGACAATTCGCTTTTTGATTCCCTTACCCTTGTCCTATCGTTACGATAAATAATATATGCTTTTGCAACATCTTTTCTTGATGTTTTCATCAAATATTGTTCAACTAAATCTTGTATTTGTTCTACCGATGTATTGTCATTGTTATTATTTTGACAAAACAATTCAATTCTATCTGCAATACTCTCAGCATCAAATCGTGTTTGGTCGTTAAGTTTGTCATCTACTTGTTTGTATGCTTTTAAAATAGCATTAGTTATTCGATGTTTGTCAAAGTCAACAATTCTGCCATCTCTTTTGATGACTTTCATCAAACCGCCTCCACTATATTTATTATACATCTTTAAACCGCCTCCACTATATTTATTATACATCTTTATTAGTTAAATATATTTTTAATGACATACTCATTTTATATTTATTTTCAATACTGATAATATTATAATATAGAGTATGTCATTGATTCACTCAACATCAATCATATAAATTAACTGTATTTATTATACATCTTTATTAGTTATATGTCAAGTAATTTTTTTATTTTTATTATATTATTTTTATAAATTTACTATTTATACCTCCGTCTGTTTTAATAAATTCTGCATAAATGTATTTCTTTCCAAATTTGCTTTTTTACTGATTGCCTGATTTACACTTTTTAATGTTCCCAAATGATAACATTTCTTTCTCATTCTTGTTAAGCCTGTATAAAGTAGATTATTGTTAAGCATAAAAATATGGCTCTGTGGGGTACAAAGGATAACATTATCAATATTACTGCCTTGTGATTTGTGAATGGTAATCGCATATCCAAGTCCAACCATATTCATATCTTCTTTGTTGTATTTAACATATATGCCATCAAAATCAATTATAACTGTCATGTCATATATATCTTTAATTATTCCTGTTTCACCATTTGCCACAAATACAGTTGGAGATTCACTATCTTTAATACTATCACTTAATAATTGTGTTTCTAAATCAAATAAAGTTTTTTCTGTTTCAACTGATTTCATATTGCTTAACAAATGATTGCAGTCTAATTTAGCTTTATAGTTATTCTGTTTTTGAATAATTAAATCACCTATATAATAAGTAGTATCGCCTACTTTTATATTTGTTGCTGAATTACAATTAGGATTTGCTATTCTTTGTAACATATTATTCAAAACATTTGTGCCACATTCACTTACATTTTTAGCAGTTAAGACTTGTATGTTTTCAATGGTATTGCCTTTGTCTAATAATTTCTTATATAAAGCAACAGCATTTTTAGGTATTGCTTCTGAGTCCAAATCAATAAACACATAATCTTGATTATTGCCGAATACAGTAGCTTTTGATTTCATAGTATTATCTAAATAAGTTTTTGAGCATCTGACATCTGTCGCTACTTTCATTAACCCACCTTCACTATATCTAAATACTTTGGTAAGTGTTACAGTAGGAATAATTTTACTTTTCATAAAATCGTGAAGTAAATTACCGCAACCAACAGAAGGGAGCTGTGCATTGTCACCTATCATTAAGAGTTTTGTTTTGGTAAAATCTATTGCATCAATTACTTTTTTAAATAAATTCAAATCTACCATTGAAAACTCATCTATGATAACGATATCACAAAATAATTTATCCTGTCGATTATATCCCCAACAAGTATATTCAGTTTGTTCTCTATCGTTTTCATCTAAAAATTTTATTTCTTTTATATTGGCAGGACTGTATTCTAATCCTCTATGAATAGTAGATGCTTTTTGTCCTGTAAAATTTGAAATCACTTTTGCTGCTTTTCCTGTCGGAGCAAAAATTTTAAATGATTTTTGATTATCAATAAGCATATTTATAATAGCTTGTATCGAAGATGATTTTCCTACGCCTGCCGAGCCATTTAAAATACTAATTTGATTTTTACAAACTAAATCAATAATTTTCATTTGTTCATCTGATAACTGAAAACCATTCAAAGCATGATATTTAGAAGTATCAAAATTCCATACATTATTTTTATTGTCAATATTATTCAAAATAGTATCAGCAATATATTTTTCAGTTTCATAAGTATCTTTGAGTGCTGCATCCATTGTTTCTTTACTATAATATATATTATCGGTTTTAATAACTTCAACAAAATGACTTGCGCAAGTTGGTGTTAGTTTTAAACATTGACTTCTTAAATCTGCAAGATTCATTTTTGTGTGACCATTGTTTTCATTCTCTGATAATAAAAATAATATACAAGCCAAACAACGCTGTGGACTTGTTTTTAAATCACAATCAAATTCTACAATAGGCTCTTTCCCATTTTCTATATTCTCTTTTGATGCTTTTTCAATATCAAGTAAAACACTATCAGCAGTTTTAAAACCAACGCCAGCTAAACCACATAGGCATTTGTAAGGGTCAGCTTTTAACTTTTGTTTAAGCATTTCTATTGATGAATATTTATTGTATATTTTACGAATGATAGACAGACTCAAATACCCATTAAATTCAACTACTAAATCTAACAAACAAAAGTTTTCTACAATCTTGTTTTTAATAACATTAAAGGTATATTCTTTAATACCTTTTAATTTATTCAAATCAATATCATCTAATCTGTTTTCTCTTACTCTATCAATAATATCAGGATAATGTTTCATTAGTACAGAGGTTTGATTTTCAGTTAGAAATTCAGAAAGAAAAATATAAACTTCATTAGTTGTTGTAGGTTTTTCTCTTTTAATATTAATAACTTTATAACTTGTTCCATATTGTGATTCTTTAGGTATAGCTGTAATTGTGTATTCTGCATTTAATGACAATATAGGTAACTCTCCCATAATAGACACGTTTTTGTATTTGCCGTGCTTAATATCTGGATATTTCTTTTTGTCAACATCAAAAGCGTAAATTCTAAAATTTTCTGTATCGTATATACATCTTACGACCTTGCCTATAAATTTATATTCTTTTTCTTTTTTATCCATAACAAAACTCCTTGATTGTACAACCTACTTATTTTATTGTTTGATAACTTCATATTCTTCAAGTATCAATTCACGCTCATCGGTTTTAATATATTCATCATTAACATATTTACACTTAAAATCTTCTGTAAATCCCTCAATTTTTAAAATTGAAAATTCACCAAATGGTGCAGACTTATATATTTTAGATTGTTTTATTCTTGTTTTTATTTCTTTGCCTGTTTGTAACTGTCTTAATATCAAATATGGTCTTGTATCATCTTTGTATGTTTTAAAATCAATAACAATGTAATAATAATCTGCCATATCTGCGTTAATATATGTAATATATTGTAAATATTCTTTTTCAAATTTTACACTATCTTGGATGGACATAGGTTTATTTTCAAGAGTAGAAGTTAATTCACTTAACAATCCTTCATTGTCTATTGCAGAATATTGTTTAGCAGTTTCTTTTCCTGAATATTTTTTGATAATATATTCTGTTAAACCAAAATCAGCGTATTGCTCTATCTTATCTTTACTGATTACTTTACAATTCTTTATTGATGGCAAAATTGTTTTACTTTTAATTTTGATGCCATTATATAAATCCAATAAATTCAATAAATATTGATTATTTCCAAACTCTGAGAAATAACCTAATCCAATCAAAATTTTAAATTGTTTATTTGTAATTGACGTATGATTAATTTTTTCAATACATTCATTAAAATTAGATGGATTTCCAATAGACATTAATTCATTTGCTATGGATTCATTACATTCTTTTATAATACCTGTACCAATCATAATGCCGTTATTATGCAACTTACATTTGCCTGAACAATCGTTATACTTGCCTACACTAATCTGTATATTTAGCCTGTTGATTTCAACAATAGCATTATTTATTTTTTCGGGTTTATCACTAACAGAATTTATACAAGCACAAAGAAATTCTTTTGGATGATATGTTTTTAAATACATACATATATAAGCTATTAAAGAATAAGCTGCTGCGTGAGATTTATTGAAGCTGTACTTAGCAAAATCAAGCATTGATTCCCACAGGCTATCAAGCTGATTAACAGTCCAACCTCTTTTTGACAATCCATCAAACAACTCTGGTTTAATCTTATTTAACAATTCAGCTTTCTTTTTTGCCGTTGCTTTTCTTAATTCATCAGGATTAGATAAATTTGCTAATCTACCAATTTCGATTAACTGTTCTTGAAATACAATAATTCCATAAGTATCTTTTAATATTTTTTCTAAATCAGGATGTAGATAAATAAATTCTTCAATACCTTTTTTACGATTAGCATAATTATCAATATATTTAAGTGAACCGGGTCTATACAACGCATTAGCAACAATTAAATCATCAATACAGCTACATTCCATTTTCTTTAATGTATCTTGCATACCAGTAGATTCAAACTGAAATATCTGTGAAGTATAACCATTTCGGAAATTTTCAAAAACTTTTTTATCTTTAAGGTTAATATTATGTGGTGCTATATACTCATAATCTTTACCTATCATTTCAAGCGTATCATAAATTACATCAACTGTTCTTAGTCCTAAAAAGTCAGCTTTAATAAGTCCTAAATCATCTGCTGTGTGCATATCGCCTTGTAAAACAACTTTACCTGTTTTGTCTATATCAGTTGCATTATAATATATAATTTCTTTTACAGAGGCTACTCTTCCGCAAGGATGTGAACCGAATGATTTTGGCAATCCAGCTAATTTTTCGGCATAAATAAATAAATCAGGATATTCATTTCTATATCTGTCCAATAAGCCTAAATCCAAAACTTCTTGTATTGTTTCATTTCCAAATTGTGATGTCATTTGATTTGTAATTTCAAATGGTATGTTTAATACTCTTCCAATATCTTTAATTGCTGCTTTTGCTTTCATATATTGAAATTGCCCTAAACATACTACTTTATCTTCACCATATTGACTTATTACATATTGATAAACTTTTTCTCTATCTTGCTTGCCAAAATCCAAATCCACATCAGGTATTTTTAATTCTTTTTTTGTTATCTTGCCTTGTTCTAACAAAGTTAAAGCACCAACATCAATAAATCTTTCAAAATACAAACCGTACTCAATAGGGTCTATATCTGTTATATTAGTCAAATAACATACAAGTGAACCTCCTGCTGAACCTCTTGCTATTCCTCTTCTTGTTACAGAGTTAGCATAACTGTCAACATAAAGGAAATAACCTTCAAATCCCATTTTTTCAATAGCGTTTATTTCGTATGCTAATCTTTTTTTATATTCTTCCTTATTGTGTTTTTTGTTTATTCTTTTTTTATGCCATCCTTTAATACATAGATGCTTTAAGTAATCAATTTCTGTTTTAAAAGGCTTTGACAATGACGAGCTATGTGGCATAATAGGTGCAGATAATGGTAATTCGACATTGCATTTTTCAGCTATTTCATCAGTGTTTTTTAATGCAATCAAGTTATCTTCTTCAGAAGTGCTTTTACAAATAGATAATATTTCATCATTAGTTTGCACATAACAATCATTATAGGTTTCGCCAACTTCTCTTGTTTGACCTATTTGCACAAATATACTATGAAATTTTTGGTCATCCTTTTTGAGATAATGTGCATCAGTGGTAACAATATATTTAATATTGAACTTTTTTGCTATTTCAACGATATATTTATTAAGTAGTTGTTGTGTATATTCTGAATGGCTTTGATACTCCAAATAATAATCATCACCGAATACATTTCTATATTTAAGAATAATATTTTTTACTGATACAAAATCCTTGTCAAGTAATGCTCTTTGAACTTCACCAGCCATACAAGCAGAGGATATTATTAAACCATCTTTATACTTACATAACATATCAAAATCTATTCTGGGCTTACCATAATACTTATAATTACAAGATAGTGAAATAAGAGTATTTAAGTTTATTCTACCTGTTTCATTTTTCGCTATAACAACTAAATGATGATATTTGTTAGAACTTTCTTTTTTGTTTACATCATCGCAAATATACATTTCACAACCCAAAAGATATTTAACACCATATTTTTTACAAAGTTTATATATCTCAACATTAGAATAAACATTGCCGTGTTCTGTAACACATAATGCTGCTTTATCGCCATCTTGTTGTTTGACTGTTTTTACAAGTTCTTCTGGTTCAATTATTGCATCAAGCAAACTATACTTTGTGTGTATATGAATCTTAGCCATTTGTTTCACCTGTCTTAATTATAAAATATAACTCAATTTTCAAATTTATCATTTATTAACCATTCTTAAAAATGAGTTATACTTTTTGCTCATAAAAAGTGTAACTCATTTTGTTTTTAACTATGTTTGTTTGTATCTTTATTATTTTGTTATATATTATTCATTATCAGAATGTGAACTCTGTGGACTAATCCTTACATAGTTTTTAATAAGTTCGTAAATATCCTTTTCACAAACACACCACAATGTATTCCAGTCAACTTCGTGTGCATTATGCTCTCTTTCTTTCTGTAATCTTGCTGCCATTACAAGTGAACAATACAATGACTTTGCCGACATATCCCAGTCCTGACCGTTTTCGTCCTTGCCTATAAGCCTTACATCTTCTTTAACTGTTTTTACTAAAAGAGTAAAATCCTCTACATCTTTTACTGTTGTTAATTCTATTGCTACTTTCATTTATCTTCTTTCCTTTCATTATATATATTTATTTATTATTTATATGTTTTTCTATTCTCTCTTTTGCAATTTTATAATATTCCTCATCAAGTTCCATTCCAATGAAATTTCTATTAGTATTTATGCAAGCAACACCTGTACTACCACTACCCATACAGTTATCAAGGACTGTTTCGCCCTCATTAGTATATGTTTTTATTAGGTATTCTAAAAGAGCAACTGGTTTCTGTGTTGGATGACCACCCTTAAATCTTTGTAAAGGAATTTCTAACATTGTAGTAGGATAATACATTTCAGATATATGTGGTTGATATGTAAAGTCATTATAATTACTTGAATATCCACCTGTATTTTTTAACTGTGGTTTCCCCTTCCGCATTATCGGATTGTATGTACATTGTTTTCTATAAAATACGGCAATATCCTCACAGTTGCGTAAAGGTTGTTTCTTTGCGTTAAGAAAACCAGAACATTGTTTTTTATACCAAACCCAACAATACTTAAAATTCTTTAAATTGCTCATAATAAGTTTAGAAGTAAAAGGCTGTTGGCAATTCAAAACTACTGCTCCATTTTCTTTTACGATACGATTATATACCCCCCACAACAATTCAAAAGGAATTATCTTATCCCATTTATTTTGTGTAACACCAAAAGGTAAATCACATAAAACCATATCTATTGACTTATCGGGCAATTCTTTCATCAATTTAATACAATCACCTTGTAATAATTTAATCATATATTGTATTTCACCCATTACTATTATTTTATACTATATTTTTCTTTTTATTCCTCACCATTGCAAAACATATAATTAATGCAACACTATACAATATAGTTGCAATTGAAATTACTATATTATAATTACCACCGTTGCTTAAAATTATTTCTGATGTATTATTACCTGTCAACCCTGCAACCGCCCAAGCCGAAAGAGCCAATCCATGTATCTGACTTATCTTTTTCATACCAAATCTTTCTGATAGTAATGCAGGTAATGTAGAGAAACCTCCGCCATATCCAGCATTGATAATAAGTAAATACGCAATTACAATTATACTCAATACAATGCTTGTTACGCCTGATGCAGCATTAGTAAAAATCATAAGACCAGAAATTATAATACAACTAATAAATATAATCTTATAAATTGTATTCCTTTGTTTTAGTTTATCAGATACAGTTGAATAACCTATTCTACCAAGTGCATTAGATATAGCTGTACAAGAAGGTACTACACTAACAATAGTTGCAAGTGTAACTGCTCCAGCAAAAGCAACATTCAAAATTTGCTTTTCATAGCTTATAATCATCAATCCGCAATGAATATTAAGATAGAACATTATCCATATTCCAATAAATTCCTTTTGCTTGAACATAGACAAAATATTATACTTTTCTGTGTTTTGCGGCTCAATCCAACCGTCAGGCTTTTTGAGTAGCAAATGTCCGACAAACATTACAACAAAATATATTGTACCGAGAATTACAAACATTGCCACAATGCCATATTTATTCTGTAATATATCCATTATCGGTGTCGCAATAGCTTTAGCTAAACCAAAGCCCATTATACTAATACCTGTTGCAAGCCCTTTATTTTTACTAAACCATAACATCAAAGTCTTAACAGGAGTCAGATAGCCAACACCAAGCCCTATTCCCATTATTGCACCATAACAGATATATATTCCTATAAGCGCCGCCCAACCCGTCAAAAATTTAATACATAATCCCGTTCCTATCATACCTACCGAAAAACATATACAAGCTATCAGTGATGACTTATGTATATCTTTCTCTACAAACTTTCCTGCGAAAGCTGCCGACATTCCGAGAAAGAATATCGCAAGGCTGAAAGCCCAGCCTACTGAAAACTGCGACATTCCTATTTGCTCTGCTATTGCTTGTTTAAATGTACTCCAGCAATAAACCGTTCCTACCGATATATGAATTAAGAGTGCTGGAATCGCAGCTCTTACCCATTTGTTATTCATCATCTTTTATTCCTTCCATCTCTAATATTTGTTCAATAGTATAAATTTCCCATACTGAATACTTAGTATATTTTGTTGAAAAATTATTTATTAAAGGTAATACAAAATTAACTAATATTTTAACTCGTTCTTTTGCATCGTTCCTTTTTCTAATGTATTCTTCTACATTTTTTTTATGATTAAGCTGCATTTGTTCCAATCGTTTTTCAAAATCTTTTCTGCGGTCATTTTTCCATTTATAATATAAAAACCATTTACAGAATAAAAACCATTTTCTGTCATACTCTGCATTTGATATTCTACATTTAGCCAATTCATCCCAATGAACAAATTTATACCAAACGCTTTTAGTATCAACTAATTCAAAATATTTTTTTAATCTAAGTATATTATCATAATACTCTAACTCTAATTTAGGTATATCTTTATCTGAAATATACCATTTTGTACTTATTGAAATGCCTCGACAATTTGTAGTGGGAATTGAGATACTGAAATCCAGTAAATCAAAAACTACATCATTACTATAAAGTTTTATATTTTTTGCTTGTGGGAAAATATTACGAATAATTACACATAAAATATCAGAACTTCTTAGTGGTGTTTTGCATATTTCATGCCATTCCTCTTCATTTATTGGTTTTGAAAAATCTATATTTTTTATTAACTCTTTTTGTTTATTCAACTCATCAATGTTATTCTGAATTTTAGCAAGAGCTTTTCTTACTTCTAAATCTAATAATTTGGTTTCTTCATTCATAAATTTGATTTATTCCCCCATTTTTTTATATTCTTTGCAATCTGTACTATTTTCAAAAAGACAGTCGTTACATTTTCCCGAATTATAACTACAATCATAACAGTTGATTTCTTCAAGCCCTATATCATCAGCAATTCCATACCCATATTTTTCATTTACTATATCAATCTGAAAATTCGGACAATCGTATGAACAACGAGGATTAACAAAACAATTCTTATGTTTCACCATTCATATACCTCTTACACATCTCGGATTTATTAAGTTTATCCATTATTCGATTATATTCTCCATCTGTTAAAATATTTTCCATCCACATCATTAACATAGCATCCGAACAATCCCTATAAGATATAGTTTTACATCCTTTTGCGGATTCTTCTTGTTTTATTGCCTTAATTGCTATTTCACAAAAAAGTTCTATATCATTAAAATTGATAGTTCGGTTGTTTTTTAAACATTCGGCAAAATGAATTGCTTCTGCTTTAGTCAATTATTTCACACCCTTTTTGTTATAGTAAATCATACATTAAAAGCACAATTTTATGTTATAAATCATCTTTCTAAATGACCTATATTTAAGGTTATTTAGAATTTTAGTTAATCCATTTAATAATCGGTTCGCCATTAAATCCTTTAACCCATACAAACCACGCATAAGCAACTGCATTATTCTCAGGTTTAAAATCGCCATTTTTCCCACAACACACTCTTGAAGAAAAAACATAAACTTTCTTTGGTGGGTATTTTTCAAACATTGATTTTCTTGCTTTGCCTTCAAGAAAAGTCAATTTTAAGAACATAGCAATTTTTGTGCTATCCATTGATAATTCAAGAGCTTTCTCGACAAATTCTTTAGCGTATTTATATGGTGGGTTAGTTATAATATCTCTACTAAAATCATACGCAATATCTTCTTTGTTCACTTTTAAAAAATCTATTATTTCTGTATTCGGATACCCTCTATTGATAATGTCCGAAGATTTTACATCATATCCATTATCAGATAAAACTTTCGATATGTGTCCCCCACCACACGCACACTCCCATATATAATTATTAAATTTTTCGTTTTCTAACAATAACTCGACTGCTCTTGGCTCTGTCGCATAATAATCATTGATTTCTGAATTTTCTTTACGATTATTACCTGAAAGAATAAATTGTCCTGTTCCTTTCCAATCTTTCATTTAATTTCCTCCTGATTGTTATAATAAGAATTTATCTTATTATCTATTTTACTATTGATTTGTCTTTCGACTAATCTTATTTCATCTTTAGCAAGCCATTTTATCCACTTACCACAATCCCCACAATATAATCCAGTATGATTATTAGCTTTATCAATAAACACATCTATGCTTTTGCATTTTTCACATCTAAATACTTTCATAATTCAATCTCCTTATGATAAATTGTCAAGCCAACTCAAATCAATATTATCTATGTTTTTATCAGTTGCACATACGATTTTTACATCGTTACCATTTTTTACAAAATCTTCATTGTTATCTGTATTGTTGCCTACGCCACTAAAAACACCACCGCCATTTTTAGCTTCGTCTAATTTATTGAGGTATCGCTGATACGGTTTATGTAAATTACCACTATATCCACATA
This sequence comes from Clostridia bacterium, assembly GCA_017458285.1. Taxonomy (GTDB): domain Bacteria; phylum Bacillota; class Clostridia; order TANB77; family CAG-508; genus CAG-269. The sequence continues at coordinate 83,396 of JAFTFU010000002.1, read as the reverse complement.
GAGTAGCAAAATAATAACTTTGTGATTTTACAGATTCTTCAGTATCAAAGAACATATTATCATTACCCACTTCTTCATAATCCTTTTCTCTCAGCTCTATATCTGTAATAGTTGACTTGATTGTTTCAATCCAGTAATTTATCAATTCTTCTGTTAGTGGAATATCGGTATGGCAATCCTGAATAACGTACTTATCTTGTATCTCTTTTGGGAGAACACTAATATCATTAGCGATTATTAAATCTGAAATATAGTTATTAATATCTTCTGGAGCATAACCAGCATCTTTAAGCCACATTGTAACATTTGCTTTCAACTTTTCACCTAATTGACTTCTTTCAATATCACGATATTTTGGAGGACTATCTTTTTTCTTTTGCTGAAGCTGAACTGTAACATATTTTAAAAAGTTAAACTTAATATGAATTTTATCAAGTGGTATTCCTGCCTGATGTAACCCCAAAGCATACAACACAAGCTGTCCTGAATGTTCTGTTAAGTTTTTGCCTGTATATTGTGTACTTGTTTTAAAGTCTATGATATGATATACATCATCATCTTTATAGATAGCATCTATGTAGCCTACGAAGATATTATTATCTACGTTTATAACAACAGGCTTCTCTACTGATAAAGGATATTTGTATTTTGTATGATTTTTAAAGAAGTGCTGCAAGTCTGTTTTATATTTTCTTGCAATGTTACTATTCTTTGTTTCGTCATTTCTATCAAATTTCAAATCAGCTATTTCTATTGCAGTCAACCAACCATCTTCAAAATTATCTATCATTTTTTCATAAGGGATTTTATTTTCATAATAGTTATCAAGTGTATCGTGACAAATAGTTCCGAGAGTAGTATAACAGCAATCTGTTCTGTCCTCCTTTGCTTTGATAACATATTTTAAATAATACTCATACGGTGAAGTCATAAAGATATTTATTCTCGACCAAGACCATATTCTATTTACATTGTATTTTTGCTTGATATTTTCAAGCTGTTCTGTTGTTAGTCGTGCCATTTGCTCACTCCTTGTCATCTTGTTTTTCTATATATATACAAGATATACATACACCATTCTCGTCTAAATATATACTATCAGAATAGCAGAATCCATCTTCCCAGTATTCGCAGTTTTCACAATCACAATATACTGTCATTTGTATTATCACCACCTCTTAAAATCACGCTTTTATAACATTACTTTGATAATCACATTTTTGTTAGTTACTCAAATTCAACTTTAACAGGTAGCATAATTGTTATTCTTTCCGTAAGCCAAGGTTTGCTTTCTGGGGCAAATTTTTTATTGTATTCAGTAAGTACAACATAATTTCCCACTGTGTACGAGATTAAACTTGGATTTTCGGGAACGCCTAAAGGTGCATAGAATGATTGTCCCCATATTATTTTTCTATATATATTATCAAGTAACATTTGCAAATGTAGTAAAGTACCATCGCTTAAACATGAATCTGATACGCAATATTGAAAGTCACCATCTTTATCGATTTTAATTTTTATATCACAACTATTCAACGAACCATCTGGCTTTGTTATAATGCGCTTCAAAGAAATTTCATCTTTATGAAACAATACTGATGAATCGTATTCATTCGCGTTGTCCCAATCTCTATCCCCAAAATTACTTCTGAGAGGATTTTTTGCTATTTGTTGTACAAATTCCAAAGAATAACTCATTTAATTACCTCTATTCTATTGCCACAATGAGGACAAAATTTAAAATATCTTAACCCTGCTTCGTGTTCATTGCAATTATCGCATCTTTCATATCCTTCATTGTCAATATAATAACCTTTGCCCTCATTGTTAAAATCCTCCTTAAATATTTTTAAAAACCATATTGCTGTTTCAAGTGCTTCAATATCCTTGTGATAAATTTCATCATCACCGCCGACTAAAAAACTTTTACTGTCACGGATAAGGTCCTCTAATTGTTCTATTGCTTCTTCAATCGTCATTTATTCTCGCCTCCAATAGTTCCGGATTGTCGTTGGTGTTGCTTGCAAATTTGCCGTTAATTCTTCTTTGCTTAATTGCACATTCTCGCAATTTTTCTTTTGTTTCGTCTGAATGTTTTCTTTTGCTTTGAGAAAAATCATGCATATCACTTATTGTTCCGTTTTTAAGTCTATCCCATTGTCTTCTATAATGTTTTGCACACAATCCGTATTTACTGTTTGTTATTGTTTCGCAATCAGGAAATAGGCACTTTTTGCCTGATTTGCAAATGTGCTTTACTTTATCTTCTTTCTCGTGTAAAAGTGTGTGTTCAGAATGACTTATAACTTGCAAATTTTCAATTCTATTATCGTCTTTAATACGGTTTATATGGTGAACATCTTCGTTACTTAACAATTTTCTGCCTAAATATTCTTCCATAATTTTTCTGTGTTCAGGAACATATCGTTTATATTCAGAGTCCCAAATAAGAATATAACCAAATTTGCTTTTAACCTTTCCACCTTTCCAATTTGCGGCATTTTCTCCTTTTTTCCCTCTTTTGGCATTTCCGGCAGCCACTCTACATTTTTCACTTGGGAATGGTTTTGCAACATTATATCCACAATAGATTAACGCATTCCCCCAACTTCCAAAAGCTTTTCGATATGCCATATCACTCGGCATATTTGCATCCGCGTTTAATTGCCTCTTGCTCGGAACGTGACCATTCTTTTGTACCCATTCTTGCAACAAGGAAACAAGTTCCGTCTTTGAGTAAATTTGAGTTTTCATAATAGTTGCCTACCTTTCTTCCATTTACATCTATTATATCATACTCGAAAATCTTTGTCGATCCGTTCTTATCTTTCAAACCTGTGTACTGCCCGACGGTTTGAGGGATTACGTGATAATCCGCCTCACCGTCTAAAGTTGTTTGACTTATAGTAAAAATTTTTACCCCGTCTTTGTAATATGCTCCATAATAACCTTCTACCCATTCGCCGTTATAAATCCGTTTCCCTCTAAAAAGTATTTCACGCATTGTCATTCTCCTTATCTATACTAACTTTATGTTTGCATTGTTTCGGAAACTTTGTAATAGTATGATTAAAATTACTACAACTACAAAAATAAGAACTTATTATACGTTCTCCTTTTTTATTATATCTACCATAATGCGGACATAAATATATACAATTTTTACAAATATGTTTTCTCATTCTGTATCATTCCGGTCTTTCAGGTAAAGGCATCCAATATTTAATGCTCGCTTTATTTGCAACTGCTTCCATAGATTGCCACCAATTCATTTTATCGTTGTATAAAGCTACATCAATAACTTTGCTTGATTCCCAAAATATTAATACTCTTTCAAAAGGTTCTGGCATCCTTTCACTGCAATTTATCCATTCGCTCATTGTACTGTCTATACTTAGAGTACCTTTGTTTAATTCTTTAACAATTTCTTCCATTGTTTTCTCATCCATTTCTTCTATGTTTATTTGAAGCGTTTCATTTTTTAATTTTTGGGATATTTGCTTTTCAATCGCTTCCCTTGCAATTTCAACCGCTTCTTCATATGGACTACTGTCGCCCATATCACCGTACAGTTCTGTAAAATCGCTCTTTAATAACAATAGCTCATATAAGAGTTGAATAGCTTCTTTATTATCCATTACATAACACCTACTTTTCGTTAAAGGAAAGAGTAACCACTTATTTATTATTTAATCCCTTTTTATATTCTTGATATTCTTTATAATCAAATACAATTCTATTATCAAATAGAAATTGATAGTTTCGATTCGTAGTATCTGCTGGGCTATCTTTTTTACCAAGAATATCCCATTTGTCGTAAATATAAGACACTTTACGAATTTTATAAAACTTAGAACAACAATACCGAATTTCCTCAATAGATACATCTTTATCAAAAGCAATAACAATCTCATTTATATTTAAACTTAATATAATTGCTACTTGTTCAGATGAAATATTTTTACCCGAAATTGCCACACAACTTGAATCAAGTAAACTATCTCTTTTTAAAACAGACTTCTCAGATTCAAATATTACAACACGTTTATTTTGTTCTATACTTGTTTTGTTTTCCCACAAACCATATACATTTAAACTTTTTTTATAAGAAGGTGTTAACCAATATTTTTTTATTCCTAACTCATCTGCATTATCAACAGTAGTTCTTGCGTTTACGCCAACTAACCTACCATTATTCCAAGATCTATGAGGGATAATTATTCTTTTGTTTTTATATGAATAAGCAATATTGAATTTCTTTGCAGACCAAGGCATAACACCTTCTTTAAACCAACCTATATATAAAATTGGAATATAATCATCAAGTAATGATTCATTCAGATAATGTATATCATTGCAGTTATAATATTGAGTATTGCTAATTAGCCTTTCAAATACCCATAATGGATTTGTAATAGGTTTTTCTGTGTTAATGAAGTCTTTGGATTTAATCTCTAATCCAAGTAAATTATGTAGATATTTGATGCTATTAATAAATGACATTTTTTTGATGTATTCAACTAATGTAATTAAATCTTTATGTTCATTTGATATATTTCTTGAAAAACTATGAAAGTGGATATATTCTGTATTATTAAGAATAATCCCTTTCGGATTATCACCATCTGGAAAAGCTGCTGAGAAATAATTATTATTATCGTGATACTGTATATTGTGACAATTTAACGCTTGCAAGATAAATTCAATCTTCTCTTTTTTAAATATATATTTTTTTAGGGATTCTGCGTTCACAAAATCACCTACCAATCTTGTGGAACATTACAATAGCCTATATCTTTATATATATTTGTGCTTAAATCACATTCTGAGAGAACTTGAAAACGATCTGTATCGCCAAATCTATTTTTAGTTATAAAGGTTATCATATAATTTTTGTTTTTTTCTTTATCTAATTCAAAGCTTTTTTTAGAATTAAGATTAGAACCTAAAAACTGCCAACATTTTATAGAATGTTTGCCATCTTTATATTCATCATCATAAGGTCGCCTCATCATTAAATTTACTGACATAACATCTATGATTGATTTTGCTTGCCCTATTTCATTATTAGTTAAATGCCTAACTTTCAAACTACTTTTACCTAACTGATATGTAACGAATAAACCTACATTTTTAGCCGATGGTTTTACGACATCATATAAAGCAATCATATCTCTCATCATTGACTTAAATATTTCATCTGTTTTTGCATCACAACTTTCTTTCAATGTGTCTAATACAAACATTCGCACATTAAATGCACTTGAATATTTTTTTATAATCTTAATAACTGTTTTAACAGAATATCTTTCCAAGGGAATAACGGTAAAAATACATTCTTGTTTTCTCGCTTCTATCCAATCCACGCATTGCTTTAAAAGATTTAGAGTTATTTCATCGAAGTTTCCATTTCTTAATGTGTATTTGTGTAAGTATTCAGACTCTTTGTGTGCAAAAATATTATTTGCTACCCACACAATTAATTCTTTTTTAAATTTTTTTTCATCTTCCTCGTTGATGATAAATACAATTCGTTCTTGGTTTTTTATTGCCGAAGGAACTAAATAATTAAATGCCATAGTTGATTTACCAACACCACTTCCTGCACCTAATCCATATATATTACCATTGATATTAAAACCACCGATTTCTTGTGTAAGAATATCTGCATTATAAAGGGGTAAACCAAATTCTTTTTGTGTATTCAATTCATTAACAAAATCCTGCATATTGTCGAATACATTATAGCTGCGGATAGATTCAGAAGCATTAATAAAGATATTGTTTAAATACGCTTCGTGATAATTATAGATTTCTTCTAAACTCATATCAGCATAATCGGATAATTTGTCTTTAACTGGAAATCCTTTCTTGCATAACATCAGAATAGTTTTCCATTTTTTTAAATCAGATAAATAGCCTTCAAAGTTTTCAACTTCTACATACTTAATAGCTTTGTCAACAGTTGAATAAGCACCATATTCATTATACTTTGCTTTTAGTTTGGAATGTTTATCAAGATAAAATCCAATAGTCATTTCATCTAATACAGGTTTATTCTCGCCAATAACTATACTATGAGCTATTTCAAAAAATACTTTCCAAATGTTATTATGAAAATCCTCAATCTGCAAATCAGTATCATATAAAAGTTCAGGCTTTTTATAAATAATGCTGACAACATTAGCTTCGATGCCTAATTTTATTTCCAATATTTTCTTAGCAGTATCAATCATTTCTTGCTCAAAAGCACTTAATGCCCTTTTATTTATCTCTGCCATAGTATCACCACATATCATCACTAATTAAAGGATTTTTTCTTTTTTTAGGATTAGGATTATATTTGCCATCTGTACTACGTGATGACAGATCGTCTAATATGGTATTCATTTCGTTTTGTGATTGTTCATTATTTTTCATTTTCAGATAAACTGTATTTAATTTTGACTCAACAATTTTAAGGATGTAATTAAATTTATGATTTTCGTCTGCAAAATTCATACCGGATATACTTCTTAAAATATCAACATAACAATATTTAAAAGTATTTAGAATGACAGCGTAAGAATAATGTGCTGTACTTTTGGTATTATTATTTTCGATATATTTATTGGTTGACAATCCTTTTAATCTTAATACCATTGTCCTTGATAAAGACTGAGTTTCATCATATCTCAGTATCTTTGTACGTACATATTCATACAGTTCATCCCATTCTTTTATTTCTTGTTGTGTCATTTTAGCCACATAATCACCTCCACATTACCCTCATAGTTGCAATCACTATGAGGGTTTACATTATTTCAATAGGGATTATTCTTCTATCATAGTAAGAATGTCTTTTGCCACATCTATGTTGTCAATATCTTTAGGCGTGTTGTAACCATATTCTTTACACTTTGCAAGAATAGGTTTGATAATATCTATATTTGTCTTATTTGTGACAAAATATTCAATTATCCGACTAACAATCTCATCGAGTTGTTTTTTTTCTTTTTTTGCCTTCTCTGCTTTCGTAATTTTATCTTCTTCAAGCTTTGCAATTTTATCTTGTTCTGCTTTTGTTTCACTCACGCTTTTACCAGATTTTTTCTGTTCATTCAGAATTGCATCGGTTAATGCTTTGATAAATTCAGATGCATTCATTTCAATTTCAGGCACAATATCAGCAAATCTTGAACCTGAGTCAACAGCATAAGAATCGTCTCTAAATTTTATTTTTCTTGTTTCGGCAGAAACCTTATTCTTTGTAATTTCTTGCTTTGTAACAATGTTCTTTTTGCCTGTTTTCTCTTTTACAATCTGTCTGTCTATGTATGCAAGACCGAGAAAGTGTAAATTCTTTTTAAGCGCATTAAAGTAGTTTTGTTGTTGATCACTGGTTAAAACTTGATATGTTTCACCTGATACCACATCTGAAACTTCTTTAATTTTTACATGACCTATTACAATAGTTGATACGCCAACGCTTCTCAATCGTCCCATGACATCGAACATAAGTTCCATAGCTTTCTTCTCGCCTTTGCCGAAACCACCCCAAGCAGCATTAATACTTTTTGCAATTTTTTCAGGTTGATTATTCTCTCTGCAATATCTATTCCACAGTCTGATAGATTCAGATTCGGCTATGTTTATTAAATGGTCGTATGTGTCCCATATAACAACCTTTAAATCAGGATAATCACTTGTCTTATTTTCAATAATATCTTCACAAACATCAATAAATCCTGCACTATTGGTCAATTCATCATAATCCATATTCCATTCAGGACAGTTGATATAGCTAATACCTTCTATCGCATCTGCACCACGCTCTTGTCCACATTCTAAAAACATATAACCATTATCACCTACAAGCTGTTCGCAGACTTCCTTAATTAAAGAGGTTTTTCCCACCTTACTTTCCCCAAGTAGCATAATATTATATGAAAGTGGATTAAGATTAACATGATTCTTTTTACCAAATTTACCCATAATTTATTTCCTTTCTGTTATTTATAAATTTATTAAATCACCAATCAAAGACTATCAAGCCACGACATATCGTCACTTGCAATTACCGATTCTGTTGTATTGTTTTCAACATTTTCTACTTCCTGACTATCATCATTAAAGTCAAATATCAAATCTTCTTCAGTGTATTTCTCTGCAAAAATTTGAGGTACGGGCATTTTTTCATCGCCTACCAAACGAATAAAAGGCTTTGTAAGCACCATTCTCTGTTCTCGATTTCCATTAGAACTACATCTTACCAACGCTTCTTCTTCGGTGAAAATGCCACAATCTATCATATCCTTAATATCATCAGGAATATCATCAATCGTTGTTGTTACAACAGCCCCACCTTCAATCAAATCTCCTTCAAAAGTAATCTGTGTAATACCCTTCTTAACTTTAAAAAGTTTATCCATAATCTTTTTGCATTGTTCGGCGTTAGTCAAGTCGGGGAATACATATTCAAACTGCTTCGGGAATGGATACTGACCTTTGATTTCTGTACCCTTAATTTCCTTAACATAATCAAGAACTTTAGCATCTACATACATAATGCCCTTTTTTTTATCAACATTCTTTAAACTTGCCGAATCTTTATCAAGTAACATTGATTGTGTAAACCTTGCTGCATATTTACTTACATCATTTACTTTACTCAAAGCAATACTATTAATAATTTTTTTGCATTGTGTTCTGTCATTATATGTAGAATATTTCAGTGAACCCTTCACGTTGATAACAGTATTTTCATCAATATGGTCTTTAATATATGCTATAGCATCATAAGCACTAAGGAATTTTTTATAAAAAGTTTTATCCTTATCTGTCTTTTCAAGACCAACAGTAATAAATGACAAATCACCAATGGTTTCAAGAATTTCATCATTATTCCTGTCATCCCAATCAACGACAATCTGTTCATCGAAATTGTCTGAACCATCGTCATTCTTACCGTGAGCATAAATAACACTATTGCCTTCTTCTGAATAGCCACCCATCATCTCACAGTAAACAGTTCCAAACTTTTCTCCGCAATCAACCCCAAGATTAAGACTACTGTATCTCCAGTTGCTTTTTTCTGATTTTTCATCAATTTTAAAAGTATAATCATTAAGCTTTGGTTTACCAATCAAAGTAAATGACGACACCCAATTTTCTCTTTTAAGCACTTTCTTTTCTTTTGTCATATAAATCTACTCCTATTTTCAAATCTAACATTATTATAAATTATATTATTATACATATTAATTAGTTTATCAAATAATAATTTTTAACATACTCTATCGCTTCATCTACACTTTCACACATTCTACCACAACATTCTAACAGCCAAGGATGTAGTTCTGTTTGGTTTATATTAATGCCTATAATCGGTATATTATACTCTTTGGCTAACATCAATTCCATAGCAGTACCGATACTATTTGGGGCATTAAAATTAACTATAACAACATCTGACTTCCGCAAATTATATAAATCAAATTCCATTACTTCTTTTTCAGTTTTATGATACTTATGCAAGGGTGTGTAATAATAAGGTGGGTTGAAAAATATTGGCTTTACCGTAATTGCATCATCTTTTTTAACACTATCAATTATTTTATATCGCCAACCTATCTGTTCCCCAAATGAAAGACCACTCATACCACCAGATAAATAAATATTTACTACATCCATATTTAACATCACCTCTCTTTATTATGTATATTTATTAGTTGATATATAAGGTAATTTATTTACTGTCACATTCAACTATATATAATTATACACTATATATATTTATTTGTCAAGCATTTTGAAAACAATTTATCAAGAAATATAATGTAAATCCTCATTGCATTTTTCTTCTAATATTTGTCTTGCAATTTTCATAGAAATAGAAGAAGCAATCTTTCCAAATCCGCTACCAATTTCATTGACTGTGGCTGCTTCTTCTTTAATACAATCATCATGTATTGCTCTACCTAAATTTTTTGCTATCGTTCCCATATCGTGATTATCCCAATTTTCTCTTATAGTCCCATCATCAACCATTTTATGCAATAACTTTCTTACTCTTGCTTCAGTAACAATAGATTCGGCTAATTCTTGTTGTCTTTCTCTTTCCATAAGTTTATCTGTATCAATAGTCTTGTTTCTCTTATGTCCTTTTGTTTCGCAGAATTTCTCTCCTACAATCTTTACATAAAAAGGCTTATGATTATTTGGGTCATTTAATCGTGATTCATTCTTTATAACCACCCCTTCACCATATTCGCCGCCTAAATTAGTTCTGCCAACAAATGATTTAATATGTTCCCACGATATAAAGTTACCTTCGTAAAATACTGGAACATAAATCAAGCCCAATTCGGCAACCTTTTGTTTTACATTATCTTGCGTTAAATACTTGTGCACATCTGTATCATAAATATCATAACAATAGAAATTATTATATCTTTCTTTAGGATATACAACAGAATGAAGTACAAGCCACTCTCCAAACAAACAGAGATTATCTCCAAGAACGGATTTAACTTTTTCAATGTCCAATTTTTGTGACCATTCATAAAATCCTCGTAAATTATTCATACAATCCAATTTTTTTTTCCTCGAAAAGGCTTTAATCATATTTGTTTCTTTATCGTATCTAATAGAGGCATTAGCTCCATCAACCTTTTCCTGCACTACAATTTTATCTCCTACTCTAAAACCATCCGCATAATCAGGTTTTAATCTTTCAATATTCATATAATGTTTTTGTTTCATTTAATCACTCCTGTAATTATTGTTTTCTATATTGCCTTGTGCTTCTGCTATTCTCTTTTTGCTATTATTTTAATAAATTATCTTTCTGCCCAACCTCAATAATTAGGTTATTTGCGTTATAAGGCAAATCATTCCATGCTTTTAAACTTCGTATTGCTAAATCAAGAGCAATACGAACATCATTAATACTTTTCTTATCTTTACCTACCATTATTAATACAGTATTTTGTAATAGTTTAATTGCTTCTTCATTGTTCATTTATTAAATACTCCTTACACATTTTTGATTTATCTATCATTACACTTTATTATTCGTATCTACACTGTTCACTCATTGCCGTTTATTTTTCTACCACTTCTACAAATTCGCCATTTTCAAGTCTATACCATGTATCAGATTTTATTTTTTCACCGTCAACTCTTTCCATTTTCGCACAAAGTAACTCTGTACTACCTTCATTCCATTCTGTCAATACAAGAAAAGACCCTTTAACGCCTTTAGCTTTGGCTTTTTTCCCGCAAGCAATAACAATAGCATTTTTATTTGATGTCGCCGCACTGCTCCAATCACCTGATGTTACGGCACAACTCCCATCATCTGATGTTGCGGCACTGCTCCAATCACCTGATGTTACGGCGCAACTCCCATTACCTGATGTCGCCGCACTGCTCCTAAGTCCTGATGTTGCCGCACTGCTCCAATTACCTGATGTCGCCGCACTGCTCCTAAATCCTGATGTTGCGGCACTGCTTTCATCACCTGATGTTACGGCACTGCTCCTAAGTCCTGATGTTGCCGCACTGCTCCAATCACCTGATGTTGCGGCACTGCTCCTAAATCCTGATGTCGCCGCACTTTCGATATCTTCTTCGGATTCAGCTTTTTCTTTTGTTTTTTTGATTTTATTTTTGATAAAATCAATTTGTGCCTTCACAATTCCTGCAATTCCTATTTCCGTACCAATTTTTATGTTTGTAGATGAAATTTTTGTATCCTCGTCGTCTCTTGAAATATCGCCATATTGTTCTACTTCATGATAAACGCTTTTAGAAGGTGCATAATATTTAAAAACGTCTAAAGGCATTTCACAAGCATGAAATCCGCTTTGACAACACACTGCTTCATCTGTTTCATACTCCTTCCCTTCTTCGTACTGAAATCCTCTACAAGTCATGTCCTTATTAAATCCTTTGTATGTTTTCATTTCTGTCTCCCTCATTGTTATTTTAATTCTATCTATTTTCGTCTTAAGCAAAGACATAGTTTTTTAACTATTAAAGACATTTATTCGCTTCCTTATATAGACAACTCTATTGTTGCCCATCTTTTGTTCTTTTGATATTTCCATTGAATATATCCTTGTGACAATCTGATTTCAACGTCTTCAATGTTCTTCAATTCCATTATCCAATCACGACATTTCTGTTTTTCATCATCGGTTATTTTGTAGATTTGTTGCCAATGATTCAAAGTCTTATCCATCTGCTCAATCGACCATTCCCTGTCTGATAATGCAGCTTGCCGTTTCCATTCCGCACGAATGTCATCAATTATCTTTTTGGCTTCTGCGTATGTATTATACACTTTGTCAAATCTTACGGTAACAGTTGACGGATGATAGTCTTGCATATCATATTTTCTGATAATTCTCCAACCGTTTTTATCCATTTCTGTTTCAAATTGACAATAATCTTTATCATTAACTTTAATCAATACACCATTATCAATCAATTTTCGTATATTATCAGGATTATTCATTATTAAATTCTTTTCGTGGTAAACACCCTGAACATAATCAAATTTCTCATATTCGATATTGATTAACTTTGTATTATAAGTCCAACCTTTAGGAAGTTTATACCATCTTGAAGGTGTATATAAATCTTTTTCAGGAATACCATTGATAATTCTCGGAGAATTAACATCATATTTTTGTAACATTACTTCTCCAGCAAAATGAGCTATTACAACACCGAAAGAAATATCATATTTGTGTGTAACATAATAAACAATACTACCTATCGGAAATTTTTCACATTGATGATTACAATGATACTCGCAGTTAGTGGTATTTAAGCAATCTTGCTTTGCATTAACATTGTTCAATGATATTTCATTGCTTCTGCCGACTATTTCAGAAGCAAGATGCCCTCTTGCAATTTCTTCTTTAATTGTCATATCCATAGTTCATCCCTCGCTATGTAACACCGCCCACAAATCTTCAATAGTATTCATTGGTATTTTATTTCCGTCTTTATCAGTACATTTTAATTCATCTGCTCGTTTGCCAAAATTAAGTTCATAAACCCAATATGAAATCCATTCATCCTTATCGTTAGTCAATAAAGCTAATAATTGAATAATATTATCTATACCTGTTGGAAAATAAAATTCAAATTCATCCTTAACTCCGCTTTTATTGTATTCATGTTTAAAATTATCAATTCTATCCTGCAAATTCATCAACGCTTTTATATCGTTTATATGTCTTTTAAAATCCTTAAAGGATAACCTCACCATTTTTGTCACCTCTATTTGTTATTTTTCTCATAACTTCTTCATCGTCAAATTTTGATACTGATACAAGAGCGTATATAAACAAGAAAAAGAATAAACCACCGAACACAACAATTATTCCTAATACAATAGATACAATAGATACAATAGATAAAATACTCATTATTTATCCCTCTAATTCATAATATTTTTCAAAATCAAAATTTAAAAACTTTCGTGATGCAAGATAATCACACAAATGAACAAACCAAGATATGCTATCGTGTGGTGTTGGAAGAACTTTATCATTATATTTTGATGTATTCCATTGTCCCATGTGACAGCTAATAGCATCTGAAATTCTGAATATACAACGCTTGACTATTTCAATATTCTCAAAATCAGGATTATCATTAAGATAATCAGTTGCTATTTTCAAAAATAAATTTGCTGCAATAACTGGGTGTTCAAAAATTGTTTGGTGTTGTGGTGTATCATCAGCCTTGCAACAATCGTGTAAAATTAATGCTGCATAAATAACATCCTCATAATAATTAACATCTATATTTTGTAAATTATAAGGTAATGTATTTAATATGCCTGTTTTTGTTAAAGAATGTGCTATATCAACTGCTGCTTTAATATGTCTGACAAGACCACCTTCTCCTAACCCATATTCAGAATGATATTTTCCCGATGAGCTGGCTGGTATTACTTGCAACCATTCAGGTGCAGTGTTAAGCGTTTGAATAACCATATTTTTAATATGTTCATTTTTTATGTAATTTAATTCTTTTTCAAACAAATCAGATGTATTCAATTCAAGCCCTCCTGTCGCTTACATTTGATAAGTATTCGGATTATTTATGTATTCGTTTATATCATAAATTTCTCTATATTTATAAGGTTCATAATCGAAATCTTTTGTGTCCATCAAAGCTTTCTCTAATTTATTTTTCAACATCACAATTCTTTGCAATTCTTTCTTACATTTAGCTCTTTTACGTTCAATGTCTTGCAATGCTTTAAATATTTTGTACCCCCAACAAGCATTAGCTTTTGTTGTTTCATCTCTAATATAATGCCTAATATCAAGAATCATATCATCATATTTGATGAGTTGTACTCTATATTTTTCTATCTCAGGATTTATAGACACTTGGATTAGTTTATCTATCTGCTGTTGACTTTTGTCAAAATAATTAATATTAGATTGGATGTTGGTATCTGGAGTCAAATCAATTACATCATTAATAAAAACTATCTTATACAATCGTCTGCGTCTCTTTGGAAAACGCTTATGTATATAATCCGTAGCTTCTCTTTGACTATTAAAAGTATCAGCCATAACTTCATTAGTGGTAAATGTGGTTTTATCCACTGTAGTTTTTAAATACCTACCAGATTTATCTTTTATCAGATACACTTCATGCACCTCTCTTATATATTAACTATTTGTCAATACCTTAATTGCTCTATCAATTTCATTTAATACAATATCTATTTCTTCTTTTGTAATGTTATCAGGTATTGTAATTCTAATCGTTTTTATTATTTCTTCGTCCGACAAACCAATAGCTTTTAAAACAGGCGATAATTTATTAGTACGAGAATTACAAGCTGAACCAGAAGAAATCATAATACCAGCAGAATCAAGCATATAAATCAATGCCTCGCCTGTTATGTTTTGCGGAAATGTTACATTGATATTATTTGGTGATCTATTATCAAAGAATCCATGTAAATAATCTCCTATGATTCCATTGACTTTACAATCAAATCTTGTTATTAACTGATAAACAAAATAATTTCTATTTTTTATCACTACCTCTGTGTTTATTTGTACATTTCTACAATAATCAACCGCTTTGCTCATAGCCATAATACCTATAACATTTTCAGTACCGCCACGTTCGCCATTCTCTTGTGTGCCATAAATTAAAGGCTTGATAAAATTATAATGTTTGGATTTATACAATATTCCAGTTCCTTTTAAACCTCCACATTTTTGTGCTGAAGCACTTAACATATCTATATCTTCATAATCAACATTAATAGATGTATGACCAAAAGCTTGCGTTGCATCAGTATGAATAATACCACCATATGCGTGTACTATTGGTGCTATCCTTTTTATATCCTGAATAGTCCCTATTTCTGAATTAGCATATTGAACTGAAACAAGAATTTTGTATTTATATAGATTATAGTATTTGTCAAAAACTATCTGTAATATATTTTGCAAATGTTTTTCGTCTATAAATCCTGTTTTTTTATGAACACGAACTTCATACACTCTTAACTCAGAATAAATAGACATCATTCCAATTAAACAATCGGTAATTGACTTATGTTCCATTGCAGAAGTTATAATAATGGGTTTATACTTATTTGCAATACAATAATCAACAAAACCTCTTAAAGCCCAGTTGTTGCTTTCGGTTGCACCAGATGTAAAATATATTTCATCACTATTAGCATTGATAAATTTAGCTATATTTTTTCTTGCGTTTTCAATATCCAAACGAACCTTATTTGCATTTGTATATAAAGCAGAAGGGTTATGCCATTTATCAGTCATATATTCAACAACACACTCTTGTACTTCTTTTAGTGGTTTTGTAGTTGCAGCATTATCTAAATAAATCATTTTAACAACACCTCTGTAAACTAATCGCAACTATCACCTATACTATAATAAACATAATATTTATCATCTTCTTTATATACTCTTGCACCATAAACACCATAGCCATATAATTCACTTGCATTGAAAATATCAGTCATATCTTCATCAGCTATATAATTACGATTGCATTTTGCTCTTTCGTACTGTTCTTTTGTTATTTCTCTTTTCCCGCTTATCAAACTCATATTTTCACCCCCCTCCTGTTATGTCTTTATGTAATCTTTTACAATCTTATTGATAGTATTATTATTGTTATAAACAATATCTTTAAGTTTCTTCCAGTCCTCAATATCACTAACCATATCCATCTTTTCAATAGTTGCATTAAGTATCTTATTTTGCATACGTAAATAAGCAATTCTTATGCCTACATAAAGATTAAAAATATCTTTTGAATTACAACAAGCAGTACCAATGACATTACTTACAGATTTAACTTGTACCTTAACGCCATTCGTTCTATAGAATACAACACTATCATTATTAGCAATAAGTTTTGTCCACTCAGTCCACTTCTTAGACTTTAAAGACTTTGCAAAATACTTATCAAAATCATCAATACAAACAACTCCGACAACTATCTTTGTTTCGGTATCTCTTAGTACAATTGCTGTATCTGTAACATTTGCAACTTCATATTCTTGTCCGACCGTACTCATTTTATCAAATTCTTTAATAAGAACTACTTTGTCATTTCTAAAAACTGTAAACATATTTTTTCGCCTTTCTTTTACTATTACCAACTAATCTTTATTGCTCTTCTCTTGATCTTACCAAACTCCCATCGAAGCGACATAAAAACACTATATCCTCCTTCTCTAAATTTATTAGCAACCTTACCAATAATTTCTGTCTGTATGTCAAAGTCAAGCTCGCCAAATCTACGGTCAAGAATATTATAAACATCTACAATACAAACTCTAAACCCATCAACGCTTGCTTGTCTAATAGCAGCATTTATATAATTTGTCAAATCATTTGTGTAATGAACAATAACAATAGTATCGCCTTGTTCTTGTTTTAATTTCGCATTTGCAATAGCAGTATCTATATCGAAAGGTTTAACATCTTCTATTGTCTCATTCTGCATAACATCATTTTTATTACCACTATCTACCTTTGCAGGATTCTTATTAGTTTTCGTTTTATTTTTCTTATTGTTTGTAGTTTTGTTAATATTCTTAATACCTTTAATAGAATCTTGTTCTGACTTACTCAAATTATCATTGTAAAAATCATCAAAAACATAAAATATATTTTCCATAATAAACACCTCGTTAAATCAATCATTTGTGTTGTTTGCGTATTTTTTTTAATTTATGTAAAGGAAACCAATCAGGCGAAATAGTATAACAGTTAAAATATATACTCTTTTTTGGTTTTACGACATAGTAGATACCTTATGCCAACCGAATTTTATTATTTTTTATCATTTGATAAATATAAAAACAACATAAATGCTAACGCATTTTTGTAATAATTGTATTTCATGCCATCACCACGATACATAACAATCTATGATATCATCTGAATCACAACCGCAATCATAAACCTTTCCTTGCTTACCAAACGGAGTATCTACTATCGTTCCTCTATCTAATGAATCAGATGCAACACAAATATAATTATCTATATCACATACGAAACCATTTTCATCAGTATGTCTGCCTTCAATGTCAAGCCCCTCGCCTGTTAATACTAATTCGCTATACCAAGTATAACGATACATTCCCCAAGAAATAACCCCTAATTCTTGAAATTCCTCTGCTGTATAATCCGCATTGCAGTAATTACTTTCGCAATAAGCTTCATTGTCACAATCATAATATACACCTGTATCAGTTATACAATCATTATTTTCAACAGTATCATCAATGTCGTTTTCATCGACTGGATAATCAATAGCTGTTTCACTTAAATAATCAGAGTGCATATACTTTATTTCTTCGTTATAAACAACTTTAGACCATCCATTATCAAGCGTTGCAATTCTCATTACAGCAGTATCAGGTGAAAACACATCTACTATATCAGCATCAAACGATGGATTCGTTCTTACTCGCAACCAGTCTGTCGTATAAACCACATCCATCGTATATTCTTCAGAACTATTTGTGCAAATATCATCACTAATGATTACATTGTCTGATACGCAAGGAACAGTATCAACAGCATTTGTATCTACTGTGTTATTATTCACAGTAGCAATAATACCTACACCTGAAATCATACCTATAATCAAACCGCCAATAATCCACTTTTTAATATTCTTCATTTTTAACATCCTCTCTTTCTTTATAATTATTATATATATTTAGTTGTTGATATACTATAAAATCTTATTTTTATATAGTATCAACAAACCATTTACTAAACCTATTCATTATATTTTCTGTATCATAATCATATACAATCAAATTCATCGGTTTAGAAAAGTCTAAAATATGATAACCGAGTATAGACCTTGCACTTATATTTATATTATTCTGCGAGATTTGAATTGTTGCTCGTTTATCCTGTTCCATAGCAATACGATTTACTTCTTCTATATCATTTGCAGATAATGATATTGACTTTATCATTACTAATCACACACTTTCTTGTTTGTCTTTTAATGTCGCTTTTATTAAATGTGCTATTACATCAACGCTCCAGCCATTCCCTAATTGTCGGTACGCCTGAGTATCACTTACAGGAAATTCAAACCATTCCGGAACAGTTTGCAATCTCTTACATTCAGATACAGTCAATTTACGAATAATGTAATATCCATCTTGTAACTTAATAGGATATTGTTTTTCTTTAATAGTTATTTGACCCTCTTTTACTTCATAAACTTTATACGTCTTGCCATCAGCATACGATATAGCTTTTGTTGGTATTCCATCTTCAAACTCAACAGGTATTGCACATACATTATACGGAACACCTTTTGCAATATTTGCTACCAAACATTTTGCCTTATTATCTTGTGCAGGTCTTTGGCAAAAATTCCAACGTCTGTCCGAATAGTCACGAACCATATAATCCATTTCACTATCAGTTAATTCTTTGTAACAGGTATTGCATACAATCCTGTTTTAGCTCCCATACCTCCTCCTTGTGCAGACTGTGTTACCGATTTGCCATCCACGCTGTAAATTCTCATTCCCTGAGAATTTAACATACGACCATCTGATGTAGGATAAATTCCTACTCTAATTGATTTATTAACAGGTTCAGCAACCATATTTCCGTTTGTGCTATTAGTATCAAGAGTATTAGATTTACAATCATCTCTACATTCGTATTTAGCATAACCATTTCCATTTTTATCAGTACGACCACGACAACGGCAAGCCACTGGTTCGGCAACACACATTCTTTGTCCACTTTGTTTTTTTACGTTTGTGTAATTACCGCCTTTATAATAATTTGCATCTATACAAGGGGATTTTTCTTTAATTGCCACTCCGTCCAAAACATCTCTCAGCAGTATCCCTCTGTCCTCTGGCTGTTCAACATCGACTTTGCTATATGTACCATCATCGTTTCTTTTGCCAACCCAATAAAGTCTTTGACGGTTTTGTGCCGAAACAAGTGCGGAATTTATCATAATAGGTTCAAATCCAAATGTCTCCGTTATTGATTTACGAATTTCTTTTGACATTGATTTGTTATTTTCGTATATGAAGTATTTTGGTTTCGCTTCTCGCAAAGCTCTTACATACTGACTGAATAAGTCCCAGCCTAATCCGCTTGCCGTTGTCTCTCGTTTATCTGGAGATTGGGCAATACTCCAATACGTACAATTATGCACAATAACATTATTAACCGTATAAGAATGGTCTTTTGCGACTTCTATATTATACACATCTGTATTAATGCTGTTTTTATCTATGCTTTTAATTCTAAGTAATAATTTATCTTCTATAATTTTACAATCAGGATTCAATCTATTTGTAATGCTAATTTGACTATTATATGATTTATTTGTATGACACATTCCACTTGGTAGCTGCTTATATTCACCCTCACGAATAGTCGTCGTTGGATATTTGCCAAATAATTTTGCTGTCAACAACCCCATAGATAATATTAAATCTTCACTTGAACTGCACCACATTACAGTATTAGGTCTATCTTTTCTTAAAAATCCATCGCCTGATATATAGCCATCATATATTTTCTTTAATAATTGTTTTGGAAGATTTAATATTTCATCTGGTATATATTTATCTAACGCTTTTCTATTTCCGAAATAAGCATAAAACTCAGTTAATTCTTGCGAGTTAATGCAATATTCTGGTGCAGCTCTATCTTTATGTAAAATATAATAAGATATATTTGAAAGATGTTGTTCAAATTCTAATATTTTATTCTTACCTACAGAAATCACAACTTTATTTTTATCTTTTGACAAATAACCATCTGCTATTGCTCTACCAGCTAACCATAATATATCGTCTGAATATTCTAATTTATTTGTTTTTTGATTGATGTTGACACAAACATAGTCATTTATTGTAAGCTGGTCTGTTCTCACAAATTCAAATTTATTGTTTCTATATACGTAAACAGGATGATTGCCTGTAATTTTCAAAACTTCATTACCATTAAATTTTATATTATACAAATGTTCGGTTTTACGCTTATATAATCTTGATACAGGCATATATCTGTTTAAGTGAGTCAATACCATATCTCCAATTTGTATATCAACGATTTTTTTATAACCTTTATCTGTTTTAATTTTTGTATCAGCAGGGACACAGGGACTTCCACCTATAAGATAATCAATCCCCTCGTATTAAGTATAGTCTCCTTTGAATACATCACCACATTGCTTTATTTGTGGGAAATTATGTTGACTTGTTTTTACAGCGTATTTGTCAATCTCATACGCATAATAATTATCAACCTTAACTCCTGCACCCATCATAGCCAACATTCCGCAGCTCATCCCATCAAACAAACTCAATACATTTACCATTCAAACCCTCCTATGTTATCACTTAAAAGAATAGTTTTAAGATATGTTATACATCTTTATTTGTTGAATTTAACCCATTTCTCTCTTATTCTATGCACTATCGCACTAATTCTTTGATGTGTTAATCCCAACATCTTGCTAATCTCAAACTGTGTTTCGCCTTGTAGTAAAATCTTAACAACATCTTGTTGTTGTTTGGTTAGTTCGCTATTATAAAAATCATTAAATACAATAGAATTTACTGTACTATTTTCAGGAGTAGGAAATACATCTTTTATTATATAATCATATAATGTAGATTCATTACCATCTTCCTCAGAAACACCAATCGGCTCATCTAATGATATAATTAATGATTCAGGAATAGTCTTTTGTCTGGTTTCTATGCTTCGAATCATATGATATTCATTACTCATACATTTATAAGCCAATGTAGAAAATGCTCCTTTGCTTTTATCGTATATTAAAGCAGCTTTACACAGTCCTATTGCAAACACATCATAATATTCCTCTGTATCTACCATTCGTGATTTAGCAAAACTATAAATTAAGTTATGGTTATCTTCAACTAATTTTTGCTGTTCTTTATTTAAATTATTCATAGTTCCTATATATATCGATTAGTTGCATAAATTATTTCATATCGCACCTACATATTTCAACGTCTAATCCGCTATCGCCAAAGACTTCTTTAATAATAGCATAGACATCTTTCCAATCAGCACCCCCACGACAACTGCCTATCTTAAAGGGCATTGCTATTGATGCACCCACACTTAAAGCCTTTTTACGAATATCTATAAAAGCATTTTTCATCTCCGCTAAATCTGTTTGAAGTCCTGTGCCGTAATTTTCTTGACCGAATAAATTTACGATATATTTATAATCTACATCGTATTTTTCTATTCTGTTATTTTTAATAGTATCAACTAAACCAATAGCCCATACTTCTGTTGGAACATATTGTACTGTACCAAGTATCTTTTTATTTTTCTTTTGACAATGAAATACATATTTTCTATATTCTTTGTCAACAAATGGATATTGCTCGGCTATTTGTTTAGCTACACCTGATCCCATAACGCCCTGAACGTTCACCTGATGAACGATAAAATTTGCTTTGCTGTCAAACAAATTCTTTTCTACAATTCTAATCATTATATTTTGGCTTTCCTTTCATTGTGTTTTGTTTTATTTTTCTATCAAAGTAGAGTGCTGGTGACCGGATTTGAACCGGTACGGTATTGCTACCGAGGGATTTTAAGTCCCTTGCGTCTGCCGATTTCGCCACACCAGCGTATTTGCTCGTCTTTCCGAGCTGTCAAACTGTCTTTCCAATTTGTCAAACTGTCTTTCCAATTTGTCAACCGTCTTTCCGATTTGTCTTAAAGAAAAAGGAGGTATATAAATGTATTGTTGTAATTGGTGGAGGTAGTGGGACTTGAACCCACACGGTATTTCTACCAACAGATTTTAAGTCTGTAGCGTACTTCCTATTTCGCCATACCTCCATATTTGGCTGCGGTAACAGGACTCGAACCTGTACTCTCAGAGTCAAAGTCTGATGTGCTGCCATTACACACATACCGCATTATGTAGTGTGTCCGAGGAGACTCGAACTCCCGACTCTCTGATTAAAAGTCAGATACTCTACCAACTGAGTTACGAACACATACTAAACATATTAGACTTAACTTATCGCTTGTACTTCACTGCCTTGTTAAGTTGCGCTTACCTAACCGCTATTAAGTCTGATACGGCTGATTTATTTTTGGCGAGCTAATCAGCAACACTCGCCTTTTAGGATAAACCCACTATTAGAAATAAGATGATTAACTCTTTTAATCAATCTCATTAGTATCACAACCTTTGTTATTATATATATTTATTAGTTAAGTTATTTTAGGATTTTCATTATTACTTTTTCGCTTTCTTAGTCTATATAATATTATAAACTATACAGATTGATTTGTCAAGACTTTTTAAAAAAAATATTAAAATTTTTATAGAACTTCTTATGCTGTCTATTATCAACATCTTTTTTGCTTAAATAGGTGGGGCTTCTCGCCTATTTAAGCAAAAATCATCTAAGATAATCACATCTGAAATTACTATTGTAATATTGTAAAACATTTATTTTGTTTTCCCTCCGTTCATTTCTTAGTCTTGACCGTAATGTTATAATCCAGTTTCATTCCACAACTGCCACGATAAGTAAAATAAATGTCATACACATCACAATCATCAAATTCGCTGACACTCACTTCAAGGTTTTCAATACAAGCCAAATTGATTGAACACAGGACAACATTCGTATAATTATTATCACTAACGCTAAATGTAGGCTCTGTCTTATTCCAGTTGCCTATTGCTATACGAGGTGAATCCGTATGTACATGAAGATGTTCTGTGAAACAATTCTTATATTTCTTACCAACTGAAACACCGATTGTATTAATTTCTTTTTCAAACAATGCTTTTTTCAACAGGCAGAAATTATTATTAGTTTCTTCAAACTCTCTCATCGACATAACATTTTCTATAAAGTGAATCTGATAAGGTCTTAATTGAACAAAGTCTATATTTTTCAACCGTTCAAACTCTGCATTGATATTGATATTGCTTGCCTTTGTGTACTCTACTGTATTCTGTTTCATAATGAACATCCTTTCTAAATTTAACTTGCTTTTATTAACAGTCTATGTTATAATTTTATCAAGAAAGATTTAATTTTGTTCTTTCTTGATTGATTATGTTATAATTATAATACCTCAATAAGTAGAAGTCAATACTATTTTTCTACTTTTAAGCACAAATGTTATTTCTCACAATAAAGGACGGTTTTATATGTATTCACCTGTTGATATTGCACAAAGAATTAAAACTTTAGCTTTTGAAAAAAATATAGTATTGCAAAAAATGTTTATTGATTTAGGATTTACAGCTAATACTATGACTAATCTTTATGACGGTAGGATGATAAAAAGCGATAGACTTGCAAAAATAGCCGACTACCTTGATTGTTCCGTTGATTATTTACTCGGCAGGACTACGAGAAGCAATTATTCAGACGAATCTCCTGCTGTTAATTCAAATGAGCAAGAACTATTAAATATATACCATCAATTACCTTCATCAACACAAAATATTGTCTTAGATTATTTGAAATATTTGTTATCACGGTCGCAAGTGCAATCTTCAAACAAACATATCGAAAACATCACAGGACTACCAATTCCACCCGATACGACATCAAAAGCGGCAAGAAACGGTATATCCGAACATAAAGAGATTAATGTTGAAAATCTAAAGACTGTGATTAGTAAACCGTCAGAAGAATAGAAATAAAAATCCACCTTATAGGTTACAATATCCTATGAGGTGGATTTTATGTTATATGGAAAATATAAAAATGTCAGAGATGCAGTTTGGAAAACGATAATAGAATTGAAAATCAACCAATTACCTGTTTCAGTTGATTTTATTACCAAAGAATTAGGAATAAAACAAATACGAAATTGCGACCTTGAATATCCTTTATTATCGTCAGGCGAAAGAGGTCTGGCTATATTAGCGGAGGGGAATTGGTATGTTATCTACAACGAAAAAGAATCTATTCCGGCGAGAAGATTTACGGTTGCTCATGAAATAGGACATATCCTATTAGGGCATTTGCTTGTTGCCGACAAAAAGTATCGTACTTTCCAAAAGCGTAATCCGGAAGAACAAGAAGCTGATATGTTTGCAGCTCGACTACTTGCCCCTGCTTGTGTCCTATGGGGATTAAATCTCCATACACCTGAAGAAATACAAGAGGTATGCAATATATCGTATCAAGCTGCTAAATTTCGTGCAGAACGAATGAAAATATTATATCAACGAAATATGTTCTTAATTTCTACTCTTGAACGAAAAGTTTATGAACAATTCGATTCTTATATTCAAAAGAACAAAAAAGGATAAACCACAAATAATTGGCTGTCGCTTATTTTACGGCAGCCAATTCGTTACTTATATCCTACCACTTACAGTTTGTCTAAAATTCCAAAAGCCCACATTATAATTACATCTTTTGGCTTCTTGATTGTAAATCTCTACTAATAATGGGTCACTATTTTGAATACCTAAAACAAATTCCTCATCGGATTTGCCGTATTGTTCTTTTATGCGATTAATAATGCCGCTAAGAAATAAATTTTTAGGCGCTACAGAATAACCTATATACTCTTTGGTAATTTTACGCAGTCTTATATAATAACTACTACGATAAGAATATTTAGAATCATATGCTCTTATTTCAACTTTGAAAACAGAATCATAATACAATCCCTCTGTTTTAATATTACATAATCCATTACGATTTTTTCTATACCATATAGACTTATTAGCAAGCACAAGTAAATCAGATGCAAGTTGTTCTGAAATATCAGTTTTCCATTCAGAACCATTATCGTCACGAATTGTAACAACATTACCTTCAATATCGGATGCTCTAAGATTTTTTAATACGCTCATATCTTCGCAATATATACCCTCGTATATTGACTGAAACAAAGACTTATAATACAGAGCATTATAAGAAAAAGTATCTTCATTATATACACCAATAGCATTATAAATGTCTTGAAATTCAGACGATGAAAGATAAGTATGCTTCATATTTGGTTTGATTTTCTTTAAAACCTTATAAATATCAAGTTTCCTAACCAAATTAAATAATACCTTATCGTTAATAAAAATCGCATACGCCTTTAAAACAGAACGAAAACTAATTAAACTATTAAAATTATTTATACCGCAGATAACAAATACTTTTTCTAACTGTTCAATAGTTGTGATTGTTTCGCTGCTTATATCTATATAATGCTTATCCAACAACTCAAAATAAAACTTTAAGCTTTTCTTTGTACTGTCACTATCATTGGAGTCTATAAATTTTTGATATTGTTCGTTCATAGTCATCACCCGATTGTTATATATAGTAGTATAATTATAACACAACGTTATCCTAAAATCAACTATTATTTACTTTATGAAATTATACAATTTGTATAATTTAACTTATCATTTATTAAAAAATTCTTTGAAACTTTCATCTAATGCCTTATTCCTAATCTGAATAGTTACAGGCTTTGCAGAACCAGCACCAGCAGCAGCATTGTATTCAGAATTGATGCTTGCGCCATTGTCGCTATCGAAGAAACTGAATATCCATTCAGCCATAATGTCACTATTATAATCACTATCTATAGCTTTCGCAAAATATGGAATAAACGAAATCATGTGTGTTTCTGTATAAAGCTTCTTTGCTACTTTATTATGCTTATGAAATAACAATGTTGTGTGTGTATCAAGGATTAAATTAAATACTTCATCGAGTCTTTCTCTTTCATCCTGAGATATAACAAGATTTTCCGTAAATGGATTTAAAGATTTACCTTCAAAAGATATATCCTCAATAGGCTTATTTAACATACACCACGCCTTAACTATAATAGACACCTGATTTTTATTCATTCTTGCTTTTTCTGTGAGCATTTCTTTGAACAATTCGTGTTCGCCTATGTCAAGAATACCCTCAATATCCCTACAAGATGCAAGTACCTTTGATTTTGTTGATAATGGTTTTCCAGCATTAAGTCTTTTGAATAGCTCCCTTTCCTCTTCTTTGGTAAGGTTATCAAAATAAATAATACTAAACATTACATCTTTCAATATATCTTGCAAACTTTCAGGCAGTTCACTAAAAGTCATTCCTGAAATATCTTCTTCGGTTTCATTGCCAGTCTCATTATCTATATATTTAACTGTTGGTAAATCTGTCAATTCAAACTCATCACTAAGATATTCTTTAATAGTTGATAAACGCTGTTTGCCATCCATAATGTAATATATATTACCACCACGCTTACCTGTACCATCATCAATTCTTTTTGCAAAAATACTCGGTACAGGATAACCAAGTATCATACTTTCAATCAATGCTGATTTTCTGCTACGTTCCCAAACAAACGATCTCTGAACAATATGATTGAAGTCAATTTTTCCATTCTTAACCATTGCTGCTATCTGCTTTGCTGACCAAGCGATGTTTGATTTTTCAAGACTCATAATAATACCTCCTAAAATAATGACTATTTTCTTTATAACTCATATCTTAAAATCCTAATTATATTTATTACTTATTAATTCATCGATTTTGTTTTCACAAGCAATCATACATTCTTCTTCATCGCTAAACCCATTAAAATGCCATAAAGAATTAAATATATAATCTCGTTTTGTATTTTCGATTAAGAAGAAATAATAATTATGAATACAAGAATATACAATTTCAGCATTGTATCCATTTTTTTTCCCTTTTCTACTATAGCTTAAACTATATTTGTCATATATTTTATTACCAAATAACATAAAATCACTCCATTTATTCTATCCGAATGATACACCATCACTGCCCAAACTGATACTGTAATAAGTATCTTTAATCTCATCGTCAAGTATTCCGATATACTTCATTGTTATCTGTGTAGATGAATGAGCAAAGCATTGTTGTAAAATAACTAAAGCCTTGTCTTTGTCAACTGCTTCATGCCATATCCAATAACCAAAAGTTTTCCGTAGACTATGACTGCCTATATTTTGTTGTATTCCTGCTTCTAAAGCAGTCTTATTTAAAATATCCCAGATCGCTGGTTCGCTAATCGAACATTTTCCTTTCCCTATCCTTGATACAAAAACAAAATCGTCTATGTCGCTTATAGGATAATACTCGATATAATTAAGAATTGCATTTCGTACAGTATCATTGAAGAATAATTTTATATACTTACGCTGTCTTTTTTGTTTCTCAGGCACTAATGAATAATATTCATTCCATTCATATCCACCATTATCAGTTTCTGAAAAAAAGAATTTAAATGTAATCTTTCTTAGATCCGAAGCTCTAAGTCCTAAATTAATACCAAGTATAAACAACAATTTATTTCGTCTTGCTATTCTTAACTTATCAGCATCAGGGGCATCATTTATGCGTTTATCAAAAACACTTATCATAGCATTAATTTCTTCTTTGGTTTTAAAAGAGAATACTTCAGACGAAACACCGGCTACTTTGTTTGAATGTCTTTTTGATATAGTTCCATCTTTGTTTAATTTTGGTTTCTTTTTTGGGTTTTCTTTTGGTTTAATAATTTCCGTCATGTAAATTATATTATCTGTATTATGATTTGTCAATACCATTGAATTATTCATAACCATACCTCACTTTATTTAATTACCATTTGTCACCCAAATATATAAAGTCACAATCTTTTATATCGACATTATTTTCACCTACAGTAATCCACACTTTCCAATCACTATCATAAGCTTGATAAAACTTTTTGCCGGAAGGTAAAAACTCATGATATTGTTTTCTCCCACTAAAATAACCATCATGTGGTGAATGTCTTACTATATAAACCGTTTTAGTCTCTTTAATTGGTTCTCTCGCAGATTCTTTAGTTACTTCTTTTGGTTTATCAGGCAGATAGTATTTACCACTTTCAAGATTTTTCATAAACTGTTCGGGCGAGATACATCTTCCTACTCTATCTTTGTAAATCAATTCTTTGTTATTCCAATAACTTGCAGGAATAACAGGTGTAGTTTTTTCTTTGATGTATTCTCTACCTAAAAACAAAGCGGACAACAATAAATTTAAAAACATATTACCACCTCAATAAATAAATTTATATAATTATATTATTTTCATTGTTAGAAATTTAATGCAAATAAACGGAGGAAAATTTATCCTCCGTTTATTTGCTACTTTTCGGAATCTGAAAGCTCTAATTTCATTGTTCCATTACCAATTTTAACAATAAATTCTCCATCTGCAAACTGTTTGAAAAAGGTTTCCATGACAGTATTCATTGGCAAAGAGTTTTCTTTGCAATAACTACGAAACATATCCGCAGTTGACTTACGAATCGTAGTGTTAAAAGTTACTCTCTTATCTTCTTCCATATAACAACACTCCTTTTACTCAAATAACAATTTTACAACAATATTGTACCATAAACAAATCTGTTTGTCAAGTAGTTATTATTAATTATCATTATTTTCTATATCATAATTGCATTGTGCTGAATAGTAATTGCCAATCGTAAAAGGCGCATTGTAAAGAGCTGTTATTAAATAACTTTTTATATTTGTTATTCTTTTCTTTTTACTTTGTTCTTCAATGCAGTCAACAACATACACGATGCAATCATAATCCAGTTTACTAAAAACATTTTGAATAACACTATACGGTACTGTATAACCATTAATTTTTCTGTCTTTATTAGATATGTATATCTCAGCTATAATATTTACAATCTCGTCTAACTTATCTGTGTTCTTATTCTGATAAATAAATTTTATGTAGTCGATCTGTTCTTTAACTTGCTTTACGATATTATGAAAGTTTTCAACATAACTTTCAACATTTGAATTTTCCGTTTTACTATTAGATGAGTGATTGATAGATAGATATTTTATACCATAAGTATTTGATTGATTAGTATTTGATAGTGTCGGATTTTCCTGAATAGGTTCTCCCTGAATAGGGTTTGCCTGCATAGGATTTCCCTGTGTAGGAAAATCCGTAATAGGTGTTTCAGATATAATGTATTCTGTTGTAGTCACCTGTCCTTTTTTATTTCTCAGTCTCCGTCTAATAACGTATTTTTCTTTTTCTAACTCTTTGAGTGCAGCGATAATAGAATCTCTACCATCTTTATTTAGTGTAACCAAACCCTTAATAGAATAATTCCAATCATCCGGTAATGACAACATCAAAGACAACAAACCTTTTGCTTTGAGTGATAAGTTTTTATTTTTGAAATGATGATTAGACATCACTGTATAATCTTTTGTTTTGTTTACTCTAAAAACTTCCGACATAATATCACCTGCCGTTATCCGATTTTGCCTTCTGCATATAACCTATTTTTGTATTCTCTGTGTTTCCGTTGAGTCTCATTCCACGATTCTCTATCCGGCTTATATCTTCCATCCTTTCTCCGTTCCCTATATTGTTCTTTTGATATTTCATATTTCTCAGGATCTATAATAAAAGAAATAAGCCTGCGTGATACATGATATTCTAACGCCAACGCTCTTTGGCTATACACACCTGAAGCATATTTTTCTTTTATTTCCTCTCTTTGCTCATCAGTTAGTTTAATCCTTCTGTCGTACTGTTTCGGTAGCTTTATTTTTTCTGATTTAAACGGCATACAACATTCACCTCTCTTTATGATATACAGTCCAACAAGTACCTGATTCGTTACTGGATAATGTATATTTTCTCCATCTGTGCGATTTAATATACGCAAGGGCGTCCTCTCTTGTATCAAAGAAATGATAACTGTTTAACATTTTGTTATAACTACTTGCACTCATTCTTCTACTCATAACGATACCTCCTCATTCACATACATCAAGATTAAATGTGCCATCTCTCATATACCAATTAACAATCTCCACATTGTCAAGATAGTCTTTATTAAAATCTTTTTCAATATCGTCAGTAGTGGTATAATATTCCATATCATCATTGCAATCATAAATCACAATATCAAATACTTGATTATCCCTAAAGTTTTCAAAAAATTCGCTTATTGTCATTTTATTTACCTCCTAATATTATTTTTACTTACTTGTTCCTTAATGATTCATACGTTCAAAATAAACACCCATATTGTTTTCAAGTTCGTCAATATCATCTGGCAAATATCTTTCAAAAAAGTCAAGATATTTAATATATATATGTGTGTCTGTATAATTTAGATAATAGTCATAATAGTCATCTAAATCATCTAATTCTCCACTTGTAATAAGTTTTAAGTCCGCTATTAGTTGCTGATGCTCGGAGCAACCCTTTATTTCTTCCTCTGTGTATTCACTATTACTAATACCTTCCTGTTCTTCATCTAATTGAGACTGTATTTCTTCAATAATTTCATCTTTTTTATCTTGAATAATACTTGTTAGGTCAGATATAGCCTTGTAAAAAACCCCTCTCCAAATTTCATTGTAATTTAGGATTCCATTATCCATTAAATCCTTGACAATCTCATCAACATCATATCCAATTTTGTCTAAAAACATTAAATCGTGAGAGCCGCATTTCAAAATTGTCATTAAAATCTGTTCCTGTGTTCTCATAATAAACTCCGTTCTCCCCGTATAGCCGATAGGTCAGCTTTTTATTTTGTTAAACAGTAATAAAATTTATACCCCTGCCTTTAGCATACTTTTCCGCATAACTCCCACGATTTCCATATATGGTTAAGCTGTTGCAACCCCTAAATGCATCAATTCCAATGTTTGTTACACTGTCAGGAATGATGATACTTGTTAGGCTTTCGCAACCGTAAAATGCCCTATATCCAATGCTCGTCACACTATCAGGGATGTTGATACTTGTTAGACTTTCACAACCCTCAAATGCCCCATCGCCAATACTCGTCACGCTGTCGGGGATGGTAATGCTTGTTAGGTTGGTGCAACCCTCAAATGCCATCCATCCAATTCTCGTCACGCTGTTGTCAATGGTGATGCTTGTAAGACTGCTGCAACCGTCAAATGCCCAATCTCCAATGCTCGTCACGCTGTCGGGTATGGTGATGCTTGTAAGACTGCTGCAACCGTCAAATGCCCAATCTCCAATGCTCGTCACGCTGTCGGGTATGGTGATACTTGTTAGACTTTCACAACCCTCAAATACCCCATCGCCAATACTCGTCACGCTGTCGGGTATGGTGATACTTGTTAGACTTTCACAACCCTCAAATGCATTATCATCAATGCTCTTTATGCCGTTGGGAATAACTATATTTGTAACTTCTGGTTCTTCTACATACTTTTTGAGTACACCGTTTTCAATTTTAAAGCTCATAATTTTACCTCGCTTTTCTCCCCGTATTGCCGGTAGGTCAGCGGTCAGATTTTCCGTTTAAACAAATATTAAAATTGCCATTTTAAAACATTAATTCTGATTGTGATTTTCCAAAATAATCATCAGTTTGCAGAAAATCTATAACCTCTTGCTCTGTCATAAGTCTTGCCATTGAATTAATAGACTGAATATTATCTTTGCAAGCACGGATTCCAGCAGCACCAATATATTTGGAGTGCCTCCAATTTATGCTATCCCAAGCCATATATTGTCTTGCTGACATAATATGTTTAATGTCTGTTTCACTGTCAAGGAAAGCATATTTTATAGTTTTCCCTGATATATCAATTAGAAGTTTTCCGTCATTGTTATCTTGATACGTAAAACAATATTGTTTGAAATCAAGTTCGGGTTCTTCGACTTTCCATTCTTCAAACTCTTTGAAGATATCCGTACTAATCGCTACATCCTTCATATCAAAATTTGTATCAAAGATATGGATATAACGGTTAATATAGCGTTCTGTAGTAAAACAAAAAGTATAACCTTCATCAATATCACACTTGATATGTTCGATCCCATATCTTGCACGACTTATCATACGCTCTCCATAATTCCATTGATAATATCTGGCAATAATCAACTTTCCCTCGTATCTAACATAAATCTGTGAACGCTGTCCCATAATTAATACCTCCTAATAAAATTATCATTTTAAGTTTATATTTTCCACCACTCATAATTGAAAGTTCCGGTGTTTTCAAAAGGAAGGTTTATTAAATGTTCATATCCCTTCTGTATATCCTGCATTGCAATTACAATATCCGTTGCACCGCCTTTTATTCCGTGCCTATGAATTACATATCCGTCACCATGATTGAAGAATGTAATTCTATCTATTGGATTATTGATACTCTCGTGTGTAAAATTCCATTCATCAATTTCTTCATTCAAGATAATTTGCTTGTTGTCAGGGAATAACATAATGTTATTTCCGTTTACCATTAGTTCATAAATGTATGGTGTTATCAATTTTTCTATACCATTCATAATAAATTACCTCCTATTTTATCTACTCTTACACCATTTTCGTAAATAAATTTCCATCCAATCTGTACATATCTCCGTCTGACTGATGTCCTACACCGTTAAAGATAAAATCTGCTTTTTCTTTTTCAATCCCTCCGGCTACAAAGAATTTATTACTATATTCATAAGGTATATAATCTGTTTTCCTGTCTCTACAAGAATTATATATCGCATAAATAAGCCCTGCTTCTACCATATAGATATGGATACCGTTTACTTCAATTTCAAAATAAAACTTTCCCATATTCCAATCATCATTTTTTACAAAGTCAACATTGATTAAATGATACTGATGTAAACCCATCTCCGCAGCTTTGATGTTGTCTTTCGTCTCCATCTCGTGTAGTGTGTTCAGAATTTCCGGCTTCATTGTGGAAAAATTTTCATATATAGCCAGTTGTTCATCTAATTTTGTATCAAAGTATTTTGTACCCGTACAGATATAAAGTCTTTCACTGTTATTGAATGTGACTGAATAATCAGTACAACCGCTATATTTTCCTCTGCAAGCCTTTCCCGTTCTTGTTCCTGTTTCTGCCCCGAAACATCTTGCAAGCCTATTCATTTTATCCTGCCTGATACTTGTTTTTGTCTGTTTCATATAAATACCTCCTGATATTTTATAATAGGTTGAATTTTTCTCTTTGCAACGATAAAGGACTGTATTCAAATTTTCCGTTGAATACAGTCCTTTGTTGTTATTATTCAAAATTTAATTTTTCTATTATTCTTGGTGTATCTGAATTGCTGTAGTCTATTCCTAACCATTCCTCCAGATTTTCAACATCTTCAAAAATTTTCCATGACGAATCGTCCACAACATCGCTAAGATTAATACCGCCATTAGTTTCTTCGTTATCTAACACTTTTACGTTTTTTTCCTCCTCTTAAACATCATTGTACTCCGCCGATTTGTATTCCTGCCGAAAGGCAAATATATTGTTCGTTATCATCGCCAAAAGTCGCTATGATTTTTCGTTGTGCGACATTTCTGATTTCATGTATATAATCATCGTCTTTAATAACAACTTGTTGATTATCGTCAAATTGTTCTAATTCTGATATTAAATCCCTAATTGTCATATTTATTCCTCCTCAAAATATTGTTCAATTTGATTTTCGTATTCCAAACAATCTTTTATTGCTTGATAACTTCCTTCTGTAGTATCGGGATAAATGTCGTAAGTTCCACATTTAGGACAAACAATATCATTCAGCAATCCCAATTTGTCTCTTTTAGGAGACTCACATACAAAATGTTTTCCGCAAGAATTACAAAAATATTTATATTTCTTTTTCATATTTTTCACCCCTTACATTATAGCATTTTATTCCGCTAACTTCAACTATTTGATGTAATTATTTGATGAATAATTTTCCGTCAATACCTCTTTTCAATAATATTTTTAAGTCAAGGTTGGTACAAAGAGACAGCAGATAGATTTAGGAATTGTACTATTGATATTTGCTATTTTTTCCATCTGCTGTCTCCGCTTAATTTCATTTACCGTTTATCCGTCTGTTTACTCGTCATCGTCATTACTGCCGAAAGAGTCCACATCAGGAATTTTAAGATAAAATCCATTAGGCATGGGAGTTTGTGATACTTTGTCTAACGATATTTCCGCAGGCTTAAAGATTTTGACTACAGTAATACAACCTACTTCAACATACAGTATATAATTTCCGTCAGACATTTCCCCTAAATATCCCATTATTTGTACCTCCTTTTCCTTAAATTTGAGTGTTAAAGGGTATTTGCTAAACACTCATTAAAGTACATAATTCATTTTTCCGCTCGTTTAGCTTGAATTATGTACTATGAATGAGTATTTACCAACGTTTTATAACTTTTCCGTTTTCGTACTTTATGAATGGTGCTGTACTCCATTCTCTGCCGTCATCGTCATCAATATCGTTTATTCTTATCAAAACACATTCATTATTGACTGATAGTTTTTCTGCTAATTTAACAGCATTTGCAAGTCTTTTGTATGTTTTTCCGTTTTTATACGAATATCCCCAATTGTCTTTTTTAGGAAATACAGTTATTTCATATACATACATATTTAATTCCACCTTATAAATAAATCAAAGTGCCGTTTTTTCCAAGTATTTCTTCCATCCACAAATTAAAGTATTTGTATTCTTGTTTTAACTCTGGACTTGCATTAAACTCAAATTCTAATCTTCGAGTTGTATAATAATTTCCATGTTCAGGGTCATAGCAAGGATGTGAAAAATCCTCAAATACTTTACCTTTTGTGTATGTTCCTGCAAAATCCGATTTAATGAATTTATACATATCATCAAGATTTTTTTCCGTATGGATAATAAAACCATCGTTATTTATTACAGCGTATTTACTGTTTAGGTCAATTATCCATAGTGTATCAGGGCTGAAGTTTGCGTTATTGATATACATAATCATTGCTCCTTTATCTTTATTTTTCGTGACTGTAGTAGTCACTATAACACACCTATAGTATTAGTTTTCCATAGGTGCATTATAGTGACTGCCAATTTTTAGTTGACAGTCAATTTCTATTATGCCGTATGATAGATTGAATTGTAAACATTAACGGCATCATGTTCTACTGCATATTTATATACTAATTGTTTTGACTCTTCTGCCGATTTTTCATTATGTTTTGCAGTCCAAAAAACATCAATTAAATTACGTTGTTTTTCATAAAATTCTTGATTTTTCGCATAGTCATCAGGATAAAAGCATCGTACAGAATACGTATTGTGATTAAAATCCGCTATAACAATATTACGTTTTCTTCTGAGTACAGCAAGCATTTTACTATACTCATCTACACTTCTCGCCCTCATCAGAACACAACAATAACCAGAAGTGAGTCGCATCGGTTCAATATCAAATTGTCCTTCTGCTGCAATAGCATTAATACGCTTGTAAAAATTCCTGTTAATATCTACCATGATATAGCACTCCTTTATCTTTTAAATTTGCGGATAAACCGCTGGAATAAGGCTTGTTTTGTGAAGGTACAAACCTTTTAGAAAACCTTGCTTTGTTTAATCATCGTAAAGTTCATTGAGTACAATCTTGCTCAGCCTTTAATTTTCTGCATTATCTTTGACGATTTTAATGTCAGTCAGAACATAATCCCAGCTTGTACCGAAATGAGTTACACCCCAAACATACATATCCAGCTCTTCATTATAGAAAATTATCTCATCTGTATAATCAGACAATATATCATAACCTTTATCGTCAATGATATAATACTGAAATATTTCTGTATAGGTGTCTGTTTCCTCATCGTATTCAGAGCCATTGACTATATCCCAGTAGCCGATATTTGTAGTTTTAAATATAATATCGTTATTGAGTATGCAGTCAAAAGATTTTGCAAGCGTTCCATAGTCAACATAACCGCGTCGGAGTCCTTCATCAGAGATTTTATTACCACAAAAATACTCACTTATCCATACTGTTTTTGTCATAATTATTACCTACCTTTATCTTTTAAATTTTTTAATGCTGACAGTTTGCCATCGTCAGGCAACAAGTTACTACCTTGTTGCGACAGAGAAATATATTAGATATATTGTCTCTGTTTCGGCTTGTCAATTTTGTGTTATTGTTTTATAGATTTTTTCTACACTTTTTGACATTTCAAATGCTTCATTATGTGCTTTGCATCTGTTAATTATTCTCATAAGAAGTATTACTTCATCAGAAATAAAACCCTCAAAATCGAAAATTGACATTTGCATTTCTTGATTAATTGTACGTTTTGTAATTTTCATAACTATTACTTACCTTTTCAATATGATTATAGTACAGTTTTAGTCACTCTAATTTTAGAGCATCACGCCAACACACCACGTCAAGGTACTGTTTTTAGTGTTGGTGCAACTGTATAACCGTTTGTGTAAAACACTCTCAATTATACAGTTGCATTTGTTGAAAAGATAAAGAAAAAGGATTTAATTCTATTTCGGTCGGCGAGATTGACTAAGCCTTCTCGATAATGCACAATACAATGTGCCGAGTCTTCAGACACGGAGTTTTAACCTACTCGCTGGACATCTTGTTTTATTTTCAATGTGCCGTATACTCTGACTATACGCCAAAACGATAACGCTGCTATGGACTCGGACTTTTTTTCAACAGTCATGTTGTTATTACATATAGTTTTTAATACTTTTTAATTTCACTATATATAATAATTAGTTTGGGTAATGACTCACATTAGAGTCGGGTAGAATAAAGCTTCTAACTTTAATCAGCTTTACTGTACTTATATTATACATCATTTTTTTGTAGTTTGTCAAGTATTTTTTAAAAGTTTTTTTAAGTTTTTTTAAGTTTTAATTTCTGATTTTAAATTAATTGTTTTCAGTCGTCAGATCTGTTGCTTTAATGTATCATTCAGATTTTAAAACTTAATAGTAGACTTTTAAACTTTTAAACTTTTGACTAACTACACAAAATTTGTATATTAGTCATACAGTCGACGCCTTCAAAATGTCATTTGCTTTATTTACTGTAACTATTATAGCATAATTAAAACAATTTGTCAAGTAGATTTTTAAAGTTTTTTCAAACTTTTTTTCGACTGCTTGAAGGGCTGCTTTGTTTTTGCTATAACTATAGTATACCATAGCTTTACTCTGATTGCATGAATAAATTTTAAATAAATTATGAACATTTTATGAACGTATGAAGCTTCAAGAAGGTTAATGAATAAATAGTGAAATATAATACTATGTAACACATAGTATACCGATATATAAATACCATATTGATATATCATATTATATCATATCATATAAACAAGCATAGAATTTAAACAAGCATAGAATTGAAATAGAGTTGAATATGATAAAATCAAATAATATCATATTCAATTTTAATCATCTATGATCGGGGGTGTTTTACACTACAAAAAGCGTTTTATATTCACATTTTTTTCATAGTCTGCTTCATCTATCACTCGTAAAAAATTTACAAAATAACACGTCAATAAATTGCAAATACGAAAAATATTTTCACAAATCTATATTTTTGCTATCGGAAAATCCATCGGTAATATATTATTTAAAATAAAAAAAATAAAAATATAAACTTTAACTTATAAGAAAATACGACCTTAAAACAAAGACAAATATAGGCAAAATAATAAACAAAAGTAAATTATTTAAAAATTTAAAACAAATAATTAAAATACCAAATTACCAATTAAATAACGATAAAATTATTTTAAATAAGCTAACTAACTCAGGAAACCAATACATTAAATAACCTTATTTTTATGCAATCTATTTTCTAATAAACCAACCTATTATTAACGATTTACCGATTAAAAAAATCCGTTGAATAGAATTATTTCGATAAATTACCTGAAACTTATGTATTTTATAAATATATTTTTCTAAAATAAAAAATCAAAAAATAATTCTAATAATAATTACCGATAAAAAAATAAAAAGTAGTTTATCTATACTCATACATATCTTATCCCCTATTCCTTATTCATACACAATATCAATAATGTAAACGACAAAGAAAAAAGAAACAAGGAATACTTCTTACTATAAATTTATAGTCTATAGTTCTAATGGTTAGCAGCATAGCTGCTCAGATCAGCCATAGGACTAAATAAAACTATAGATTAAACAAGAATATAGATTTAAACATAAAAACTAAAATATGGGAATAAAAATATTTCATAAAAATTTTATATATTTTCTTGACAAATATATAATAATATATTATAATAGAATTAAACTAATAAATTTATATAACAAAATAACAATCACAATAATATTATTATTTTTTATTTACCTAACTAATACGGATATATAATAACAATATAAATTTATTCTTATTTTTTGTAAAATATCATTCACAAAGTGGCGTAGCCACAATTATCTATTTGTTATATTGTATCTATTTGTAGAAGAATGTTGAACTACCTACTAAAATACGGTGGTGTAAATCAAGATTTTCTTAATTTTTAAAAATAACACCCCTTATTTTTAGGGGGTAATATGATTTTGAAATATTTAATAATTAACTGGAGGTTTATAATGATTGATAAAGAGAAATTAACAGGACAACAAAGTAAATATATTCTAATCCCCTATGACATTATTATTGAAAAAACAGTAGATAAACGTAGAGGACTGGTATATTCATATTTATATTCAAAAACAGGTATAGATAATACACTGTTATTCAATACTGAAAATCTTAAACAATACGCAGGCAAAAAAACAGGTGTGGCACATAAGGATGATACATATACAGAAAAAATATTGCCACTATTAGATTATATGAAATATCAATGGTTTTTATCTTATGACGGCAACATCAAAAAAAGGCAGTGCAAAGAGTTGTATTTTGATAAAGATAAGATACATAATTACTGTTTAAATAATAGATTTGCTGTTATCTATTTAGATGAGCTGAATATAATTTTATCGGATAGGAGCAATAATATTTATGACAACAGGTTTGACAGTTCTATAGTTCTTCTCGTGTTCCTTTATCTAAGAGCCAATATACCAATAAGGCATAATGAGTATTGCGATAACGCAGAAGCATTTAATGCTTATTATAAATCAATAGGAGATGATATAGGGCTGTCAGAAAGAACGGTATCTAAAGCGGTTAGCGTTCTTGTTGACTTAGGTTTGACATATGTTAGAGAAAGAAGTCCTGTTAAGTATTACGATAAAAAAACAAAAGAATATAAATTCAGAACGCCTACTAATATTTTCTGCAATACTTATAAACGAAAAAAAAGAGGTGCTGATGTGTACTTAGAAGCGAAAGGTGATGGTTACTATTCAGTAGAAGTAGAAAACAAGATTAAGTATTTGGAGGAACACAATATATTATAAATCTGGCACTATATGAAATAGAAAGGTGGTGGTTAAAATGGGAAATCAAAAACCAAAATATAGAATTAGAAGAAAACCTACTGTTTCAAAACAAAATAGATATTATATTTTGAGGTTAAAACAGAAAGCGGAAAATGAAAATATAAAACAAATAGAGCAAAGTCTTTGTGATATGATAGATAATATTGATGAGTGTAGTGGCTTAGATGAAATAGAATATAAATCTAATGTGTATGATATAGTCAATGGTGATAACTATGAGGATTATGCGAAAGAATTTTATAGTTACTATAAAGAATGTTTCGAGGATTTATATGAAGATAATTGATGACTATTGATATTAAAAACAGTAAATTTGATTTTAATTTTATCCAACTAATAAATATGTATAATTTAATAATGTAATAAAGAAAGGTGAAAAATATGCAGTTAATGAAAATTGAGGAGCTGAAACCTCATCCAAGAAATTCAGAATTTTTTGATGATATGTCGGGTGACAAATGGCAGGAGTTTTTAGAGTCAATCAAAACAAGTGGAGTTATCGAGCCTATTGTTATCACGCAGGATAAGGTAATCGTGTCAGGACACCAGCGAGTTAGAGCTTGCAAAGAATTAGGGAAAGATATTGTTATGGTAGATGTTAAAATTTATGATAACGATGATGATATTATCGAAGATATGATTATGATGAATATGTCGTCTTGTCGAAATTTATATGACAGTAAAATTGATAATAGATTTAATGAACTAATAAGAATACGAGATAAGAAATATTTTAATGATTATAGTAATCCTATTCATAATGCTATTTTATTGGAATGGCATAATAAATTTAAAAAACAGGCTATACAATTTTGTATTAACTGTAAAGATTTCATACAACGTCAAAGTGAGTATTATTTGTTATCAAATGAGTTAGATTTATTTGATAAACAAACTAAACAACAATATATTGATAGCTTACAACTAATAATTGATTGGGCGAAAAATACAGTAGATAATATAAATCTTAATAGTATTGTTGATGTTGAACATGATTTTAGACAAATTAATCCTTGTGATGAAATAACTACATTTCAACATGATGTAATAAAAAATACAATTCATAATAGAGTTTTATATGTCTTACAAGATATTGTAGATTATTCAGACAAGAATAATTTAAAGTATATTATAGGATTTAAAAATGAATTATACAAAGAAATGAAAAGAAAAGGAATTTTAAGTAGCAGAACAGAGTGTACGCCTAATAAGCAGTATGATAAATGCATTGATTATATTAAAACATGGTATCCTATGTGTGGTGTTACGACATTAATACAGAGAATTAAAAATCAAAATAATAGAATATCAAAAAGTAGGTGATTATATTGCTTGATTCTCAAATTCAAATATACGCTGCTGATACAGGTGATTTTTATAGTAATCACGAAGCGTATCTACATAAACTTAATCATCAGATTAGAATGGAACGCAAACAGTTGCTTAAAGGTGGGGTATATAAAAACTTTCATAGTAAAGGTAAACGAACTTATGTAGGGCTTAAAAATATCGAAAGGCAATTATATGAATATGGTCTGTCTAAAAAAGATTTATTGTCTGTTTATAAACAGGCAGAATCAGATAATAGTTTTTTTATGACTTTTAATGATGATAATAAAGATAATGCAAAAGAAATTTTAGAATTAACTGGTCAATATGTTAAACTTAAAAGAATTGTAGAATTAAAAACAAAAAAGATTAAAGATATAAAAAATCAACTGCTTAAACTTTTACAGAATAAAGCAGATTATAATATAAAAACAAAAGGCAAAGACCATATAAGACAACTAAATGATAAAAATGTGAAGATTATATCTTTCTTTGAATCAGCTTTTACAAGAACAATCGGTGCTAAACCAAATGAATTAACTAATGATTTTATGGTTATCCAAATATATTATTTTGATATATTAAGAGATATTCTATTTAATGGCTATAAATATAAAGGTGAAAAATATATTTACTTTACTTCTTCAGCTGGACAGATAAGAACAAAAAAATGTATATTTATCAAAGAAAGCGTATGGAAGAAATATGAAAAAACTTTAATGTGTGGTTTGACTGTTGATGAGATAAATAGACAAGGCGGTTGCAATTCTAATAAGTATCTTAGTTATCTTGCCTTAATCAATAGTGCAACAGATGAATGGACAGAATTTGATATAGATAAAACAATAGTCATAGATGATTTTGAAACCAATGTTTATGGTGAGTTTGATTTTATAGATGATGCAGATTTTTCGATTACACGAAAAAAAGACTATATACCTATAACACATACTGACGGTGCAGGAATGATATTACCAAATGCTTTTGGTGTTAAGCAATGTAATAAGATGGCGAGGATGCCATTTGTTAAAGGACTTCTTGGAGTGTTTGATTTTGTAAAATTTATAAAAGACAATAAATGTTCATCTATAATAAAAGATATATATGGTGTAGAACACGATATTATAAAAGAAGATATACAAGTTATATTTACAAAAAGTCAGTTTAAGTTTAATTCGTATTACTGTAATTGGGAACAGTACAAAGAATATTTTAAACAATATCGTTGTTCTGCTAATTATACCAATCCGGAAGAAGAACGAATTAAAGATGCAACTATCAATTATCAAATGCTTCAAAGTTTAACTGATATTACAGATGAGGAAATATATCAAATCGCAAAATCTTCTATTGATAAATTAAACAATCTTTGTTCCTCAGTTGATAATATTAAAAATGTATTTGGCGTTACACCTTATAATCTATATAAGACTTCATTTCAGAAGGCTATTGAGATTTATCCTGAATTGCTTAATGACGTATATATCAGAATTAAATTAAAAGATATAAAGGATAGTTTGATAAAAAAATATAAATCAGGTAAATTACAGGTCAAAGGTAAATACACTTTTATTCTTCCTGATTTTTATGCTGCCTGCGAACATTGGTTTATGGGAATAGAAACACCACGAGGATTGTTAAAAGATGGTGAAGTGTTTTGTTGGCTGTTTAGATTAAATGATAAGTTAGACTGTTTACGTTCGCCGCATTTATTTATGGAACATTGTATTAGGAATAATATTGCTTGTAATAAAAACGAAAGACAAGAGAAAATAAGAGAATGGTTTTGTACTAATGCTTTATATACAAGTAGCAGTGATATGATAAGTAAAGTTCTCCAGTTCGATGTTGACGGAGATAAATCGCTTGTAGTATCAGACAAAGCCATAATAGATGTGGCTGAACGAAATATAAGAAAATTTAATATTGTGCCATTATATTATGAAATGAAAAAGGCAAAACCATCTTTGATAAATGATGAGAATATTTATAATGGTTTAATTACTGCATTTACAGGTGGTAATATAGGAATTTATAGTAATAACATTTCTAAAATATGGAATGATGATGTTTTTATTTATGGAAATGATGAGCAAAAAAAACAAACAATAGATTGTATTAAAAGATTATGTTGTCAAAATAATTACATTGTGGATTACGCAAAAACACTTTATAAACCTGAGTTCCCACAACAGGTTAAACAACAAATAACATCTTTTACAAATAATCTTCTCCCCTATTTTTTTAAATATGCTAAAGATAAGTCTGATGAACAAACAGTATCTATAAACAATAGTTTTGTCAATAAACTTAATTCTTTAATACCAAATCCGAGAATAAGTTGTAAATATACTAAAAATCATAAATCAAAAAAATTGCCTAAACCTGATTATAAATTATTAATGAGTAATCCTGATATTGAATTTCAAATATGCAAAGCAGATAATGGTAGATTGATTGAAGGTACAAATCCTGTTGTATTAAAGTATATTGAAAAAGCTAAATTATATTTTGGCAAAATACATACTATGGATTCGCAAACTATACCAAGAGATGCTTTATTGCAAACTGAAACACGTCAAAAGGCTAAATATCAGACAATAATAAATGACATTACTAATGAATTATCGCAGTTTGGATATTCAGATAGAGAAGTTGCTGATATTCTTGTTAAGTATTTATATGGTATAAAAGACAGTAAGTATAAAGATTTATTATGGACTTGCTATGGAAATGTATTATATGAAAATTTATCAAAACACAAGAGACAAATAACAAAAGTAATTCAATGTATTGATTGTGGTGATTGGTTTGAAAT
Source organism: Clostridia bacterium (assembly GCA_017458285.1). Classification (GTDB taxonomy): domain Bacteria; phylum Bacillota; class Clostridia; order TANB77; family CAG-508; genus CAG-269. Next base: position 39,402 of record JAFTFU010000002.1, on the reverse strand, counting down.
AAAGAATAAAGATAATCAAACTTGTAGATGCAATAAGTGTAATGAAGTTCATAATAAAATATTGCGAAAAGAACAAAACAAACGTGCGTATTTAAAAAGGAAGGAATTAAGTAGTTCACAAGAGAAATAAATATAATGCCTAAATTTAGGGTAATTTAGAATATTTAATCAAAACTGAATTACCTTATTTTTAGGTATTATAAAAATCAAAAAAAGTTGCTAATAGGGGAAACAAGAAAAAATAACCCATAATAGAATAATTTTATAATAGAGGTGTGAAGGGAATTGAATAATGAAATAACTACAAAAACAATTACAATTACAAAAGACAAACTTATAAGAGATATAGCAAAGAATGGTAGATTATATGACATAGATACTATTCGTATGATTTATAATGAACTGGAAAATAATATAAGACAATATTTATCTATGACAACAAATGAGCAAAATATAAAAATCAAGTTGTTTGAAGGTATGACGATTCAAGGTGAATATGCACCTGAGCAAACAAAGGTTAATAATTTAACTGGTAAGCAAATGACTATATCAAGTAGAATTAAACCAAAAGTTAATATCACCAGAACATATTGTCAAAAACTAAATTCCAAATAGTAGGATTACGAGTGAGTCCTATACTTAATTTATTTATTTTTTGGTATGAACAGCAATAGCTGTTTATATATAATATTCATATTTTAACACCTTTCTTTTATTATGTTAAAGCTGTGACTGTGGTAAGTCGCAGCTTTAATTTTTTATTATCGGATATTTGATTGTTTTGTTGTTGCAAATATTATATTGCAGAGTAGTAGCAATGGTAGCTCGGCAGGTTCATATCCTGAAGATTGCAAGTTCAAGTCTTGCCTCTGCACCCAAACAATTCTACCCCTTGCGGGTCTTATAAACAAAGATATACTCTTTACGGGTCGGCACAGCGGTAGGCTTTATAGTCTGTCACTGTGCCTTATTAGGTTATTGAGAGCGGAAATGGTTTCCGATACATCCGGAAAGGTATCCGAAATGTAGGATACGTCGCCCTACCAATAACCAAACTAAATAAAAACAAAAGAAAGTAGTGTGAATATATGGATATTTTAAAAGAATTGGAACAATATGACTTGTCAGCAGAACAATACGAAGAATGTTTGCGAACTATTATTAATAAAAAGAATGGTGACATTGATTTAGATTGGTCTGAAATATGCAACCAATATCAATTACCTATATCAACCGACAGTCTCAGAAAAGCGAATGGTACGATTTTTGGTGGTTATTTTATTTATGAATACTTGAAACACAAAAATTCATTAAAAAATAATAATACAAATAACCAAAGTGATGAACACAAGCAAGAGAATAAAATTGATGATATTCAAAAGCGTTTTGGCTGTGAAGTATCTATTAACAAAGATGGCTCGTTATCAAGCAGTAAACTATTAGAAATGACTGAAAATGATAGTAAAGATCCCGAATATCTTTTAAAAGCTCATGGGTTTGACAGTTCATTATGGCAAATATCAAGTGCAAGAAATACCATTCGTCAAGTTATAAGTAAGCAAGATGGTATTGTTACTCTCTATGCAAGTTATTTGACAGTTAAACCTATACAGGATAATAATATTTCGCTTTCAAAGATAGAAGAAGTTTTTGATAAATTAGATAGAAATTACTCTTTGCCTAAGATTAAAGAAAGAAATGATTATTTACAAGGCGATAAATTGCTTTTGATAAATATAGCTGATTTACATATGAATTTGCAAGCTTCAATGCTAACAACAGGAAACGAATATGATTGTGATATTGCGGAAGATTTGTTTTCCTATGTTATTGAAGATATAGTCACAAGAACGAACAATTATAAATTTAATGAAATAGTTTTTATTATAGGCGGTGATATGCTGAATAATGATAGCATACAGAATACGACAACCAAAGGCACGGCACAGGATTGCGATATTCATTATTATGATGCTTATGAAAGATGTTGTGATATGTTAATCAAAGCTATTGATATATTAAGTCAAAAAGCTAAAGTAAAAGTAATATACGTTCCTGCTAATCATGATGAACAAACTGGTTTTAAGATAGCAAAGTTTATTGATGCGTGGTACAGAAACGATAATACGATAAATGTTGATTATTTACCGCTTGCAAGAAAGTATATGAAATTCGGCAAAACATTATTATGCTTTGCTCATGATGCAAATGTTAAGAAATTACCTATGCTCATTGCAGACGAAGCGAGAGAGTATTGGTCAGATGTTGATACAACAGAGGTGTTTTTACAACATTTACATACTGAGAATGTTTTAATGGAAGAGTTTAATATGCGAATACAAAGATTACCCACTATTAGCGCAAAGTCTAAGTGGACTACAGACAATGGGTATTCTTCTAAACGACAATGTAAAACATTTATTTTTGATATTGAGGATGGTTTAACGGATGTTATTTACACACCCATTAAATCTAATAGGGTACAAATGAATAAATGACAAAAAAGAAAATTGAAAGATGGTGTGAAGTATGAGTAAAAGAGGTAGACCACCTAAAATTGATATATCACTTTCTGATGTGCAATCCAACCCAAGACCAAGAGGTAGACCTCCCAAAGACAAAACAGCAAAGATTATGATGTCTTGTGCTTGTTGTGGCGAGGATAATGATATAAATGAATACTATGATTCTGATAGTATTTTATACAAAGCAAAAGGTAAATTGCCGTATTGTAAAGATTGTATTAATAAAATATATGATGAATACTTAAAAGAATGTCAAAATAGAGAGTATAAAAATCCTGACAAAAAAGCAACACAACGAATATGTATGTCATTTGATTTATATTATTCAGATGATTTGTATGAAAATGCAATGACAGAATTTACCAAAAAGAATGATAATTCAAAAAATGAATTGAGTTTTATGCCTTATTATTTTCGTCATGTTAAATTACTTCAATATAAAACCAAAGATTACAATGATACAATTTTTAAAGATTATCAAGATATAAAAAAAAAACAAAAACTAATGTCGAGTTTTAATGATGATGATTTTAATCAAGAAGCTATTGTTACTAAAGCAAGTAAGTTTTTTGGTAGTGGTCTTAATTCAGACGATTATGTGTTTTTACAAAACGAATATGACGATTGGACTTCTCGGCATGAATGTCAGACTAAAGCACAAGAAGAAGTATTTAAGGCAATATGTTTTAATAGATGGAAAGCACATAAAGCTAATATCGCTGGTGAAGATACAAAAGACTTAGATAGGACATTTAAAGATTTGCTTGACACAGGTAAATTACAGCCGAAACAAAGTAAAGAAAACGATATTTTATCTACCGATAAACGCACATTGGGTGAAATGGCAGAAATATGGGAAGATACAATTTTAAAACCTATTCCTACGCCACAAGGACATTTGGCTGATATAGATCATATAGGCGAATTAGATGGATTTATAAGAGGACATACTTGCAAAGCGGTCGGAATACAGAACTTTTATTCTGAAACATACTCTAAACTAATGAAACAATTTACTGTTAATAAACCACAATATGAAGATGATTATGATTCGGAAACATCATTTGATAACATTTTTGGTGGTATAGGCGGCAACTCCAATTCTGAAGAGTAGTGGGCGATATTATGATTGACGAAATGAATATTAAAAACATAGATGATGGCGTGGTTTTAGATAGAAATGTTTCTGATAATGATTATGAGGATTATGACAAAGATAATAGTGTTAATGAGGCAATAGAAAAACACAAGACTATTCAAATAAATGATAAGTATTTAGAATTTTTAAAAAAGATTGCTAAATTTGTGGGGATATTTAGAGCAAATCCGCATCTCTTTGTGGAGCATTATCTTAATATTAATTTAAAGAATTTTCAAAAGGTATTGTTATGGGAATTTTTACATAACAACTATAGTCTATATATCGCCAGTAGGGGGCAAGGTAAAACATTTCTTGATAGTATATGTGCTTGTACTTATGCTATTTTATTTCCACATACTAAAATAGTAGTTGCTGCAAGTACAAGAAGGCAAGGAAATGAAATGTTGTTAAAGATAACAGAAGATTTAATGAAGAACTATGGATGGGGTTCGGAAAATCTACGGAAAGAAATAACGTATTCTGTTGTTGGTGAAAACAAAGCTGAAATACAATTTGCAAATGGTTCTTGGATTAAAGTCGTTACACCATCTGATACAGCCAGAGGTGCAAGAGCAAATATTCTTTTTATTGATGAATTTTGGATGTTAGATTTGAATACAATCAACACTGTATTGCGTAGATTTTTAACAGCACCAAGACATCCAGCATATTTAGATTTACCAGAATACGCACATTTACAAGAAAGAAACAAAGAAATATATACAGGCTCGGCTTATTATAAAAGTCACTGGTCTTTCACAAAAGCACGAACGTATTTTAAAAATATGTTAAGAGATGATAAAAAATACTTTGTTTGCGATCTACCATATCAAATCGCAATTAAAAATAATTTATTATCGAGAGAACAAATACAAGATGAAATGAGCGAAGATGATTTTGACGAAATAAAATTTTCTATTGAAATGGAAGGGTTGTTTTTTGGAGACTCAGATGGTGCTTTCTTTGATTATGATGATTTGTTAAACATACGAAAAATTGAAATACCTTATTATTTTAAAAATGACTTGTCTAAAAATTTAGTTATTCCTGCTATACCCGATTTATTGTTAAACGAAAGAAGAATATTATCGGTAGATATTGCATTGATGGCTTCTACAAGGCATAAAAACGATGCAAGTTCTATTATTTTAAATCGTGCTATACCTACAAATAGAAATACATATATTGGAAATTTTGTTTATTTAACAAGCATAGAGGGAATTATCGGTAGTGATTTGGCATTAAAAATAAGAATACTATTTGATTATTTTAAAGCAACTGATTTAGCAATAGATGCTGGAGGTTTAGGATTGCCTATTGTACAAGAATTGATGAAAGATTTAATTGATACCCATACAGGAATAGTATATCCAGCATTAGCTTGTTACGAAACTGATGTTTTAAAAAAGAATAAGGATTTGAATGAGTCGTTTGCTCAACAAAATGCACAGAAGGTAATATGGGCTATACAAGCGTATGATAGTTTAAACACAGAATTATGTACTCAACTGCGAACAGGTATTCAAAATAATAAAATTAATTTATTAGTTTCTAAAGATGAAAGTGAAGAAATATTAAAAGATAACTTTAAAGGTTATAATAAAATGATACCAAGTGATAGATTGTCCTTGCAATTACCATATATCAACACAGATTTGTTCGTCAGAGAATTAGTAGGTTTACAGCATAAAGTTGTAGGTACGCAAATTCAGATAAAGGAAAAATCAGGTGCGAGAAAAGATAGATATAGTTCTGCTGCGTATAATTATTGGGTGCAAAGACAAATAGAAAAAGAATTGTTTAAAAAACTACCGCATGATTATACAATGAGGAATTATGCTAAAGGGTTAAGGCAATTAAATCGCAAACCTAAAATATATTAGAATTGAGGTGAATTGTGTTATGGGCAAAAAATCTAAGAAAGAAAGTAAACAAAAACAATATCAATATCGAACTATTTACTCTAAAGAAGACTACAAAAAAGATGAACAAAGATTCAATGATTCAATAAAAAATAATAATATTGATTATAGCTCTTTTAGAAGATTGATGATAAATGATTTATGTTTAAATACCAATATATTAGAAACTGGTTGTTTGGGAGAATATAAGTTAGATACAATTTTAACTGCCATAAAATATCCAAAGCATTATTGGAAAGTATTATTATCGGTATCAAGAATGTTAATGCACAGTTCGCCTCATTATTATAGATTAAATATGTTATATGGTAATATGGCTTTATTTTGTTGGTGGATAGACTTATATGATATTTCACATAAAGCAAATATTAAAACTGTTAAAACAGCTTATAATGCTATCGCATCAAAATTTGAAAATATGAATATTAAACATGAATTTTCAAAAATAGTAAGAGTATTGCCTTATCAAGATATTTATTGTGGTTTAGTTGTAGAAAATGATAATACTTTTTATTATCAAGAGATAAATTATAATATTTGTAAATTATATCAAATCGACGATGGATTATATAATTTTATAATAAACTTATCTGCTATAAACAAAGATAAACTATCTGCTTATCCTGATTATGTACAACAGGCATACAATGATTACAAAAAAGACATAATTGATAAATGGTATTTGCCACCCTCAGATAAACAGATCTGTATAAAGTTTAACAATCAATGGTCTTACCCATTCCCTGTTTTAATTAATTTGATTAAAGATATTTTAGATGTCGATGTTTATAAACAATTAAAACTACAATCAGCAAGAACTGATAACTATAAGGCAATTATGGTGAAAGTTCCTATTGATGAAAAAATGGTTGACAAGCCTTTACTGACACCCGATACATTGCGAATATTTGCAGAGATTAACAAAGAGAATATGAGTGATGATATTGGTTTAATACATACATTGGGTTCTACGGGTCAAGCTATAAGTTTTAAAGATTCTGCTAATACTCGGAATAATGTATCTGATGCAGTTGATGAATTATACAATAGCTCCGGCGAAACCAAGGAATTGTTTAATGGTTCTGCTTCAGCTACAGCAGTTACGTATTCTATAGAAAATGATTCTGCTTTTATTTACAATATTTATAGACAATTAGAACGATGGTGCAATCGTTATATTAAATTAAAAGGATATAACAAAAAAACATATAAGTTCAATTTTTATCTATTGGATATTACAATTTTTAATAGAGATAATGTTTCTAAACGATACAAGGAGGCTTGTACTTTAGGTGCAACGGTTATTGATAAATGGTTAGCAACATTAGACATGACTCCATCAAGAACGATGGGGTCTTATATTTTGCATAAAGATATTTTTGATTTTAAAAATAACTTTGTTCCCCTCAATTCTTCTTATAATTCTTCGAGTCAGACTGGCAGACCTACAAATGATTCGGTAGGCAAACCATTATCTGATGAAGGTGAAAAGAGTGTTGATGGAGATAAAAATAATATGTAAGGCGGTGATGGTATGTCAGTAAAAGTCAAGTCAAAATTATCACTTCCTGTAATGTTTCAAAAGATAGATGATATAAATGACGAAAGTAAAAGATTTATCAAAGTAAAAATATGGCTTTTACATCTTGGTCAGAACTTTAACGGTTCAGTTTTTGAAAAAGAAGTAGTTGATAAAGCTATTCCTACTTTACAATATGTACCTATTGTTGGCTTCGTAGAAGATAATGGGAGTAAAGATGATAAAGATACAAACGATTTTTCTGACCATAGATATATTATCGTAAAAACTGAAAATGGGATTGAACATAAATATGTTGGTTCAGCTTATGGTGTTATTTTATCATCTGAAGATAATAATGCACATTACGAGGAAAGATTATGTGATGATGGTGAGACAAGAACATTTTTAGTCGTTGATGGTATAATGTGGGATATGTTTGAAGATAGCTCAGAAATAATGAAAAGAGATATTATTAAATCTCATTCTATGGAATTATGGGATGATGAAGATTCCTATGATGGATATGAGGATGAAAATGGATTGTTCCATTTTACAAAGTTTTCATTTAGAGCTGCTTGTATTTTAGGCGACAAATATAGTCCTGCAATGATTAACTCAACTGTTGAAGTTCAATTTACTGTATCAGATTTTATAAAGAAAATACAAGATGAATTGAATAATAAATACACGGAATTTGCAAAAATAAATTCTAATTCAACACAAAGTCAAAACACTGATTTTACGCAAGGAGGTAATGAAAAAATGTCTAATTCTAATACAGACTTTCAGACTACAATAGAACAATTTGAAGATATTGGCAATATTGTTTCTCAAAGTGAAATGATAACAGATAGATGGGGTGATTCTATCTCTCGTTATCGTTTAGTAGATATTCAAGACAGCGAAGTAATTGTTCGTGATAGAAAGAATTATGGATTTTACGGCTGTCCTTATACAGTAGATGGTGATAAACCTATTGTTAATTTTGAATCCGCTAAAAGAAAGAAAATAGTTTATGAAGATTATGTAGATGGTACACAATCTTCTGAAACTGTTTTTGATATTGGCGCTGATATTACTCAAATTGAAGATAAAGCATTTCAGAAAGTCGAAGAAGCAAATCAAAAGGTCGCAGACATACAGGCTGATTATACAGCTGTACAAAATGATTGTACTGCCGTACAAAAAGATTATATTGCTATAAAAGCGAAATATGATGATATGAAAATCAAGTATGATGCTTATGTTCAAGATGAACAGGTAAGAAACAAAACTGCGGAAATAGCTGAGAAAAATCAAATATTTACAAAATTTGAATCAGCATTAAAAGATAATGCTGATTTTATTTCTTTAAAAGACAATTTTGAAAAAGGTCTTTTAGAAGATATGACTGTTTCTGATATTGAAGTAAAATGTTATGCAATTTTTGGTAAGCAAAATATGGGAACAAATTTCAGTAAAAATGATTCAGTTAAGTTAGGAATTATGGATGATGATACTACTGACAGTAAATTTGTTGTTACAAAATACGGTAACATTCCTGTCGGCGAATAAAATTTAAGGAGGAGTTTTATTATGGCATATACAGTTTTTGAAAGCGTAAACCTTGGTAGCACACGTTATGCGGAAAGAATTTTTGATGCTGTTGCAACTACAGATATTGAAAATGGTACATTTGGTTATCTTGACGGTCTTGCAACTGGTGAATCTAATACATATAACTTTAAGGCTGGTACAAAATCAGGTCTTAAAATTGGTGATATTGTTGTAGTAGATAATCCTGCATGGACTGAAGATACAAGTAGAATTACAAATCAGCGTAGGGATAACTATATTATTCCTGCTGGCACAAGATTTAGAGTAAGAGTAGTAAAGAAAAATGATGAATTTGGTATTTCTATTGATGGCGTGACATCTGCTACCCAGTCTGTCGTTACTACTGTTACAGACTTTACTACAACCGCCGTATATACATCTATTGATAGTACAACAGGTAAACTTGTTGCCGCTACTACTAAACCTTCATCTGGTGTAGTTGTTGGTCAGGTTATGCGTAAGCGTATATCTGGTGCTACTCTTGTAACTGCTGCACATACATACGGTAGTAAGACGGATATATATGAAATTAAAATTACAGATGTAACCGTATAATCAAAGAAAAGGAGTGATTAATTATGGCATATACTAATTTTACACAGCAAGAACAGCAAGTATTTGACCTTGCTCTTGACCTTGCAAGGAATGATTATTCTGCACATATTGATAATGAAAAGGTTACAAAGAAAGACCTTGAAAATTATTTGAGAAAAACTATTCAAGAGGACATTCTTAAAGGGAAAACTCTTTATCAGGCATTTAGACGTAATAATATCGTAATGTTTGAGATTATTGAGGAGATTGTAAATGTCACTATCGGCGATAACGTTCTTGAATCTCCTTTTATTGACTCTTTTGTGGAGGTTAAGAATAGAGCATTGGGCGATAAGTCTGCTTTTTATTCTGAAGGTGGCTTGCTTTCTGTTGCAACATTCGCCGGTAACCACTGGGACACTAATAGACAAGCTATTGATCTTGGTTCTGAGATTACACTTCCTAAAGAGTGGATTTATATTCATGTTTATGAGGAGCTTGAAAGATTCCTTATTGGCATTACACCTTTGGAGAAACTGATTGATAAAGTTTATCTTTCAATTAATAAATATATACAGGATAGACTTTATGCACAGTTCCAAAATGTTGCCAATGCTATTCCTTCTGATTTCTCTTCAAACGGAAACTCCGAAGCTGCTGTTGGCGGTCTTTGTGATAAAGTAGCCGCTGCTGGTGGTTATGCAAGTCTTACTATTGCTGGTACTAAAGGTGCTTTAAGAAAACTCGCTGGTATCGTTCCTGACAAGATGTTCTCTAACTCTCAGAAAGAGGCAAAAGCAGCTACAGGTTCTATCGGTGAGTGGGAAGGTAATAAACTTATGGTTATTCCTCAAACGCTTCAGTCTGGTACATTTAATCTTGCACTTAATGATTCTCAACTCTTTATTCTTGGCGGCGATACTAAACCTATTAAACTGGAGGTTATTGGTGACACAAGGTCAGACATGGACACTACAGGCAAGAAGAACAATGATATGACTATTGATTTTCAAGTTCAGACACTTATTGGAATGGGACTTGTACTTCCTACTTACACTGGATTGTTTACTTTTAATTAACCGTAAAATGGTTTTGTCTGTTTATTTATATAATTATAAATTGGTTTTAGATTGAAAGGTGGAGCAAATATGGCAAGAACAAAATCCACATCTAAATCCAGCGTTGTTGATGACGGAGCTGTTGTAAAAGACAGCTCTGCTATCAACAATATGGATAATGGTGTTGAAATAAAAAATACAGAAGTGGTTAAGCCACTTGTTGATACAGATGAAATTGAAGTAATTTCCCTTATTCCCCATGTCAGTTATCAAGATAATAGAACTAATGATTTTTATGAATGGGAACAAGTAGGTCATTCAGAATTTTTAACTTACGATACTTTAAAAAATATGTGGCGAAATTCAAAGGGTTACTTTAAAGATTTATGGTTAAAGCCACTTGACGATAGGGTAATTAATAAATTCGGTCTGACTAAAAATTATAAAAAATACGAATTGCTTATGAATGGAGAAAATTATACAAGAGCAACTATTTGCGACATTTGTGAAAATATTATTGCTACTCCTACTGGTTTGAAAATTGCGGTTTTCAATAAGATTAAGAGTATGATTGCCAATGGTGAAATTACAGATATTTCAGTCATTAGAACTTTGGAAAGATACTTAAACTTAGATTTAATTTCTTTACTTTGATTTAAACATAGGAATGGGTGATTAATATGTCTACTCCATATAACAAAATATATTCAAATGTGTTATCTAAGTTCCATTCTTATGAAATTCCTATAATGACATCAGAAGAAATAGAGGAGTATTTATATGATTTTTTAATTTCGGCAATACCGAAGTTTTATATATGTCGAATAAATCTAAATGATAAAGACGATGAGTTAAAACAATTTAATTGTGATTTATCTGATTTAGAAATAGAGATAATAAGTAATTATTTGTTGTTAGAGTATCTTGATTCTACATATATACGCACACCTACGTTATTAAAAGTCAATTTAAGTTCAAATGACTTTCATGCTTTTAGTAATGCAAATCAGTTAGACAAACTATTGTCTATGCACGATACTCTTTTATCTGAGAACGAAGGACTGTTATCACGTTATGCTTGGTTTAGCCTAACAAAAGATAAAAATAGTATTCCAAATACATTCAACAACACAAATTATAAGAAAAATACATAATAGGTTGGAGGTGTATCGATGGATTGTTATGATAAATTTAGGCGAAAAATGCAAATCAATGGCGGTTCGCTTAGGAATGAAAAAATAAATAATAGTAAATTATTATTAGAGAAAACATTTGATGATGACCCTTCTGTAACTAATGGTGTATATATGTGGGTATTAGGTTTGCAGTCTTATGAAACACAAGATGTAATTAAAATAAGACTATATCACAAACGATATTCAGCAGCAGTAGGCGTAACAGTAAAATTTCATACATTAATCGATACACCGATTATAGTAGGTGACATAATTTATTGTTCTTTAACAAATGAATATTACATTTGCACCGAATCGTTTAACATAGATAATATTCACTGGGAAGGTAAACTGACATTATGTAATTGGATTTTAAAATGGCAAAACAAAAAAGGTGATATTCTTGAATATCCTTGTTATGATACAAATGCTACGCAGTATAACAGTGGCGAGAAGTTTAATCAACAAATTACCATTGGTTCGTCTCAGCATATGATTACTTTGCCTTGCGATGAAAATACTGTTCAACTCAATACACCTCAGAGATTTATTTTGGATAAAAATACAACAAATCCCACGACTTTTATTATTACACAAAATGACAATACAAGCTATAATTTTGGAACAAAGGGATTGGTTAAAATAACTCTTTATGAGCATCCTTTTAATATCGAAACGGATAGAGCGGATATTGGTATATGTGATTATAGAGAACCAACTACTGCACCTGAAGCTGCTACGGATAATATTATTGCAAAAATTTTTTATGATTCTTTAATTATAAAATCTGGCGGTAATAGTCAGACTTATACAGGCAAATTCTACAATGATGAAATTGAAATTACGACCATGTTCTCTAAATGGGATATAGTGTGTGATTTTAAAAATGAATTAGAAGTAGAACAATTTGGAAATGAAATTATAATTTCTATTGACAACGATGATTATGTAGACGAAGAATTTAAGTTAATTTTTTCAAACGAAGATGGTACTATACAGGCTTCTATTGTTGTCGGAATTGATTCGTTATTCTAATTAAAAATTTTTGAAAGGGCGTAATTTATGGCTAATAGTTCATTTATAGGGAAAGTCAAAAAGAAAATTATTAAAGAATTTATTAAAGATAACGATATTGTACAAGCAATTAATGCTTCTGAAATTACTACTACAGAAAAATTAGTTGGAACTCACATATTTAATTACCATCAGAATCCTGATACTATTAATAAGGTAATGACATTTATTACTATACAAGTGCATATGCCCCCTAATCTTCGATATACTGATACTACGTTTATTAAACCAACTATAGAAATATGGATTATATCGCATAAAACACATATGACTGTAGACAATGTACCTAAAGTAATTTCAAATCGCAATGATTATCTTTCTGAATTAATTGATAGGAAACTGAACGGTAGATCAGATTTTGGAATTAATAAATTGATATTGAAAAGTAATGTTGAAGGCTGTTATCAGCAGGATTATATATATAGAACATTGATTTTTGAGGGATTAGATTTGAATGATTCGTTATGCGATGATGATAGTCAAGAATGGTGATAAGTATGTTTGAATATGATGAGTTGAAAATTTATAGAGGAAAAGATATTTATATTACAGATAAAATAGTAGTGTCTCAACCCAGTCTATCTCAAATAGAAGAATTTGGAGAAAAAAACTATTTTAATTCAGTACATATTTTTACCAGTGTTGGCGCTGATCTAAAGTGGCAACTTTGGGACTACAATCAGATTGACTATACTCAAATTGATGATTACGAATTATTTGTGAAATTTATATCTCAATTAGTTGGTAGTAAAAAAAAGGTGTACAAAGAATTAACAGAAAATCCTGAAAAATACGAAAACGAATTAAAGAATATATCTAAAGATGAATTAGAGGATATGTTAATAAATCCTCTACATTTAGTTTTAAACATAGATTTAGCGGATTTTATGCCTATGAAAGTTACATCAAACAAAGAAAAAGAGGATGAGCAAATCATATTGTACAATCCTGAAAGCGATATAACGATTGACAGGTTAGTGTATAGACGACTTGTAGATGTTGTACGCAAAATTCATGGATTTAAAAGAAATAATCAAGTCCCCGCAAATGAAGCAACTAAAAGAGATTTGATTGATGATGCAAGAGACGAAGCTATGGCGGCATCGCACAAGCCGTACAAAAGTGTTTTGCGTTCATTAATATCTACATTGGCGGTATACTGTGGTCAATGTGGCGATGAAAAAATTTGGAATATGAAAATCAATAATTTCTTTGAAGATATTAAAAGAATAGGAAAAATAGAAGATGCTCATACGCTACTACAAGGTGCGTACAGTGGATTTGCTAACTTAAAAGGCATAGACAAAACCCGATTTGATATGTTTGCTGATATTTGAGTCTTGATATGATATCAAGGCTTATTTTTTTATTTTATAAAATTGAACGGAGGAAAAAATATGGCTACATTTAATAAAAATGAACTTATCCTTGATCGTGTTAGGTCACTTGCGGCTCACGATCTTTCAACAGGCGAACTTCTTTATAGACTGACATCACTTGAAGACCCTTCACTTCAGTGTACATCGGAAGGCGAAGAAATAGCGGATGCTATTGGTTCAGTCATTACAACGCTTTATCGTGCAAAGAAAGCTACGTTTTCTGCTACAAACTCGCTTATCTCTCTTGATCTTGCAGCGGCTCAGTTTGGTGCAAAAAAGGAAGTTGCAAATAGTGGTAAGAAAATTACAGATTATGCTTATGAAATTATTTCTGTTGCCAAAGGAACGGAGGAAGCTACGCTAAAGAATAAGCCATCTAATGATATTAAATATATTTACTCTATTGCTAATAATGAAATTGGTGAATCGTATACAGCTGGTTCAACTGCTTCTACAACAGAATTTGTAATTAACAAAGAAACCGGTAAAATTACTTTGCCGACAGATTTTGCTAAAGATGCAGATAAGAAAATTTATGTTGAATACGAGTATGAGACAGAAAACGCTGTTCGTGTATCTAATAAGGCTTCTGAGTTCCCGTCATCTTGTAGCGTAGTAATTTACGCTTATTTTAAAGATAAGTGCAATGATGGTCTTACATATTCTGGTAAAATAATTTGCCCGAAAGCTAAACTTAATCCTGAACAGGTTGAGCTTGCCCTAACTTCTACTGGTAAACACGCTTTTGAGTTCCAGATGATGAAGGATTATTGCGATGAGGAAAATGATGAATTGTTCTCTCTTATCGTTTCCGAGTAATGTCGATAAATTCAAACAGTGATGGGTGTTGCTCACCCTGTTTGAATACACGGAGGTGAATGTATGTCTTACATGAGTAATAACGCTACTTGTGCTATATGCAACAAAGGGTATTATATGTGTAATTCCTGTAGGGATTTTAAAAATCTATATCCTTGGAAATTACACACGGACACTTCTGAGCATTTCAAAATTTATCAAATTATACACGGTTATTCGATTGGTGTATACAACAAGGCAGAGTCCAAAGAGAAACTACAGAATGTTGATTTGTCTGATTTGGAAACACTGAGAGATAATATCAAGGCAATAATCAAAGATATTTTATATACAAACGAGGATGTCCAGCAAGACATAACCAAACCTGTTTTTGTGGATAGTAGTGCAAATCAGACGAAAAAAAGAAGAAAAGTTCAGAAGTCTGAATAAAAGTTATGTGTGAAGAATTTATTATATTTACAAGGGGAGATACGTTCTTTACAGGTAATTGTATCTCCCTTATTTTTTACTATATTGATTATTGAAAGAAAGTTATAAAATATGAAAGGAAATTATAAATGAAAACATTAAGTAATATAACTCATAAGTACTATATAAACGAAGATTGTGTATTTTACAGAAATCCAGTACAAGCTGCTTATTTTGTATTCAGAGGAGCTAAACTTGTAGATTTATTCGTCAACGACAAATTACTTTTTACGTTTGTATTCCGAAAAGAAGATCACGAAAGACTAAAGCATGAATGGCGACTTAGAGAACATTAATAAAGGTGAATTATATGAAAAATGCAGGAAAAGTTTTTGAAGATTGTTTTAAAAAATCTATTCCTAATTATTGCTTATTAATTCGTATTCCCGACCCTCCACAAGCATTTGCGCAGAGAATAGATACAAAATTTTCTCGTAAAAATGTTTGTGATTATTATTGTTTCCAAAGCCAAACTCAGGTGTTTTACGCACTTGAATTAAAATCAACAAAATATAAATCTATGACATTTGAGGATATCGCTTTAGAAAATCCACCTAAGAAGATGATACATAAACATCAAATATTAGGTTTGCATAATTATTCTTTATATGAAAACGTGGTCGCAGGATTTATTTTTAATTTTCGTGATGAAAAAAATAATACCGAAAGAACATATTTTCAGAATATAAAAGATTTCGAGGCGATGTGTAAAAAAATAACTAAGTATAGTTTTAACGAAATAGACTTACTGTTGAATAACGCAGTGAAGATACAAGGACAGAAAAAGAGAGTCCATTATAAATGGGATTTAGATGAATTTTTTAAAACATAGAAAGGTGATTGATTATGAGTTTTGAAAAAAATAATATATATACAAAAAATGGAATAGAGTATACGTTTAGTTATAATACAAATATTAGTACAGTAGACAAGGTAAAGTTTGTTAATACAGTAACGGGATATCTGGTTGGAAATAATTTCAATTTCATTGCAAAAGATTTATTTTTTGATTTTGGCTTGATTAGTATATTTACTGATTATGATGTGAGTTATATATATGATTCAAATAATTCTATTAGTAAAATTGAACAGCTTTTAAACGAAACTAATATTGCCGAGATAGTTAAGGCAGATATGGCTGATAGTTTGCTTGCCGAGCTTCATGAAGCCGTTGATTTGAATATTGAATATAAAACAGGTATTCACAAAGATATTATAAAAGATGAGATAGCACAGATTCTAAAACTTGTTGAATCTAAAATGCAAGAGGTAGACATAAAAACACTTGTTGAGTTTGCTGGTGTATTTAGCAAATATGCAAAAAATTTTACTCCTACGGAAATAATTAACGCTTATGAGAAATCTGATGTATTCAAAAAACATACTCGTAAAATAGAAGAAAAGAAAAGGCAAGAGTTTGAAAATACGATAAATAAAATTAAACAAAATCAACAGTTAAAGATATTGAATACATCAAAGTAATTATAGGGTGATTACTATGGTTTTTAATTCAAAAAAAGATTTAGAAAAGTATTTACTATCCAAAATGGAGGACTCTGTATTTGAATCACAAGCAATAGTATATGATGTTTTAGAGGCATTTATCAATAATTTCTATGATGAGTTTGAACCAAAGGTATATAATAGAACATTTCAATTATATAAATCCTTAGTTAAATCTAAAATAGAAAAGGTTGGGAATGGGTACAAGGCGGTAGTATATTTTGATGCCAGTAGATTAAACCATGTTGAAAGTGAATTATCAGACGAAAGAATATTAGAAATTGCTGTTATTGGTAAGTATCCTCATGGTGGATATCGCGAAGCTGGGGGAAATGGTATCCTCAATAACGCCATGCCTATTATAAGCCAAGAAGCGTATCGCTGGCTAAAACAAGCTTTAAAAGACAAAGGTATTCCTATAAAAGAATGATTTTATATGTAAGAATGTGAACGTTTCTTACAACTCACCAAATGGATATTTACGAAATTTATAAGGTGGTGATAGTGGTGGGTAGAGAAACATTTAGAAAAATTATTACTTCTCCTGAAATAATAGAACAAATAAATCCTAAGAATATGCAGTTAGTGTTGCGGTTTTTAAAAAACTTTGCCACTAAACGCTCACCTAAATCTGTCGTTAATTACAAGTCAAACTTATCGATATTTTTCTGCTGGAATGTACTATATAATGATAATATTTTTTTTATAGATATCAAAAAATTAGATTTAATGGATTTTTTTGATTTTTGCGTTACAGAACTTAAATGGGGTTCAAGTCGTTTCGCACAAATGCACTCATGTTTATCTTCCTTTAGTGCTTTTGTAGAAAATTATTACGATGATTGTTATCCTGATTTTAGAAATTTACTTCCCAAAATAGAAAAATTGCCTAAAGAGACTGTGCGAAAAAAATCTGTGTTCACCAAAAAAGAACTTGATAGCCTTATGAACAAACTTGGTAAAGAGGACAGAATACAAGAACAATGCTTATTGGCGTTAATGATGTCATCAGGTTCAAGAGCAAGCGAATTAGCAAGATTTACAACTGATATTATAGATGAAAATTCAACAGCTTTTGAAGGGTTATTTTTGGAGACGACAGATGAAATCCAAGTTAAAGGCAGAGGCGTAAAAGGAAAATCCTTGATTCGATATATATTAAAAGATACTTTTCTTCCCTATTACCAAAAATGGCTACCTATACGAGAAAAAATAATGAAAGAAAACAAAAAGGTGCATAATTATATCTTTATTACACAGTCTGGTGATCCGGCAAGTGTTTCTACATTTAGAGGTTGGGTTGAACGTTGGAATAAATTTGTCGAAAAACCTTTTTATATACATAGTATTCGACATTATTATACGACATCATTATTGGCGATTGGATTAGAGCAAGATTTAGTGCAAAGTATTATCGGTTGGACGAGTTTAGATATGGTGAATATTTATAACGATATGACCGCTAAGGACAGAAAATGGAAAGGCTTAGATAAACTAAAAGTGGCATTAGAAAATGATAATGTAAAGTAACATAATTATAAGTTCGCACCTTTAAGGTGCGTTTGTGCCTTAAAGGAGAGTGATGGTTATGGAAGATTTTTCTATTGCATTAGGTTTGCAATTAAAAAATGGCGAGTTTGAAAAGATACAAAAGGATATAAATAAATTAAGTGAAAATCCTATTGTATTAAAAATCGATGATTCTCAGATTGAAACAAGAATTAAAAATATAAGAAATCAATTAGATAATTTAAATAATTGTAAGATAAATGTAGTTGTAAACAGCAATATAAATTCATCGAACATAACAAAACAAGTCGATAATATTGTAAAAAACACAAATCAAACAGTACAAAAAATTAAGCCTGTAGAAATTAAATTAATTAATTCTTCTGTGCGAAAAGAATTTGAAGAAGAAATTAATGGTATAATTCAGGACGAACAAAAACTTTTTGAAGTAACGAGAAATTATTTTGGAAAATTTGGCGAAGTAACTACTAAGCCTTTTAGAAATGCGAAAAGCGAAATTACTGGCTTCACAGTAGAAGTAAAAAATGTCAACCAAGAGATCGAATCTTTAAAATATAATTTAGCGAATATAGAAAATAGCAAAGGAAAAGTAATCGGGCAAAGCTATCAATATTCTGGTTCTACTGGTAGTGATAATTATGCTCGTCAACTTGAAACCGATAGAAAACAAACCGAGAGAAATACTGCTGCTGTTACTAATTATACTTCAAAGTTAAAAATTCTTAAAGACGAATATCTTGATGTTAATGCGAGTAAACCAATTCAAAATTCAAAAAATATAGAACACTTAAATTCTTTATATGATGAAGCTATTGCAAAAGTAAACACATTAGGTACAGCTACAAAAGAAAGTTTTGCATCTTCAGAAGCAAGTGTTAAAGCGGCTATTGCTGAAATACGGTCGCAAGTTAAAATATATCGTGAAGTTGAATCAATGGCTAATCAGCTAAGAGCAAAACCTATTGAAACAATAAAAGGCGAACAAATACAATTATTACGAGAATTTGAAGCTAAAATAAAATCAATCGGTATAGCACTGGAGCAGCTAAAATCATATAGTATAAGTGATTTAAGTGTAAAACTTGGTGGGGTTACTGATAGGCAGTCTCTAACGGAATATTTGAATATGCTTGTTGTCGCTAAAGCAGAATTTAAAGCATTGCAAGCAGAGCAGCAAATTGGAAAACAAGCGGAAAAAGCTGAAACCGATAAAGTAACTACCGCATATAAAGAATTATTATCTACTATACAACAAATTAGAAATATTCAAACTAATTTATTGAAATTAGACGGAACAAAAGATAGTAACCAAATTTTAGAATTAGAGGCACAATTAGAAAGATTGCAAGCTACATATCAAGCAACACGACAATCGTTTGATTCAAAATTTAGCACAGAGCAAACAGCAGAAATTAATAGTGCATTACAAACCACTATTGATAAAATGGCAACTGTTCAAGCTAAAATCAACGATGTTAAAAAGAGTGGTCTTAATTCTATTAAAGGCAATATCGAGAATGGCACTTTAGAAAATCAAATTGCTACTATCGAAAATAATTATAGACGATTAGGTAAAACAGAAGATGAAATAAACCTTAAAACGCAAGAATTAAGAAGTTTGTTAGGCAGTATGAAAGCCAGTGGTGACGATATTGAAAAAGTTACAGGTGATTATACACAATTCGGTAAAACATTAGTTACATTACAAAATGAAATAAAGACATTACGAATAGAACAGCAAAAATTAAAAGATGAAGCTAATCTTGCTAACAAGAAAACAGCATTAACAACGCAAATTGATTTGATGTTTAAAAAATATTCTGCTGCTATACCTCAATTTGGTGCAAGATTACAACAGATAAAAAATGAAATAGAATCAGCAGATGATATAAAATTAACTAATCTGAAAAGAGAAGTTAAAGAACTCGAAAGCCAGATAATGTCAGCAGGAAAAGCCACAATGACATTAGGCGATAAATTGAAAAGTAAATTAGGCTCATTGGCTACCTATTTTTCAGCTTCAATGATGATTTCTTATGCTATTAATGGCGTAAAGTCAATGTTTGACAATGTACTTAAAGTTGACACTGCTATGACTGAATTATATCGTGTTACTGATTTAACGGATAAACAATATAGTCAGTTGTATGATAATATGGTTGCTGGTGCAAAGAAATATGGTGTTGCATTAAATGACATTATTGAATCTACTGCCAGTTGGGTACGCCTTGGATTTGAAGCAAATACGGCAAATAAATTAGCTGAAATAACTGCTATGTATCAGCACGTTACAGATTTGGATAACGACACTGCTGTAAAGGATTTAGTAACAGCTTATAAGGGTTATCAAGACGAATTATTACAAGTATCTAATGGTGATTCTACTGAAGCAGTAATGAAAATAGCTGACGTGTACG
Source organism: Clostridia bacterium (assembly GCA_017458285.1). GTDB lineage: Bacteria > Bacillota > Clostridia > TANB77 > CAG-508 > CAG-269. The sequence goes on along the minus strand of JAFTFU010000002.1, from coordinate 18,739 downwards.
ACAAATTGGGCAATGAATTTGCCGTTACCGCTGCTAATGTTGGTGAAAGTCTGCAAAGGTCAGCATCGTCACTCCAAATGGCTGGAAATACATTTGAAGAAGCCGCAGGAATGAATACAGGTATAGTAGAAGTAACGCAAAACGCCGAACAAGCAGGTACTACACTGAATGTCGTTAGTTTGCGTTTGAGAGGAATGAAGGGGCAGCTTGAAGAAATTGGCGAAGAAGTAGATGAGAATGTAGAGTCAATTTCAAAAATGCAAACTCATATACTTAATCTTACAAATGGAAAAGTAAATATTTTTAAAGATAATGGCGATTTTAAAAGTACATATCAGATATTTAAAGAGATTAGTACTATTTGGAATGAACTTACTGATACATCGCGTGCAGACTTGCTTGAAACTGTTGCAGGAAAACAGAGAGCTAACAGTGTTGCAGCTCTTATAAACAACTGGTCAAATGTTGAAAAAGCAGTTAATGCGGCATCTAACGCCGAGGGAACGGCAGCAGCAGAAAACGAAAAGTATATGCAAAGTATGGAAGGCAAATTAGATGCACTTAACGCTTCTTGGCAAGCATTATCTAATACAGTCTTATCATCTGATTTAATAAAATTCTTAGTTGATGGATCATCAGGAATAGTTGATATTGTAGATGGCATAACACACGCCTTTGGTGCATTAGGCACTACAATCGCAGCAGTAGGTATTACTGCGTTTATCAAAAACTTGGATTGACTCGTTGAGAGTTTACAACATCACCCAGAAGATGTTATTGGTCTATTATAGGGGAAGAATTATCATAATGGCGATAAGGATAACTCTATAAGAAGGGAGTTTTCAAACAAACAAAGGAAAAATTGCCTGAAACCATAATGCTCACTACACCCTCTTCCCTATTTTGAGGGTAGCCGAAAAATAAGGCAAAAAAGTCAAACTGTTGAATAGCAGGAGTGAGATTTCTACGGCTAAAAAATGATGCCGGACAGATATATAATTGGTAACTGGCAGCACACCCATTAGTCGAAAGATAAAACTATATAATCCGATAGTAGCAATCGTGCAAGCGATGTCGGGATAAAAGTTTGAATAATGGGAATGTTCAGAGGACACCATTCCTTGCAGTACATAAAAGCCACATTTTATGTGCTGTTAATGTATGTTCCAAATATGCAAAACCGCCATATTTCTATGACGGTTAAAATTAAAAATCACTTTTACAAGTATTACAATGCCATTCTTTAGCAACTTTGCCGGCGGCAAAAATACCAAAGAGGGCAACACTACCAACTTTTGAAGTTGTGGATATTTTTTTAGTATTTGTTGAATGACAATAAGGACATTGAACAGATTTTGGTTTATTAAAGTCAAATGTTTTTAAAACCTTTTGATAAGTCTCTTTCCCACAAGACATACATTCACCAAATTCTGTATATTCTAAATACATTTTAACATAAGATTTGTTATGATGACAAAACGGACAATCATAATCTATTATTCCGATAGTACGAATATTATCACTCATATACAACACCTACCTTTTTGATAATATTATATCGTTTTATTTGAATAATGTCAAGTAACTTTATAGCCTTTAATTATATTGCAATTAAAAATTCTGGGAATTGAGGGTGCGACAAGTTTAGAATTAGTTAATACCGTAACTAAAAATATGTCTGTAGAAGATTTAAAGGCTTGCCTTGTTAAGACAGGATTAAATAAAGAACAGATGCAACAAATTCTTATGAATCATGGTGTTGTTGAGGCAGAGGCAAAACAAATTGCTGCTACTTTAGCAGCTTCACAAGCCGAAATGGCAGCAACTGCATCCACAGGAGCGTTGACAACGGCAACAGGTGGTTTAAGTGCTGCTTTTAGAGGTTTGACAGTAGCGATGGCAAGCAATCCTATTGGTGCGATAGCGGTTGCAGCAGCAACAGTAATTGGTGTTGTTTCGACTGCTGTTACGGTATTTTCTAATTGGTCTAATAGCATTGAAGATGTTGCTGATAGCGCAAATGATTTAAAAAAATCTTTTGATGATATTGATAGTTATATTAGTAAAATTAATGATTTAAAAACAGCTTTAAATTATGATAGTATTTCTCAAACAGAAGCTACAGAAAAAAGAAAACAATTACTCGAAATTCAAGAAGAACTGATAAAGAAATATGGTCAGGAAAAGGATGCTGTAGGTTATATAACTGAATCTATACAAGGTGAAACCAGTGCTTTAATCCAATTAAAAAAAGAAGCGGCAAAAAACTGGAACGATACTCATGTTACAGAAACTAAAAACGCTAATCAATATTTTAACGGAAATAGTTTCTTGGGTGTTAATTGGGGAAGCGGACAACAAGTTAGTAGTAAAAAATGGATAAACCAATGGGCTGATGAAAATGGTAAAAATATTTATATTATGCCTAATAGTAGCGGCACACAAGTTGGATTTAGTGGTACTATTGATGAAATTTTGGCTACTATGGATGAATTTCATAATGCCGTAGAAACTAAAATAAAGGAATATGAGTCTAAAGATAGTTTAAATTGGTATGAACAACAAGAATTACAAGGATTTAAGGAATTAAAATCAGAAATATTAGAAAGAAAAAGTGAATTATTAAGTAGTGATGAATATAAAACTAATAAAACGATTTATGATACGGCTGTAGAAAATCTGATATTGACTGATGATAAGTATTCTGAATATTACGAAAAAATAGTTGAAAAGAAAAAGGCTTATACAGAGGCACTTGCTTCAGGCAATCAAGATGAAATCACGCAAGCATACACTGAATTACGTGACATTTTTCATGATATATTTAATCTTGATTTTGTTGATGAGGATAATGTTTCTGGTGAAAGTATAAAAAATTGGTTTGCTGATGTACAAAAACAAGTGTACCAACAATCAAAAGAAACACCTATTATTGTTGATGTTCAAGCAGAATTGGAAGGTTCGCCCGATGGTTATAGTAATAAAATAAAAGAAATTGTTAATAAGAATAATTATACATCTGATGATATTAATTCAATATTATCAAAAGGGGATTTGAATTACGAATCTTTGTCGGGTGATGAGAAAAATTTATATGATAATATTAAAGGTTATATAGATTTATGGAACGGTATGACTGATGCTACTGGTCAAGCTGAAATTACAGTTGAACAATATATTGGTGCATTAGAAAAACTTGGAATTGTTAAAACAAAGGTCGCAGAAAAAAACGATGAATCATCTTTTGCATTATCCAAAGACCAAACAAAAGAATTAAAATCTGTTCATTCCGATGTTGATAAACTCAACAAAGCATATCAAAACCTTTTTGCTGGAAAATTAACAACAAATGATGTTGTTGAATTAGTTGACCTCTTCCCTACTCTTGGCGAATATGTTGACTGGACAGATGAAAAGTTTGGCAATTTAGCAGAAGGAATAGATAAGGTAATAAAAGAACGTCCACAAGAATTAATAGGTCAATTAGAAAAAGTACTAAATACACAGGATTTATCTGATGAAGCGAAAAAATCTATTCAAAGTATGATTGCCGCATTAAAGCAGTTAAAGCCTGAACTTAAAGACACTAAGACTTTAATTGAGGACATTCAAAAGGCTATTAAAGGTGTATCAAGTAGTATATCAACTCTTATTGGTTTTACAAAAGAAATCAGCGAAAATGGTTCTTTATCGCTTTCCAGTATCGACACTATAATGACAGATGACACTTATCAATCTTTACGTCCATATATCAATGATATGGAAGGTATGCAAACTGCTATTACTGAATTAGTTGCTAAACAAAAAGATGCTTATGAAGATTTGTACAACGCTGAAATGTATGAAAATGACTATGAGGCGTATCATAAAGCAGTTCAAGAGAAAGAAAAAGATAATGAAAACTTATTAGGCGATTCTATAAAACAAATTCAAGATGAGATAAAGTATTTTAATGACTTTTATGGAATTGATATTACTAATTGGGATAATTTATCTGAAATTAAAAAGGCAGCATTACAAAATACTAATGCAGAATTATTATCTAAACAAGGCAAACTCATTAAAGATTTCGGACAATTATATAATGATGACATTACTAATTTTTCTAATGCGATTAAAGCTAAAGCCGAAATACAAAAACATTTTGAAGAATCGCAAGTATATTCTAAGATTAACAATATAATTGATAATGACAGTAAAAGTGGCGCATTTTTAGATAAAAACACTGGTAAATTAAAAAGATATGCTTCGCCAGAAGCACAAGAAAAAATAAATGCTTTATTATCATCTTATGGCTTAACTTATGCTGATTATGCTAATTATAGAGATCATGGACAATTTACTCGATCTGGCAATGCAGCATTAGAAAAAGTCTTAGATGAACTCATCAAACCTTACAAAATCACGACTAACACATGGAATAAATTGACTGGCAATACAAAAAGCTCAGGTGATTCAAGTGATTCGGGGTTAGATACGTCAACAACTGAGACTGGAAAAGTTTTCGATTGGATTGAACGTAGATTAAAGAAATTCGCTAATAATACCAAACAAGTGTTTTCAAAAGTCGGAGATTATATCACTTTTAAAGGGAAAAATAAACAGATTTCAAAATCAATCAACGCTATTGAAAAAGAAATTTCCTTTAATAAAAATGCTTATGGTTATTATATGAACGAAGCTAATAAGGTAGGTCTTGGTAGTTATTGGAAAAAGGCTGTACGGGAAGGTGGCATAAATCTTTCTGAAATAAAAAATGCTGATTTGAAAGAAAAGATAGAAAATTATCAGGAATTGTATGATAAAGCTATTAGTTGTAGGGATGCGGTTTCAGATTTAAAAGAGACTGAAAAAGAATATATAAGACAACGATTAGATAATATTGAAACATATTATGAAAACAGAATTAATTATATCAATGCCGATAGTGATTATTATAATAATCTCGATAAGGACACACGGTCTATAAACAAGAATTATAAAAAGCTTGGCAAAAATTATAAGAAAACTGAAAAATACGAAACGGACAAGGCAGCGAATCTGTATGGTCAACTTCAAGATGATATCAAACATGGCAGAATCAAAGTTGGCGATGATGATTATTATAAATACAAAACTGATATCAAGAACGCTCAATCAAATGCGAGACAAGCCGCAAACGCAAGACATCAATTAGCAGTTGAAGAACTTGGCGATATACAAACACGTTGGGAAAATCGTAGTGGAACATATGGCAGTAAAATCAGTATGATTGAAACTAAAGCCAGTGATACTACACGCAAAACCACTAAAAATTACAGTGGTTTAAGGTCGGCATATAAACAACAAAGTGTTTATGCTTTAAACGAAGCAAGTGAGTTACAGAAAAAACTTGGCGAAGCGGTAAAAAATGGTGATATTCAAAAATACAGTAAAGCTTGGTACGAATGGACAGAGAATATTAAAAAGGCAAAAGAAAACGCCGAGGAATACAAGAAAACAATTCATGAATTAGCCGTTGAAGAATTTAATGATATCGCTACTAAACACGATAACAAGCTTAACCAGATTACAAATCAAGCAACTAAATTAAATGAGAGTATTGCACAAACTCAGGCAAAGGGCTATCTTGTTAGTACGAAATATTACGAAGCACAGATAAAAAATGAAAAGAAAAATAACGCCGAACTTGTTTCTAAGAAAAATGAATTATCCATTAAATTACAAACAGCGATTGCATCGGGTGATATAAAAGTTGGTTCGCAAGCATGGTATGAATTAACGGATGAAATCGAAAAGACTGATATTGCCATTCAACAATCAACGACATCTCTTATTGAATTTAATAACTCTATAAGAGATATTAAGTGGCAAATTTTTGATTTAATTCAAGAGAAGATATCTCAAATAACGCAAGAGTCTGATTTTTTGATTAAACTTATGCAAAATGACAAGCTTTACAAAGAAGAAGGTCAAGGTGCTGGACAACTTACAAATAATGGCAAGGCTACTATGGGGTTGCATGGAGTTAATTATAATACTTATATGGCACAAGCTGATAAGTACGCTAAAGAAATCATTAAAATTGACAAACAGTTGGCGAAAGACCCTTATAATCAAGACCTTGCAGAACGCAGAGAAGAGCTGCTGAAATTACAACAGCAGATGATTTTATCTGCCGAGGATGAAAAACAGGCTATTGTAGATATGGTCAAAGAAGGCATTGAATTAGAGTTAAATGCCTTACAGGATCTAATTGATAAGTATAATGAGGCGTTAGATAGTCAGAAAGATTTATACGATTATCAAAAAAAGATTAAAGATCAAACCAAGGAAATAACCTCATTACAGAAACAATTAGCCGCTTATACAGGCGATACATCCGAAGAAACAAAGTCAAAAGTACAACAAATTAAAGTATCTTTGGAAGAAGCAAAAGAAAATCTGGAAGAAACGCAATACGATAAATTTGTTAGCGACCAAAAGAAATTGCTTGATGATTTGTATAATGAATATGAAAAGGTATTGAACGAAAGATTAGACGATGTTGATAGTTTAATCTCTGATATGATTGTAAATATTAATGAAGATGCTAATGTTATCAAAGATACACTGATTGAACAAGCAAGTGATGTTGGTTATAAAATTTCTTCTACTATGAATAATATTTGGAAAGGTGGCGCACAACCTGTATTATCTGAATATGGGATTAATTTTACTAATGCCACTACAAATGTTATTAGTGCTATCAATTCTTTGACAAACAGTGTTAATACGATGGTGTCCGCTCTTGATAAAAAAGCTAATAATGATACAAATGTAAAGAACACAAATTCTAAGTCTGCTACAAAAAACAATAGTTCTAATACAAGTAATATTAAAAGTTTTTTGAGTGGTTTGAGCGGTGTTGGTGATATTACACGTAATGCTAAAAGTTTTTTGAGTGGTTTGAGCGGTGTTCCAAAATTTAAGCAAGGTACGCAATCAGTCAACAAATCTCAAATGGCGTGGACACAAGAGAATAGTATTCCCGAAGCAATCATTAGACCTTCTGACGGTGCTATCCTTACCCCTCTCGCCAAAGGAGATATGATTTTAAATGGCAATGCAACTTCCAATTTATTTAGTATGATGAATGACCCCAGTGCATTTATCAAAGATAATTTATTTGATAATAATAGTTCTGATGTTGCACCAAATATTAGTAATAATACGAATAGTATCTCTGTCAGTTTGGATAATGTTAATTTCAATTTGCCAAACGTAAAGAACTATGATGAATTTATTTATGCCATGCAGCACGATAAGAAGTTTGAATCTTTAATCAAATCCATGACTACTGACAGGCTTTTCGGAGGAAGTTCTCTAAAAAAATATCACATATAAATATTATTGAGAGCGGAGATGATATCATACTTAGTATATTTATGAAAGTATTTGAGATATAGAATACACTATGCCGTAGATAATATAATTTAGGAGCGTTAGCTTTGTATAGCTAACGCTCTTTTTTCTATGATAGAAGCGAGGTCGAGAAATATGAGGAATAAGAACATAAATAACGATAATGAGATAAAGCAACTAAAGGATTTAAGGGATAGGATTATATTGAATGATTTTCAAGTACATAATGAACAATATTTAGAGCAATTAATTTTGACATTACAAGAAACACAAGAAAATTGGCAAGAAGTAATATCGGAGTTGAAACAGTATCAAACAGAGTATAAAAACCTGATAACACAGATTAATAAAATCAAAAAATTAATTATAGACGATGGGTTAAAATCCAAAATTTCGATTTTCACAAAACTTAAAATACGAATTTTAAGTGTAAAAAAATATTAATATTTACAATGATTGGAGGAGATAGTCATGAATGTTTATGATTTTGAATACGATAATTTAAGATTGAGTGACTTTGGTTACATAATTTGTTCTTTCGGTTCAAAAGGATTGCAAACGGTATCAAGTGGTTCTAATTTGACATTCAATACTGTTTCTGTCCGCAATGGCGAAAAGCATGAATTAACAAGTGCAGAATACAATGAATGTCTGGAAACGACTTTTCAGATATGTAAAAATACTTGTGAAAATAGAGATTTAGAGATGTCATTTGATGAGTGCCGTGACCTAATTAGTTGGCTAAATAGAAAAGGATTCCACAAAATACAATTTCTTGATTATAATGATGAATATTCAGATGTATATTTTGAAGCAAGTTTTAATATTAGTCGCATTGAATCTGATGGTAAATTATGTGGATTAGAACTTAATATGATAACGAATAGACCTTTTGCTTTACACAATCCTATATCTATAATGCTTGAAACCTCCGAGGCAAATCAAGAACGAAAAATTATTAATTTGTCTGACGAAGAAGGTTTTGTCTATCCACATATGGAAATTACAGTTAAAGAAAATGGAGATTTAAGTATTTATAATCAAAGCGAAGATAGGAATATGTATATTGCTAACTGCGAAGTCGGAGAAAGAATCACTCTTGATTACCCTATTATTCAGACATCTTTGAGTTCACATAAAATACAAAATGATTTCAACTGGAATTTTTTTCGATTGGTAAGTACATTTAATTACAGTATAAATCAAATTTCTATTTCGTTGCCATGTGAAATAAAAATGGTCTACTCCCCTATTGTCAAAGTTAGTATATAAGGCGGTGAGTCAAATGGCAATAAAAATCAATTTCGATTCTGCGAATATCCCTGAAGAACCTACTCTAATTTTAGCAAACAGGCGTGGAAATAAAATAGGCAAAATCAATGCACAAAATATTGTCATTAAAGATGATATGGTGAATGGCGCAGAGATTACTTTTACGGTGAATAAGTATCTTAATAATGAGCAGGATTATTTGTGGAATCAGATTAAAGATTATAAACTCGTCTGGTGTAAAGAATGTGATTTATGGTTTCAGATAAAAGTAGATATAGATGAAGAATTGAGTCCTGTTAAAAATATTTCGTGCGTGCAACTGGCACAAGCGGAGTTGTCACAGATTATACTATATGATATCGAAATTAACACTGAGAACGATATTGCAAGGGATGACTATATTAATCCTACTGTATTATATAATCAAGATAATCATTCTATTTCATTATTGCATAGAATAACAGAAAAAGCACCACATTATCAGATTGTTCATGTTGACCCTACTATTGCTAATATTCAACGAACGTTTTCTTTTGACGATATATCTATATACGATGCCTGTTCTGAGATAGCCGAAGAAATTGGCTGTATATTTATTTTTCAATCAGATTCAGATGAAAATGGAAATATAAGAAGAGGTATTTCAGTTTATGATGTACAGTCGTATTGTACTAAATGTGGAGAAAGAGGACATTTTACACACGTTTGTACAAAATGTGGGAGTTCGGATATTTTAGAGGGATACGGCGAGGATACCACTATATTTATAACCGCCGATGAATTAGGAAAAGATATTAAATTTACATCAGATACAGATTCTCAAAAAAACTGCTTTAAATTAGAAGCTGGCGATGATTTAATGACAGCTACAATTCGTAGTTGCAATCCTAACGGGTCTGACTACATCTGGTATATTCCTGATTATATTAAAGAAGATATGTCAGATGATCTTGTACAAAAAATTAATGAGTACGATAATTTGTACGAATACTATCAAAAAGAATATTTAATAACTATAGATCAAAATTTACTAAATGAATACAATCAATTAATAGATGAGTATAGAGTTTCAAAAACGGATTTAACACCTTTATCTTCCCCTATTGTTGGATATGGTAATTTAATGATTGCATATTATCAGAATATTGATTTTGCTATGTATTTGCAGTCCGAGATGATGCCTACAGTCGAACCGATTGAAACTAATGCAGAAAAAGAAGTAGCAAAACTTGGTTCATTTTCAATATCACCTGTTGCAGTAACAAATATCGATAGTGTATCTTTGGCTACGGCAGATAACGCCGTATTATCTGTAGCAAAGTGTCTTGTTAATGCCAATTATCGAATAAAAGTAACTTCGTCGAGTTTGAATAAAACAACATGGGAAGGTATTTTTTATGTTGAAAATTATTCTGACGAAGATGATAATGCTACAAGTGCAAAAATAACTGTGCTGATAAATGCGAACTACGAGAATTATGTTAATCAGAAAATTCAAAAAGCGTTATCGCAAGAAAATCAAGAAAAAACTGATATAACAGGTTTATTTGCAAAAGATATTTCTGATTTTAAGAGTGAACTAAAAAAATATAATCTTGACAGTTTGAATAGTTTTCAGAATATATGTCAATCATGTATTGATATCTTAGTTGAACAAGGTGTTGCCACTAATCAGACGTGGGGTGGCAATAATCTATACGAAAAAATTTATAAAAATTACTATAATAAATTGAAAGCCATTGAGAATGAACAAAACATTAGACAAAACGAAATCTACATTATAACCGGAAAATATGATAATGATGTTTTGATACAGCATGGACTGCAATCGATATTAAATGAACACAGAGCAAATATTCAAAAGAATTTAGATTTTGAAAATTTTCTTGGTTTAGATTTATGGTTAGAATTTTGTGCTTACAAAAGAGAGGATAAGTTTTCAAATTCTAACTATATTTCGGATGGCTTAAATAATACGGAATTATTTGAAAAGGCTTTAGAGTTTATAGATACAGCGCAAAAAGAACTGTATACTTCTGCTGAGTTACAACACTCTATAACTGCTTCTTTATTGAATCTATTAGTGATTCCTAAATTTAAAATTATTACACAATATTTCAAGGTTGGCAACTGGATAAGAATATTAGTTGATGACAACGTATATAAATTAAGGTTGATAAACTATGAAATTGATTATAGTAATTTAGATGATATGTCCGTAGAGTTTTCAGATGTAATGAAAACCGCTGATGGTTATTCAGATCAACAGTCTTTAATGCAGTCAATGTCAAATATGGCAACTTCTTATAGTTATACTCAGCATCAAGCGGAACAAGGAGAAAAAAGTAAACAAACAATCTCACATTGGGTAGAAAAAGGATTAGATGTTACAAATAACAAGATTATCAATGGAGCTTCCAACCAAACTCAAACATGGGACGAACATGGGATTTTATGTAGACAGTATAATGATATTTTAGATGAATACGATAATTGTCAACTAAAAATCATTAATTCCACTCTTGCTGTTACAGATGATAATTGGTTAAATGTCAAAACAGCAATAGGCAAATATTATTATATTGACCCCGAAACGAATGAAGTAAAATATGCTTATGGTGTCAATGGTGATACAATCGTAGGCAGATTGATTTTAGGCGAACAATTAGGAATATATAATGAAACTGGAAGTATGAAATTTGATAGTGATGGATTTACAGTTAAGAACGACAAAAATATTTTCAATGTTAATCCTAATTCTACTAATTTATTAACAATTTCTAAAACTGTTAATAACACTACAGAAAGTATTTTTTATGTAGATGAAAATGGCACACTTCATATTAAGGGTGATGGCTCTGCCTTAGATATAACTGCAAACAATTCTATTACAGGTGCTACTTCTCGAATTACGCAAACTGAAACTGATATAACAGCCATTGTATCAAGGAATGATGAAGGTGTAGTCGTTTCTTTGGATTGTGAGAAAGTTCGAGTTGCTTGGAATGATGTTGATCAATATATACAATTTGATAAAGTTTCAAACCGTGCAGGATTAAGCATTTATAATTCATCCGAAGAAAAAGAAAGAATTTTACGTTTAGATAATCAAGGGCTAAATATAAATAATAATTCTGGTAACGCCTTGATAAAATTAAATACTACAGGATTAAACTTGTATGGTAAGTATACTAATACCGATGATGATACTACATACTTATTAATGTCATTAAATTCTACGGGTCAGACTTATTATTATAAAAAGTATTCAATGGATAACAATCCTTTTGTTGTGGGTAAAATTGGAACAAATTCTTGGGTAGGTGATAGCAAATTTAGAGGACTTCACATGGGTTTAAGTTATGGTGGCTCATATTTGGCTTTAGCGCATCAAGATGAACGAAATGGAAATTATAATGTTAAAATTGTATATTATGCAGAAGATTCAACAAGAGGTAACAAAGGAATACACTTATGCGACGTTACTTATTTAGATAACAATATCTGGTTAAATGAAAATGTACGGACTATCAGATACGATTCTGGTGATGCCGGGATATTTTCAGCTACAAACGGTGTTTCGATTGAAGGTACTACGGCGTTAGTCAGTGGTTCTGATGGTAGTTTTAAGATTGAAGATGGTGCTTTTAATTTATATAATAGCACTAACAGATTAGTGAACTGCTATAATAATCTTGATATGCACAATTATGCAATTAACAATGCGATAATAAATAGCAGCTCTGACGTTAGAATGAAAACAAATATTATTGATAGTGAAATTAATGCAGTTAATATATTAAATCAAATTGAGATGAAGTCGTTTGATTGGAGAACAGATAACAAACATGAAGATATAGGCATTATCGCACAACAGTTACAGGAGATATTACCTGATTTAGTGCATGAAGATGAATTAACTACAAAATTATCTATTCAGCCTATCAAGTTTATTCCATATTTGATAAAGGCAATACAGGAATTGTCGGCAAAGATTGATGGTGGGTCAAAATCAAAAACTAAAAATAAATTCAAAAGTGATAAGAAATATTCATTTAGCGAAAAGGAAGTTGATGAATTTTTAAAAAGAATTAAGTCAAAATCTACGCCGGATGACATACAAGAACAGGGAAAAGAAATTATAAAGTTTACACCTATATATCTTGAAAATCAATTTAAAAATCAAGAAAGGAAAGGTAATAAAAATGAATGAAATATCAAAACCTATTACGGTAGCAAGAGAAGAATTTAAGCAAGATATTTTAAAACTATGTGAAAAATCGGGTTTGCCGCCTTTTATTGTTGAAGATGTTTTAAAGTATTTTCTCGAACAAGTACATATTGCATCCGTTGAACAATATAAGCGTGATAAAGAAGAGTACGACAAGGCAATACAACAGGAAAAATCAAAAACTGAATAATATAAATTGATTGTTGGCTATGATTTAGCCAACTTATTTTTATATTTAGAAAGGAGATTTTTATGAAAAAAGGTATTGATGTAAGTTATGCTAATCTTAGTATTGATTGGAGTGAAGTAAAAAAATCAGGTATTGAATTTGCAATTCTTAGGTCAACTTTCGGTTCTGAGTCAGAATCGCAAATAGATAGTCAGTATTTTAAAAATGCCACAGGTTGTGTAAAGAATAATATACCTTTTGCAACTTATCACTTTGCCTATTTTGTAAATGAAAAAACTGCAAAAGATGAAGCTGATTTTGCAATCAAAAAAGCTAATGAATATAAAAAATATGTAAAGTTCATAGTTTTAGATGTCGAGGAAGATAGCGTAAGATATGCTAAAAATATGGGTTATAATCCTGATTGGACAGCTTGTTCTATTGCATTTATGGAGAGAATTAAAAGTGCTGGTTACACTCCTGTACTTTATTCTAATTATAATTGGTTAAAAAATGTATTCAATTATAATAAGATAAAAAATTATAAATTATGGTATGCAGCTCCCGATGCAACTAAACCTGTTTATACTTGTGCAATTTGGCAATACTCATGGAAAGGCAAAGTTAATGGCATAAATGGCGATGTTGATATGGATTATCTGTATGACGATAGTTTATTTAATACAACAAGCGGTTCGACAAGTGCTACAACAAAAACAACTTCTACAACAATTTCGACTAAAACAACTACTATTGATGATAAAACAAAATTTCTTGAAACCGCAAGAAACTATATCGGTAAAAACGGTGAATATGTATGTAAAACAAAACTCAAATTGGGTACAATTTATGATTGGTGTGCTTTTGCCGTATCAGCCATTATGCAGGACTGTGGGTTTATTGGAAAGTATGTTAAATCTGTTTATGGTGGTGCAGGGGATATCCCGAGATACTCTGATGGTGTATATGGTGCTTGGTTTATAAAAGGTAGTAAAATCCCACAATCAGGAGATTTGATTTTCTTTAGGTATTCGGGTGTATCTCCTACGGATAAGTATTTTTCAAGTCATGTAGGGATTGTAGAAAGTGTTAATGGTAATACAATTACAACTTTGGAAGGTAATGTTGATGGTAATAACTCAAATTGGGCTGAAACATCAACATTCAAAAAGAAAACAAGATATCTGAATGATAATGATGTATATGCTTTTTATCGCCCAAAATGGAACGATGTAGTTACAACAAATACTGATAATTCTAAAAGCAATGTCAGCACAACAAAAAATATTGCTGATACAGGTATCGATGTCTCCTATCAGGTATACATCTATGATCGTTGGCTACCTTGGGTGAAGAATCTTGAAGATTTTGCAGGACTTGCCAATCAATCGATTCAAGGAGTTAAAATGAAGTCGTCTAAAGGTCATATAAGGTATCGTGTTAAACTAATCGAATCAAGCAATTATCTCCCTTGGGTAATTGACGAAGAAGATTACGCTGGTATCTATGGTAAAGATATAGATTGTATTCAAGCAGAATTAATAGATATTGACGATTACAAAATACAGTACAGAGTTTCTACGCTGAATAGTAACAATTATCTGTCTTGGGTTACAGATTATAATAATAATGATGATAATGGCTACGCAGGTATTAAAGGTGTAGGGATTGATAAATTACAAGTTAAGATTGTTAAGAAATAATTTTTTTAAAGTCTGCTACGTTACTAACTGTAGCAGACTTTATTTCGTAATAAGGAGGATTTGGTTATGGCTTATTATATTATGGATATGCCTTTTGAATCAAAAGAAAATGCACCTGATTTTGGTACATTAAAAATGTATTACGTCGGTCTACCGCAATTTGGTTACGTTGAACAAGAGACGAAATACAGAATTCGTGGATATACTCTTTTGGAAAAAGATTTGAATAAATTAAATTTGATTACTAACGCTGCTGACGGTTCACAAGCTATCGTAGTTGATACAAATGAAACATATATACTCTGCAACAAAGAATGGATTAAATGGAGTATTGATACTGGGGGCAGCGGAGGAACTACATTGATAAGTATGAAATGGAAACATTTATAAGATTGGAGGGATAACTATGCCTAATAATAATTCTGATGTAGTAATTTATTATGGTTCGCAAAGTGATTATGATTCTGCGACTAAAAATGACAATGCTATATATTTCATAACAGACCAAAAAAGAGTTTATGTAGGTACACAAGAATATACACGAAGCGATTACATTCCTATCGTTACTGGTAAAACAAATCAAATTCCAAAGTTTACAGCAGACGGAAAGATAGAATCAACTGGATTTACTATAGAAAAATCTGTACCGAGCGATGCTAAGTTTACAGATACTACATACGAAGAAGCAACTCAAATTTCAAGCGGTTTACTCTCTGCTGACGACAAAAAGAAGCTCGATGGAATTATAGAAGGAGCAACTAAAACCACTGTTGATTCTACGTTAGACAGCGCATCAACTAATCCAGTTCAGAATAAGGTAGTAAAAAACGCACTTGATAGTAAATTAGACACTTCACTTAAAGGAACTGCCAATGGTGTCGCTGAATTAGATGCTAATGGAAAGGTGTTGTCCTCTCAGCTTCCCTCCTATGTAGATGATGTTATCGAAGGATATTACAGCGATGGTAAATTTTATTCAGACAATACATACACTAATATCATAACGGGTGAATCTGGAAAGATTTATATTAATCTTGATAACGATAAAACATATCGTTGGACGGGTAGTGTATATACTGTTATTTCTGAAACTATTGCTTTGGGAGAAACCTTGTCTACGGCATATAGAGGTGATAGAGGTAAAATTGCATATGACCATAGTCAGGTAACGAGCGGAAACCCACATAATGTAACGAAAGAAGAAATCGGATTAGAAAACGTAGAAAATAAATCGTCTGCAACTATACGTGGGGAATTAACAAAAAATAATGTAACAACAGCTTTGGGCTATACCCCGCCTGCTTCTGATACTACATACTCAGATGCTACAACAAATGTATCAGGATTGATGTCGTCAGCAGATAAATCTAAATTAGATGGTATCGCTGTCGAAGCTAATAAAACAATAGTTGATAGTGTTTTAAGTACAACAAGCGAGAATCCTGTGCAGAATAAAGTTGTCAGTTCTGCTTTAGAAGATATTAAAGGTAGTTATATGAAAATTAGCGACAATCCCATAATGACAGAAACAGAATACAATGCCTTATCAGAAAAGACTGCTAAATTATACTTCATTTATGAGGAGGAATAATTTATGTCTATCAACACAATAAAAAATAATGAAATTAAAAAAGTAAAACAAATCAGAACACAAAATGGCGGATATATCAATGAGATATATGCAAGAATAAATAATTCTTATGAAAGAGTTTTTATTGGTGCAAGAGAAATTTCTGGTAAAACTCCGCTTACTTACAAGTCGTTATTTAAAACAAATGAAAGACTCGAAGATTACCGTATTTATGGTAACACCGAGGAAAGCACCGATGGGAAGTCTCGATATGTTGTCGGGTTAAATGTTGATTTTGAAAAAAGTACCTTTACTCGGCTTGCAGATGCTGAAGCTCTAACGGCTGGCGACGATTTTAACGATTTCTCAGCTTTTGGAGGTCGGCGTAGATGTAATGTTCTTGATGATGGTACTATTACAGCGTACTATGGAGATTCCGATTATGTTGAGGACGGTTCTAACGGTCAGGTGATGGTCTATCAGCCTGCCTTTTATTACAAGGTTGAACCTATCAAAATCGAAGCGCAGGACACAGGAATTGGTTATCATTTAAGAAATGTTAACTATTATATTTCTAACTATAAAGGCGAAGGTTTTAAACTCCACCCGGCATTTTATAATGAAGCAGGCGAACCCGTTGACTACGTACTGCTTGGAGCGTATGAAGGTTGTTTATATGATTCGAGCGAAAATAGTTACATTACTGATGATTCACAGGTTATGGAAGTCTCTGAAGATAAATTCAGTTCTATTGCTGATGTAAAGCCGGCAAGCGGTTCAACACAGAGACTTACAAGACCAAATGTGGAAACACTTGCACAAAATCGTGGTAATGGTTGGCACAGTTCTACAGTAAAGGTTGCTTCAATGAATCAGCTTCTTTGCATGATTGAAATGGGAACAATGAATTTTCAAACTGCAATCGGTCAGGGAATTGTTTCTTATACATTAGGTGCTGGCAACGAAGCATCTAACACAGGTGCTACTTCAAGCCTTGGAAATGCCACAGGACAGGCAACACAGACAAAACACATCAGTTCAGACGGTGTTGAAACCATTGATACCACCGCAGGAAAACTTTCTGTTTCCTATCGTGGACTTGAAAATCCTTGGGGAAATATTTGGGAATTTGAAAATGGTGTCAACATTTGGGGAAATGGCAACATGGCAGGTGGTGAACCTTATGTTGCAGATGACTTCAATTTTGCTGAATCAAAGAGTACTGAAAATTACGAAGGTGCAGGTTTCACTGTGAGCAATACAAGGGGTTACATTTCAGCAATGGGTTATTCCACAAAATGTGACTGGTTGTTTATGGGTTCTGAATGCCTTGGAAACTACGCACGCCCCGTTGGAGATTACTTATACACCGTTCCAAATCTGAATGTATATAGAATTTCGCTATTGGGCGCACAATGGAGTGGTGGTACTGGTGCGGGCGGTTTCTATTGGAATTTATATTACAGTTCCGAATGTAGTTGGGATATCGGAGGTCGTTTGGTGTATGTTCCGCAGACCGCAGGAGAATCACATCTTGTCAACGTCGGAGATTATATTGAATCTTATGGTTTTAAAATCCCCGTAACGGTGAGGGAAGAAAGTGGAGAAAAAATTACAACTAACATCTACCTTAACGAACCACTTGCAGAGGGTGAAAGTATTACGATGAGTGATACAGGGGTAGCGATACCGACAATCTCAGGTATTAACATTTTATCAGTTGATACAACAGTGCAACCAAGTAGGGTCGATGTCAAAGGAAAAATTAAAAAGACTATATAAAATACTATAAATTACATAAGGAGGAGTTTGTATGTTTAAAGAAATTATTAGCGATGTGCTTGTAACTTTAATATTTGCAATTTTTTATTACATAGTAATTTATGCTCGTAACCAGATTACAAAAATCACAGAAGAAAAAATCAACAATGAAAAAGTAAAACAAAATATAGAAACCGCTAATGCCATTGTTGAACAGGCGGTTCTTTCAGTAACACAGACCTACGTTGATTCACTCAAAGACAGCGATTCGTTTGATAGAGAAGCACAAAAGATAGCACTACAGAAAGCCAAAGATAGTGTTAATACTATGTTTAACGCAGATATTATGAAAACTATTTGCGACAATTATGGTGATTTTGAAGAATGGCTTGTTACTAAAATCGAAGAGGTTGTTAATAAGCATAAGGAATAAAAGTGCAAGAGATTAGTTAGGGGTTGTTGTGTTGAACGACAACCCCTATTTTTAATTAAAGGAGGATGTATATGACATGGTATCAGATACTTGGTGCTTTAGGAGTGCCGTCTGTAGCGACTGTTTTAGTTTGGTTTTATAGAATTATCAAGAAACAAAATGAACAATATTCGGCATTAAAATTTGGTTTACAGGCTATGCTGAGAAGTCAAATGAT
>JAFTFU010000162.1 GCA_017458285.1 Clostridia bacterium | reverse complement strand
CTGTTTAGCAGTTTCACTTACTAACCAATTGTGAGGAGTGACTTGTCCGATTCTTGATTTCATAATCCTAGTTAAATTAGATTGGATAAGATAGTCTCTATATCTTTTATAATCTTCTTCAGTTGTTTTATCTTCATTCTTTTGTTCTTCTTCGGACTTTTTCTTTGCCAATGGAATAGTATTAAATTTTTTATTTACGCAGAGGAATTTTTCATTTATTTTAAATTCATCATTATCATTGAAATTGTCATTTTTAGCAGTAGTAGAAATTAAAACTCCTTTATCAATTTGGCGTTTTTGATTAAAAGTTCTATTATAAATTAAACCTTCGATTGAATTTTTAATAATTCCAATGTCACAATTTAAATTTTTAGATAAATTTTTGATAGACATAGTTCCCGCTTTTTCTAGTTCTAATAAAATAATAACTTGAGGTAATGTTGATATACTGATATTTTTGTTTTGTAAATATAAATATTCAATTTCAAGTTTTGAAATACCATGATACCATATCAATTTATGTTCCTGGTATTTTTTTGTATAATAATTTGTAAAATCTGTAACACATGAGGCAAATATAGGAGGCAAATCAATTTCTATCATATTCTTATTTTCAATTTCCCAAGCCCCATTTGATACTACTTGAACATTAAATTTAATCCCATTTGGTATTCCTCTATTCGCACTTCTTTTATAATCTTCTATCTCTTGCTTATTCTTATCTAAATCAGATAACATTCCAACCATTTTATTTACAAGAGAAATATCACTTTCTTGCTTTAATTTAGAAACAAAAGTTTTTTCGTTGTTTATTGATAATGTTGCGTCCTTTATTAATCTTTCACTCATCTTTTTTTCAGTTTCTTTCTGGAAGACATATTTTGTATTTAGATTTTTGAATAATCCAATTATATCATCCAAAGTATTACTTACTGCCTCTGCATCTTTTCCTTTAAAGCCAGCTCTCATACAAAAATCTAAAAAGTAAGCAACTTGTTTTGAATAATAATCTGTCTTCATAAATTCATAAAATGCTCTATCTTTTGCAGATTGAAGAATATCATTATTTTTGAAGCATTGTTTTACTAATGTATTAATTTCTTTTTGAAGATCTATTAATTTTGGAACCATCTTTTTTGGATCTTTATATATTTCTTTGTCTTCACGTAATGCATTTCCTCTTTTTTCTATATATGCTCGGAAAACTTTTGCTACTTCATGAAGGCTTGGCTCCCAAAATTTAAATAATTCATATAAATTTGTAAGTTCGTTGTATTTATTGTTTTCAAGCATGTTTTTAACTCCAGAATCCATTTGTACTAATTCAATCATATTCCTTCCTATTATTTCTTCGTAAATAATATGATTTAAATCGGGTAAAAATATTTCATTAAGAAGTTCTTCTTGTCTATTTTCTTCATCTTTCAAAAAATCTAATTCTATTAAGACATATTCTGGAGTTGATCTTTTTTGTATATCTTGAATTGCTTTAGTAGAAGTAAATTGTTGAGTATCTTTCTTGAATAAATCAAACCAATAATTTTGTATTGGATTGGCGGGATTTTCTTCTTTTATTTCATTATCCCAAATAATAGCATTATTTTCTTTATATATTTTTGGATGTGATTAATCCATTGTTTTCATTATAATTAATGTCTTTTTTATTTTCAATCTACTATCTTTTTTACCAAATCTATCTTCTTTTAAAAGTTGATTTATTTCATCTGTTAATTGCTTTTGAATAGGAATAAATATTTTATTTCTATATATCTCAAGGGCCGCACCCGATATTTTTTTAAGATCTGGTTTGGACTTGACATAATAAAAGTCAAGATATGAGAAAGTTTTAGACAAAAAAGATAATAGTATATCTGTTCTATTAGCTACATTAAGGAATATGTCTATGATTTCACTGTTAGCTTTATCCTTTAATTCCTTTGCTAATTCTCCTAAACTTGAACCTATTAATTCTTTAAAATAATTATAAAGATGACTAGCTTCTTCATCTTGATTTCCATATTTAGAAACGAAATTATAAACTTTCATATAGAAATCTAGTACATTTTTTTCAGGAAAAGTACCATTTAAAAGATGATTAATTAGTGAATTCTTTATAAGTTTATCAATTCCTGGAAGTTCATTCAAATAATTTGGATTTATCTTTACTTGATTTTCTGCCATTTTATAATAATTTATTGCATTATGTATTTATATATTTATTTAAATATATTAAATTAAAATTAAAAAATGTTTTAAAAATAAATATAATGGGAAATTTCGAAGATGAGCCAATAGATGAAAGTGAATTAAATCAATATTTGCAAGAAGGGATTCAAATGAGAGATTTAATAAATTTAAAAAAGGCATTTTTATCTTTAGATACAAATAAGGACGGTATAATAGAATATGATATAAATAAATTAGGCGATGTAAATAAATTCGAATTACCAGTACAAGAACCAAACGGTAAAACAATACTTAATTTTAATCAATTTATGGAAATTATGATTGATAATATTAAAAGAAATAGGAAAAAATTCGGAAGTGAAACGACAAGTTATGAAAGTGAAACGAGCACTGTTCTATGCTTTATTTGTCCTTTTAAACAATGAATTTAATAATAATCAACATTTAAATTTAATTTATTGTTAAATAATACTAAAATATTAATTATTTTTAAGAAAAATATTTTTTTAAAAATTAAAATCTTTT
>JAFTFU010000022.1 GCA_017458285.1 Clostridia bacterium | reverse complement strand
GCAGGTAGTAACCAACAGCGACAATAATGACGTCTTTTTTGAATTGTTTGCCTTTAAAATGATTCATTACTCTGTCCTCTCTGTCTTTTTTCTCAATTTTACACTAAAATAGATTTTTTGGAAAACTTTGCAACAGAACCCCATAAACAATCTTTAGATCTACCCGCTGTAAAAAAATTGATTACTTCAGCTATGCCTATTTTGGATATGTCTAAAATGGAAAGTTATCCTGATCTAACTATCTATGCTGGTAAAGCTTCTTTTTAATATCGGCATAAATTGTAATTTAACGTAAATTATGCTCATAATGACAAGCAATAAAACAAATTATGGCTAAATTTTAAAAACTTTTACAAAATAAATAAAAAAAAAGCTCTACACCGACGTGCAGAGCCTTTTCTTGATGCCCCCTGCAGATATAAAGCATAGTATTCAACACTGTTATACTGAAAACTTACGCATTATAAGGGTATTTAGGTTCTTTTATTTGAACTAACTCTACTACATTTTTTTATTTTTGGCAAAAAATTGGCAAAAATAATTTCTCTATAATTGACAAAAAGTTATTTCTCAATTATGTTCTTTTCTATTCCAAGCAAAAGCAAATTTAGTTAAAATGAATAATCCTATAAGCCATAGCAGCATGCTTAGAATACTACTATCTGTTATTTTGAAATGTTCCAATTTAATAAAATATTCTGTATTGGCGCCAATAAATGACCAATCTATTATGTATTTTACTAGTTTAATATTCGAAAAATCTGTTAACATGGGTAAAAATGTAGCAACCATGACAATACCAAAAGTAAATAAAGATGCATGCATTTGACTTTTAGCTAATAAACCAATTGATAAATTTGCTAGGATGAATATTAAAGACGTTGAGATTGCAATGATAAGATAAATAGGCCAACTTGGTATGCTTACTCCAAAAAATATTGGGAAAAATATACAAGTAAAAATAGAGAATAGAAAAGGATAGAAAAGAATAGAAAAAATATATTCCTGCATCTTGACGCCACTTAGAATCAATGTTCTTAAATTTTTCTTTTCCTTTTCTTCCCCAATCATCATCGATACAAAAGAACCTGATGTCATACTATATACAAAATTTAAAGCAAAACTTAAAAGAAGTATGCTTCCGTGAAATTTAGGTATAAGAGACAAGAGAGCAAAGTCACCAATAGGTGTACCAACACATATATACACTAAAGCTTTATTGCTTTTCAAATATTGTGTTCTAAGCCAGATCAAACTTTTCAATCTATCTATTCTATTCATTTTTAAATGCCTTTCCTGTTAATTGTACAAAAATAGATTCCAAAGATGATTCCATGGTATGAATACTGACAACATATTGTCCAAGATAGTTTGCTACCTCCTCTTTAGGAACCGTAATTTCTTTACCATTTTGGAATCTAATCACAACTTTATTTTCGTCACTATATTTATCAATAATAGATTGTGGTGCCCCATACTCAATAATATTTCCTTGATATAATAAGGCAATATTATCACATATTTTAGTCGCCTCATTCATATCATGCGTTGTTAAGAATATCGTAACTCCTTTTTCTTTCAGAGAAAATAAAATGCGATGCACTTTTTGCGATAAGGTTGGATCTAATCCAGAAGTTGGTTCATCAAGAAATAAGATTTTCGGCGTATGTAGAATGGCACGAATTAAGAATAACCTTTGTTTCATACCTGTTGATAAATTCTCAGCTTTTTTATCCTTATCCTGATATAAATCTAGTTCTCTTAATAAGTGATCCAGAACCTCAGTTGATACATTATGGAATTTAGCAAAAAATTCTAGGTTTTTATAAAGAGACATTTTTTCATAAAAGCCAACGGTATCACTCATAAACCCAATATTTAAAAGATCGTCAGCAGAAATATCCTTTGCATCTTTACCCAAAATAAAAGCCTGTCCACTATCCTGAACCAATTGCCCTGTTAAAATATTGATCGTCGTTGTCTTTCCAGCACCATATGGTCCAAGATAACCAAATATTTCTACTTCAGATACTGAAAAACTAATATCTGATAACGCTACTTTACCATTAAATTTTTTTGTTACATGTTTCAATTCAATCATTTTACTAATCTTAAAACCTCGATTTTCTTTGTATACCTCTGCATATATTATACTTACATATTATTAAACAGTAGAGTATATAATTCTATAAAAAACTCATCAAGTCGATATTGATAGGCATATTATACCATTTAAAGCTATTTGTATTAGCAAATAACCAATCATCTTTTAATTTCATTCTGTTCTCCTTTATAGATTTATATTTTAACCTTAAAAATCACCAATCTTAAAAAGTTGCATATGTGCGCACATAAATGAGTACGCAGATATGCAACCTTTTCTTAATAGATTTTTTTCATGATAGAATATGTTCGTAAAGTAGTTCGAACAATTTACAATATTATTTAGGGCACCTCTAAAAACGAAACAGTTAGTAATCTACTTGGTAATTTGTTCTTGCTATGGATTTTACTACTTCTCGTCTAAATCAACTAGACGGCTACGATAATAATCTGCCATATATTTAACACCAATCGTTTCTGTCGCATTTAGATAATTTTCTATCTTTTTGCGATTTTCTGATGTCTTTTCCAGTAAATAATCATGAAAATAAGTCACAATAGTAAACACAATCAAAATAGTAGGCTCTTTATTTACGATAAAATTTTGAAGACTCACTCTAAAAACGTTAGCATTACTTATATTTTGACGATCTAAAACTGTTAACTCATAAATATTAAGTAATGTTGCTAAAAACAGTTTCTGATTATTCCCTTTATTAAAATGACAAGCTCTATCCGTTACCAATTGCCAAAACCAACAAATATCTCCCTCATCCAAAATCAAACAAGTATAATACAATAACTTTAACTCAAATTCCGACCAATAGTCAATTGCACTAAGATAATCTCCAACTAACAAATATTCTTCTTTTGTGATGTAATGCTTACCTGTTATGTCTTGTAAAACACTTTTTATCATAATGTTTGATAATTTTTCAAATTTACTATTTGGATGTTTAGTGATCAACTCTTCTGATTTTTCAATACCTTCTTGTAATGATAACTGGATATTATCAAGCGTATAGTAAAGTTTTTGCATCCTATCAAGTTTGTAGCCGTTAAAAGCATTGAAAAATTCATTTGGTGTCATAGATATTTGTGTAATGGCATAATAAAGTTTTTCAGCCGTCAAGATTGTATCCCCATTTTCAAATCGAGATAACTGAGATTTAGAGATGTAGTTACCACCGGCATCTTTTTGTGTATAACCACGAGTCTGCCTTATCTCTTTAAAAAAGATACCTACATCAAATTTAGTTTCGTCACCAATAAAATTTTTTGTCATATTCTACTCCTTTAACTTATCTGAATATAATCTAAAAATGATACAACATCAACGTTTGAAAAAAGATTCACAATATAATATTATTAAAAAACAGAAACTCTATAATATGAATTTCTGTTTTTATATCCTTTTGCTAACAATAATTCTTAGATAATAAAAAACAATAACAAATATACGCATATCTTATACCATATTTATTAACTTTATTATAACATTTTGCTAAATAGTTTCGATATATTTTTTAAATTTTTTATAAACTCTCAAGCGTAAATGTAGTCGCAAATTTAACAAAATCAGATAAACTATCTTGTTCATCGGGCATGTGATCATCCCAGTCATCAGCCATATAATAATAAAGGGCACCTCTAAAAACGTATGAAAAGAGGTATAATAGATTAGAAATAAGCTAACGAGGTATTGAAGACGAATTTATTTGGAGATAGCGATTATCTTGAAAAATTAAGTTCAAAAGGAGACCCTCTTGAGCGGCTAGAAAAAGTGGT
>JAFTFU010000161.1 GCA_017458285.1 Clostridia bacterium | reverse complement strand
ATAAAACACGTAATGTTATTTATTTTAAAAATTAAATCGTTATATTAAAAAAATCTTTAAGTAGAATACTTAAAGAAAAAAAATATATATTTATAATAACTTAAAAATCCACTAATGTCAATAAAAATACTAGTATTTTTTATTATTAATTTTTCCAAAATCCTAACTAAAAATATATAAATTAAAATTCACAAAGTCTCACTCCTCTAGCAACTTTGGACGCTTTTGTATTTTCTTTAAGTATTCTACTTAAAGATTTTTTTAATATAACGATTTAATTTTTAAAATAAATAACATTACGTGTTTTATATCCACATAATATAAGAAAAGTATGAGTTTTATTGTTCAAATCACTTATTCTGTTAGATTTACCTTTTATAATTTTATTTATGTATAATTCATACTATTTTTAGGTAAAATAGTAAATAAATAATTATTTATAGAAAGAGGTAATGTATTATGTTAGAACATCCTATTGAAAGTCTTATGGAAATAACTATGGCAAATATTAGAGATATGGTAGATGTAAATACAATTATAGGTGAACCAATAACCGTTTGCCAAAATGTAATAATTGTTCCAATATCCAAAGTGTCTTTTGGCTTTGCATCTGGTGGAAGTGAGTTTAAGGGCGAAACAATTGATGAGTATACTAAAAAGGAGAAAGAAGAAGAAATTCAATACAGATTGCCATTCGGTGGTGGTGCTGGAGCCGGAGTTTCAATTAACCCTGTATCGTTTTTAATAATTCAAAATGGAACAGTAAAATTAATTCCTATTGAAAATACATCATATATTGATAGATTAATTGATTATCTTCCAGAAGCTGCTCAAAAAATAAATTGTTTCATAAATAATAATATAAAAAACAAGAATGTAAAAACTGAACAACTAATTGACCAAATTAAGAAAAACACTAAAGATATTTTAAATAACACTGCACAAAATAAATGTGATTTTAAACAAAAAGAATTTGAATCTAAAGAAACAAATTTTGCAAATGTAAATGATATTCCTGAAAATCAAGAAATTTCTTCCGAGTCAGACGGAGAAGATTTATAGTTTAATGTTATTGTTTTTGAGTCTAGTTTTTTAAGTTTTGAGTTTTGAGTTTTGGATTTTGGATTTCGAGCTTCAATTTTAGAGCTCTAAACTTAATTTCTAAATTTTAAGTTCTAAGCTCTAAGCTCTAAATTTTAAGTTTTAAATTGAGTACGCAATTTAGCTCAAATTCTAATAAATTTTTTTGAATATAAATTGGATTAATATTATAATTACAATTTTGATTATAATATTTTTCTATTTTTTTGTTTTTTTCATTTTTTTCATTTAAAATTAATTTTTTTAATGGATATTTTTTTGTAATTTTGTTATTAATTTCAAGTTTATTTTCTATTAAAATTCCAATTATACTTGCTAAAATTCCAGTGATTATGGCAGTTGCAGCAGCATCTTCTATTCCAACATTTAGATTAAGTTGTATTAATTTAATTTTTATATTTATTTTTTTTAAAATTTTTAATGCTTTTTTATTTTTATCAATTCTTAATTGACTTATATTTATCTTTTCTGTTAAATTTGTTTTCTGCACTAGTTTTTGAATCTTTCTATGATTAAATGTTATTTTAAGTATTTTGAATTTGTTGAATATAACTATAGAAATAATTATTTCATAAGCTTTGTTTATGTGTTCTCCTTTAGGTTTTAATGTAGATATTTTTAGATTTTTAATTTCTATTTGTATTTTTGAATTTTTTATTATAATAAAAATCATTAATATAGCGATAATTAATATAATTATCATATATTTCTCCCCATTTTTTCTTTGTATTTTCTTTGTATTTTTTCCATTTTTTATGAGAGATATGCACAAAACCTTAAAATCTGTTAAAAATCAGCCTATAAACTACCCTACTTTATTTATTTTTTTTACATTAATATCCCCGAATAAGTCTTCTTGCTGTGTTTCCACTTTACTTCTTCTTGATAACTCAAGCAATCCTGAAAATGCAGTTACTACTTCTTGTTTATTATGTTCTTTTATTGAAAACATTTTATTAAATACAAAGGTTTTCTTTTTTACTAACTCCCTAAACATTTCTTTTACTTTATCTGCTACAGTGTATTTATCTGTTATTGCTATTTTTTCTATATTTTTAGCATTTTGATTTACTTTTTCTTCATTTCTAATTATTAATTTTTCATAAATCTGCGGAATTATTGTACTATCATAATCTCTTTCAATTTTCTGTTTTGGTAATTCGATAATTTCTGCATTTTTGTATACTCGATTTGAAAATTCTGCAAAACTTTCTTTTAATTTTTTTGTTATTTCTTTGTATTTTTTATATTCTATTATTCTTTGTATTAATTGTTCTTCAGTCAATTCTTCCTCAACACTTTCTTGTTTTGGAAGTAGACTTTTTGATTTTAGAAATAATAATGTTGATGCCATTACTAAAAATTCACTTGTTATATCTAAATTCATTTCTTCCATTTGATTTATATATAACATATATTGGTCTGTTATATCACTTATGTTTATGTCATTTATATTCATTTTGTTTTTGTCTATTAAGTGACATAATAAATCAAGTGGTCCTTCGAATTCATTTGTTTTTATTGCATATTGTTTTGTCTCTAATGTTAATATATTTGCCATTTTATATTTTATATCCCTTTCTGTATAAATAAGCTTTAATTTCATCGTCTTGCATTTGATTTGATTTTTTGGCAATCAAATTCTTCATTGACTTTTGTTCAAATTCTTCTAGTTCTTCTCTGTTTTCTTGAATGTATTTTTCTATCAGCTTACTATTTATTCCTTTTTGATATAGTTTATATTCAATTTCTTTTATAGACATATTTTTTAAAGCCATGTATTCACGCACTTGTCTTTCTATATAATCATAATCGTTTATATATCCAGCTTCTTTTAAGTATTCAATAATATCCTCTAATATATTTTCTTCAATGTCTTTACCAAATTTTTTTCTAATTTCATTTTCTGTTCTTTTTTTATATATTATATATTTAAATACTTTGGTTTTTTCTCTGTCAAATTCTTCTATTGTATACATGGCTTTCTCCTTTTAATTTTTGCATATAACCTTAATTATTCTTCAATTTCATCTTCTTCATTTACAGTTGTTTCTTCGCCTAAGCTTTGTTCAAACGCTTTTGCAAAGTTGTCTCTTACCTTTTGTTCAACTTCTTTTAATGTTTCAGGATTTTCTGATAACCATCTTTTTACGTTTTCTCTTCCTTGTCCTATTCTTTCTCCATTATAACTAAACCATGAACCGCTTTTCTCAATTATATCAAGATTTACAGCTATATCTAATATATTTCCTTCT
>JAFTFU010000021.1 GCA_017458285.1 Clostridia bacterium | reverse complement strand
GTACACCTAAAACATCTAGTCAAACAATTCTTGCAAACTGTGCAAATAAAATATTTACAGGTAATGCAACACCAGAAGAATGCGCATGGTGGCAAAAAGAATTTGGTCAAAAGCGTAAATGGAAATATGGTAATAATATGGATATGAAAAAACTTGAATATGACAGTAAAATAAGCGGCGTAAAATATGATTGGAAAGATTACTTTAATGCCGGCAAATTATCTAAATTACCTTTAAAATCATGTGCTTATATGATTAGACAAGATGACAACAAACCAGAAGTTGGTGAAGGTGCTTTATCTTTCTTAGACAGCAAATATATGGAAGAACAATCAGTAAAAAAATATAATTTCACAATGTTCTCTTCTGATGATTCATCATCAAAACATAGCAGTGATTATTCTAGCGACAATAAACGTAAGAAATTTAGACCTAACGAAGTTTCTTTTGAAGATGCATTAAATGAGATTAATCCAATTCAATACAATCCTAATTATTTATTTGATTTAGATAATGATGATGCAATTGTATTTGATTTAAAAAAACCTGATAATGAGTAAGTTTAAAGTGAAATCTCACAAAAAGAGGTTTCACTTTTTTATGTATGTTTTCTATTTAATTTATATTGTAAAATTAATTAATTGTAAAAATATTCCAACAATTACTCCAATAAAATATAATATCCCTATTATTTTAATATTCTCTTTAATATCTTTATTAACTCTTAAAAGAACAAGTACGCCAATTCCTGCATTTACAAGAAGTCCCGAAATAAGTATAGCAGCGCTTATAATTCCTTCAATATATAATTGTGAAAGTAAAACTGATGCTGCGCAATTTGGAATTAATCCTATTAATCCGGCAATAAGTGGTCCAAGTATTTTTGTATTATAAATTAAATTTGATAATGTGTCTTCTCCGATAAATTCAATAACTATGTTTAACAAAAGAGTTATAATGAATATAAACACTAGTATATTCAATGTATGTTTTATTGCAGATTTTATTATTCCATGTTCACAATGACAATGTTCTTTTTCGCAAAATTCTACAACATGTTCTTCTTCATTTTTTGTTTTTACAATTATTAAATCTATTATAAACCCAGCTATTATTCCAACAAATAATTTTACAGCTAATATTGCAATTATTGTTGTTATTGGAATTGATTCAGAAAGAAGTATTGGAAGCATTTCGTCTGATGTTGTTAAATATACTGAAATTAAAGTTCCAAGTGTAATTACTCTTACGGCATAAAAGTTTGTTGCTGCAACAGAAAATCCACATTGAGGTACTATTCCTAATATTCCTCCAATTATAGGTCCAAATTTTCCTGCTTTTTTTATTGTTTCATGCATATGTTTACTTGTTTTGTGTTCTAAGTACTCCAATAATAAATATGTTACATATAAAAATGGTATTAACTTTAAACTGTCTATTATTGCGTCTAATAAAATATATATCATTTCTTTTTATACTTTATTTTTAAGTATATCCTCCTTCTTATTAATTCATTTTTCTATTCTGCTTTTGTTGGTACTTTTATAACTACTTCTGTACCTTGTCCTAAAATACTTTTTATACTTATGCTTCCTCCGTTTTTGTCTAATAAATCTTTTGCAATAGAAAGACCTAAACCTGTTCCTCCCATTTCTCTAGTTCTAGCTTTATCTACTCTGTAAAATCTCTCAAAAATTCTATTTAGATCATCTTCCGGAATTCCTATTCCATTATCTAAAACTTTAATATATGCGTCATTATATACAAATCCTACATAAATATTTATTGTTCCACCTTCATTTGTATATTTTATACTATTAGATAATATGTTAAGCACTATTCTTTCAATATCACTTTTATCAGCGTAAACCAATGGTACATCAGCTGTTACAAAGCAGCGCACATCATGATTTTTCTTTTTAGCTTCAATTGCAAGCTTGTCCTGACATTTTTTGACTAACTCTCCTAAATCAAATTTCTCTTTATGTAAATTATTTTTATTTGTATCATATCTTGATAAAGTAAGTAAATCTGTTACTAATTTTGCCATTCTTCTTGCCTCTGTTGCTATTACATTTAAGAATTTATCTCTAACTTCTTTTTCGTAATCTCCCTCTATCAATGTATCTGCATATCCCATAATTGAAGTTATTGGCGTTTTTAATTCATGTGAAACGTCTGCTATAAATTCTTTTCTCATATTATCTAGTCGTACATGTTCAGTAATATCTTGTAATACAACAATTACACCTGCTGGTCTGTTTTTCTCATTTTTATATGGAGCAAAATAGGCATTTACATATTTTTCATCAACTTCTATTCTTGCTTCTGTTGATGTCCAGTTTGCTAAATATATTATTTTTTCCATGTTTATATCTTCTAATGCAAATCTTCCAAAAACTTCATCAAAAGTATTAACCTCAGGGCTAATACTCAATAATTTTTTTGCAGCTGGATTTATTAATTTTATATTACCATTTATGTCAAATGCTATAATTCCATCTGTCATGTGTAAAAATACTTTATTGTTAATATCTAATTCTTCCGCATTTCTCTTTTCTGCACTCTCTATTAACTTTGTTCTTGGTTTTTTTATTAATTTATATATTAATAATGTTAATATTACTACAATACATGTATATAATATAATGTAAATTTCGTTTGGTAGATTCATAATTATTCCTTCCTTGATTTATTTTACGTTACCACTTAATATATGTTCTCGATGTCATTGCAACAGAAGCTAAATAGTATTTACTTTACAAGCTTTTTGATTTCCTCATAGATAATATCCTCTGCATCATATTTTGCTTGAGACAAAGCCTTTTTTTCCATTTCTTGAATTTTATTATTAGATAATATATTGCTAATTGCTTCATTTAAATTATCTTTAGTAAGTTCATTATTTAAAATGATTTGAGCTGCCCCTACTTTTTCAAGAACTTTTGCATTATATAATTGATGGTCATTACTTACGTTTGGTAGTGGAATTAGTATTGAAGGTTTTCCAAGATTTGAAATTTCAGAAATAGTCATTGCTCCACTTCTTGCAACTATTATGTCAGATACATTCATTATTTGCTCCATATTGTAAATATATGGAACAATGTTCGCATTTTGTATAGTTTCTTTTAACTGTTCTTTAATTATATCATATTGTTTTGGACCTGCTGCCCACATTATTTGATAATTCTTATTTAATTTTTCATTTAAAATTCCAATTATAGCTTCATTTATTTTTTGAGCGCCTTGACTTCCTCCAAATACTAAAACTATAGGTTTAGTTTGCTGCAATCCAATAGATTTAATTATTTCGGATTTTTCATTAATTCCATATTCTTTCTTTTGAATTTTTACAGGAGTTCCAGTATATACAACTCTTTTTGCATTTTTAATTCTATCTTTTGCTTCTTTAAATGAAACTAAAACTGTATCTGCTTTTTTTGCAAGCATTTTTATTGCCTTACCAGGAAAAGCGTTGCTTTCATGTAAAACTACTGGAATTTTATATTTTTTAGCTGCTAAAACTACAGCTCCACAAATATAACCTCCTGCACCTATTACTATATCTGGTTTAAACTCTTTTACAATTTTTTTAGCTTCGCCTAATCCTTTTATTGTTTTACATATTCTTTTAAAATTTTCGATTGATATTTCTTTACTTAACCCATATGCATTTATAGTTTTTAATTCATATCCAGCTTTAGGCACTAAATCATTTTCTAACCCTCTTGTTGTTCCTATAAATATAATTTCAGAATTTGGCTCTTCTTTCTTTATTTTGTTAGCAATTGCTAATCCTGGATTAATATGTCCTGCAGTTCCTGCAGCAGCTACTATAACTTTCATTTTTTATTATAATTCCCCTCTCAAAATCAGAATAGTCGTTAACTAAAGACATTTCTGATTTTTTAATATATAGTTCAGTCCATGTTTAATTGTTTGTGTAAAAAATTAGAATCCTCTAATCTCTTATATTTTGTTACTCGTTCTTGAAATATTAAGTAGTATTCCTACTTCGCACAGCAATATAAATAGCGCCGTACCACCATAACTAAAGAATGGTAAAGGCATTCCTGTTGCAGGCATAGATGAGGTTACAACTGCTATATTTATTACTACTTGAATTCCTATTAATGAAGTGATTCCTATTGCTATTAAACTTCCAAACATCTCTGGTGCTTTCATTGCAATTAATATTCCTCTCCAAATAAAAATTGCAAATAATATTATTACAATCGCACAACCAATAAACCCCAATTCTTCAGCTAATACAGAGAATATGAAGTCATTATGTGGTTCTGGAAGATATAAATATTTTTGTTTACTTTCTCCAAGACCACTACCAAATAATCCGCCAGAGCCTATGGCATATAAACTTTGTATAACTTGCCACCCTTCATCTGTGGGATTACTCCATGGGTCTAAGAAAGTTGTTACTCTTTCTAATCTGTATGCTGCTGATTTTACTAATACAACAATTAGTGGAATTCCTACGCTTAATCCACTTGCTAAAAATTGCCACATTTTGCAACCAGCCATTATCATCATTATGCAAGATGTTCCTATTATTACTATTGAAGCACTAAAGTGTGGTTGTAACATTAAAAGTACAATTATTGGAGCTAACATACATATATGTTTTACAAGACCGCTCCAAAAGTTTCCTAAATCATCTTTGTTTTTTGTAAGTATTCCTGCGTAAAATATTATCATTAATATTTTTACAATTTCTGAAGGTTGAAATGATAATGTTTTTGTAATGTATATCCATCTTTTAGCATTATTAACTTCTTTCCCCACTAACATAACAGCTACTAGTAAAAGCGCCGAAAGTATCCACGCTACTTTGTAAAACTTTTGATAAAATCTATAGTCAATCTTTGATATCATCATCATTGCAATTACACCTAAAACTGCAAATATCAATTGTTTTATGAAAAATTGATAACTAGTTCCATATTCTGATAATGATTTTGGTGAACTTGCTGATAATACCATTATAAGACCAAGAGATAATAAAATTATTACTACTATCACAAGTGTAAAATCAACTGGATTATTTAAAAACCAAGAAAATCTTTTTGTTTTTTTTGTTTTCTTTCCCATTTAACTTTTACCCTTTCTATATTTTATGATTTTTTCTATTGTATTTTTATTTTGGCCTAAAAAGATTTTTCTTTTGAAAAAATTTCTAGACTTTATATTATTTGTAAAGTGATAGCACTAAGAATAAGTGTAACTAAACTAAATACTATAACTACTTTGTTTTCACTCCAACCTGATAATTCAAAATGATGATGTAATGGAGCCATTTTAAATATTCTATTTCCAGTTTTCTTAAAATATGCTACTTGTATTATTACAGAAAGTGCTTCTAATACTGGTATTAGAGCTATTAAAACTAATATTAAAGGCATTTTTAAGTATAATGCAACCCCTGAAATTACTCCACCTAAGAATAGTGAACCTGTGTCTCCCATAAATACTTTAGCCGGTTTAAGGTTGAACATTAAAAATCCTATTGTTGCTCCTATTACTATTGCACAAAAAACTACTATTTCCTTTACGCCTAATATCATTCCTATTATAGCTAAGCATGCTATTATAATTATACACACAGATGAAGATAGACCATCTACCCCGTCTGTTAAGTTAACTGCGTTTGTTGTTCCTAATATTACAAATACCGCAAATGGAATGTATGCAAATACAGGAATTGTTAAATATTGTTTTATGATTGGTATGTATGTTTGTGTTGATAAATTTACTACTTTTAATAAATATACTACAAATGCGACAGATACAAATAGCAAACCTAACATTTTTAAACTAGGTTTCAATCCCTTTGTATTTTTTAATACTAATTTTATGAAATCATCTACAAATCCAATACAACCATATCCAATTGTTAATCCTAATATTGGTATTAGATTTTTTGCCACTTGAACTTCTCCTTTTTTTGTATAGTATAAATATGCTCCTATTGTTACAATGACTATTGCTATAATCATTATTATTCCACCCATTGTAGGTGTCCCTTGCTTTTTTAAATGTGATTGTGGTCCATCATTTCTTTCTATTTGGCCTACTTTTAATTTCTTTAATATTGGTATAAGTATAAATGCCAAAACTACTGTTATTACAAACGTTAATAATAATAATTTTGTTTGAAAATCCATGTTTTCCTCCCTTTGTGTATTAATTATTTTTTTCTTTTTTTATTAGTTTATCTATTATTTCTCTTACGATAATTCTTTCGTCAAATGGATATTTTACTCCATTTATTTCTTGATATGGCTCATGTCCTTTACCTGCTAAAATAATTACGTCATTTTTATTTGCCATTTTTATTGCAGTTTCTATTGCTTTTGTTCTGTCTACAATAACTTTATATTTTCCTTTTGTCTTTTTTATTCCCTCTTCTATTTCTTTTACTATTTGCTCAGGTTCTTCAGTTCTTGGGTTATCTGTTGTTATTATTGTGTAATCTGCAATTTTACCTGATATTTCACCCATGATTGGTCTTTTTCTTTTATCTCTATCTCCTCCGCAACCAAATAGTGATATTACATTTCCTCTTGCATATCCTTTTGTTGCTCTTAATATATTTTCTAAGCTTTCTGGAGAATGTGCATAATCGATTATTATTGTTAATTCTTTTTTGTTATCTACTATTTCTGACCTGCCAGGAACTCTTACTTCCACTAATGCTTGTTTTATTATTTCTGTTGGTATATTTAATTTTAACGCTATCGTTATTGCTGCCATCGCATTATATACACTAAATCTTCCTGGTATACATACTTTTATTCTTTCGTTTGTGTCATATAATTTTACTTTAAAATCTACATATGAACTTGTAATTGTAATGTCTTTTGCAACCATGTCAGCTGGATTATCTATTCCATATGTTGTTATATTGCTGTCTTTAAATAGTGTTGGTATTTTGTTTCCATATACATCATCTGTGTTTACTATTCCATTTGGACACATTTCAAAAAGTTTTAATTTTGCTTCAAAGTATTCTTTCATATCTGCATGTTCTTGTGCACTAATATGGTCTTCTGATAAATTTGTAAATAATACTAAGTCGAACTCACTTTGGTCTACTCTATGTAATTTTAAACTTTGTGATGATACTTCCATTATTACATATTCAACTTTTTCTTCTGCCATTTGTGCAAATATTTTTTGAAGTTCTAAACTTTCTGGTGTAGTTCTGTCACTTTCTTTTATTTTCTTTCCATTTATGTATTGTGCAATTGTTCCAATTAGTCCTACTTTTTTTCCAGCTTGCTCTAAAATTTGTTTCAACATGAATGTTGTTGTTGTTTTTCCCTTTGTTCCTGTTATTCCTATCAATTTAAATTTTGAAGAAGGATTTCCATAATAGTTTGAGCTTACAACTGCTAATGCTCTTCTTGTATTTTCAACCATTACTATTGTTGCTTTGTCTTTTATTTGTTTTAGTATTTCTATGTCACAATCATTTTCAATTAATACTGCTGTTGCTCCTGCTTCTACTGCATTAGTTATATATTTATGTCCATCTTGATTATACCCCTTTATTGCTACAAATAAATTTCCTTTTTGTATATTTTTAGAATTGCTTTCTATTCCAGTTATATTTGTACTTAAATCTCCTGTTACTTTTATATTTTCTATTCCTTTTAATAAATTTTTTAATTCCATACTATCTCTTTCCTTTCTGATTTTTTCGCGTATACATTATATAACTATTTTTTGATTTTGTACACCTTTTAATGCAAAAAAATTAACTAATATTATTTTATTAGTTAATTTTTTACTTTATTACTTATAATACTAATTTTGCACAATCAACATTTTTTTATCAGTTCAAAATTTCAAAATAGTCAGAAAACAAACGTTGATTTTTAAGAATATACATTTTGTGCTATTTTAAATTTCAAAATCAACTGAGAAAAAATTTTAAAATATATTTTCTAAACTTAATTCATATTTATCTTTTATGTGTTCTAATAAAAATATAGCTTGCTCTGATTCTGTTTTTGCCATAACTAACTCTTCACTTTCTAAATAGCTAAGTATTGAGGTTATATTTATTTCAACTTTCTCAATTTCATCATGTTCAATAAAATATGATAGTTTCGACTTTTTTTGTTTCCATATTTTTTCTATTTCTAAAGCAATTTTCATTCTTTCGCTATTATCTTTTTCTTTATTTTTTGTAATTTCAACTAGTTCATCTAATTTATCTGTTAGCTCTTTTACTGTTTGGTTCGTATAATTTTGTGTTATTGTATTTGTTGTAAATACTACTATTATAATCACAATTATTACACTTAATTCTTTCACTTTTTGGATTCCTTTCTTTTAATTTTCATCTTTCTTCTGGCAAAAAAATTCGCCTTTTCCATCAATAGTGGCAATTAGAGTTTCTTCTGGCTTCATTTTAAATTTTTTTAATTCTTTTACTAGCCATTCATAGTTTTTTCCTATCTTTTTTAAGTTTTCATTCATTACTTTTCCGTCTAATACTAAATCATATGTTATTCCTTCATATTCTGGCATTATTCCAAAATCCTCTGGTTTAGTATTCCTTTTGTCCGATTTTTGTATAATGCTTACTTGACCATTAGTTTCAAGTATGGCATATTCTACTTCTGAAATATTTACGATACTACTTCCTCTTAATCTTTCTTCTAATTCATTTATCGTAAATCTTTCTTTTTTTAAGACTTTTTCATCTATTTTTCCTCTATATATTAGTATGCTAGGCTTACCACATATTATTTTTCTTGCAAAAGTGCTTTTCATATTTATTAAGGAAATTGCTAAATCCATTACTAGAAGTCCTAATATAGGGACTATTCCGTTTTGCAAAGGAATTCCAATATCTGTCATCGGAATTGTTGCTAAGTCTGCTATCATTATTGATATTGCAAGTTCAAATGGTTGAAGTTGCCCTATTTCTCTTTTTCCCATTAATCTCATTACTATTAAAACTAATATATATAAAAATATCGACTTAAAAAATGTTACAAGCATTTTTATTTTTTCTCCTTTTTCTGTCGTTTATTTTCTTCTTTTTTTATTTTTTTATGCAACAATTGTATAAATATTTTTTTATTGTTAATAATAATTTTGTAACCTTATATTCATATTATAGCAATATTTTTGATTTCTATAATATAAGCTAATTCGCAGAAAATCTGTTTTAAAAAGGAGGTTAGGGTTATTATGTCAAATTCTGAAAGTAATACACGTTCTAATACAAGTACTGTTTGGCAAATTGTTGGAAGGTTAGTTACTGCCGCTATTGTTTTAGGTATTACGGCATTCTTTACACCTGGGTTTTCTATAAATAACATATGGACTTTGGCTATTGCTGCTATTGTTCTAACTGTTATGGACTTTTTAATTGCAAAATTTACTGGTCTTCATGCTAGTCCATTTGGTAAAGGATTTATAGGCTTTGCCTTAGCAGCAGTTGTTTTATATGTTACTCAATTTTTTGTTGCCGGATATTCAATATCTTGGATGGCTGCAATTATTGGTGCTCTCATTTATGGCGTTATTGATTACTTTATTCCTGGAACTCAAGATATGTAGTTTTAGAATGTATGAAGATAACTTGCAAAATATTTAAAATATAGCATGTCACTTAGGCTTATTTTAATTACTAACTTTTTATTGCAATTTTATAAAACACAAAAAAGAATGTTTTTAAAATCTTGTTTGATTTATAAACATTCTTTTTTATTATTTACTTTTTATTTTATATATATTGCTAGATGCATATTTGTTTATTTTATACAAACGCTAAGTAAATACCTATATAATTCATTCTTTTATTTATTCCAGCCTTCTTTGTTTGTTTGTCTTTCTCTTGCAATTGCTAAACTATCTTCTGGAACATCTTCAGTAATAGTAGAACCTGCTGCCACAAAGCTGTTGTCTCCAACATTTACTGGTGCTACAAAGTTTGAGTTAGAACCAATAAAGCAGTTATTTCCAATTATTGTTTTGCTTTTGCTTGAGCCATCATAATTACAAGTTATTGTACCACAACCAACGTTTGTGTTTTCTCCTACTTCACAGTCTCCCATATATGTTAAGTGTGGGATTTTTGTTCCTTTTCCAACAGTTGTTTTCTTTAACTCTACAAAACTTCCTATTTTTACATTATCAGCTATTTTGCATTCTTCACGTATATATGCATTTGGACCAATTTCACAATCTTCTCCAATTTCTACATTTGATTTTATTGTAGTGTTCGGATGAATTACTGTATCTATTCCTATTTTTACATCATCATATATGTATGTTGTATTTATATCTTCTATTGTTACACCATTTTTCATGTGCTCTGTATTTATTCTTAATTGTAATGCTTTTGTTAATACTTGTAAATCCATTCTGTCATTTATTCCTAAAACCTCTGCTGTGTCTGTTACAACAACTGAACCTGTTTTTAACCCTTTATTGTACATTATTTTTACAACATCAGTTAAATAATATTCATTTTGAGCATTGTCTGTTTTTAATTCTTTTAAGGCTTTTAAAAGTTCTTCAATATCAAAACAGTACATTCCTAAGTTTAATTCTCTTATTTTTAATTGTTCTTCATTACAGTCTTTATATTCAACTATTTCTACAACTTTTCCTTCTTCATCATGAATTATTTTTCCATATGGAATTTCTTCATTATGCATGATAGTTAAAACTGTTGCGCTTTCTTGTCTTTCATTTGATACTTCAAATAAATTTTTTAATGTTTCTGGTCTTATTATTGGGTGATCTCCATTTAAAATTAAAACTTTCCCTTTTTTTCCCTCTAAAAATTTTGTAGCTTGCATAACAGCATGACCTGTTCCTAACATTTCTTTTTGTTCTGCATATTCTACGTCATCTCCTAAAACGCTCATAACTTGTTCTTTTTTATAGCCTACAACTGCTATAATTCTATCTATTCCTGCATTTTTTGCATTGTCTACAGCTCTTCTTATTATTTCTTTTCCAAATATTTTTTGAACTAGTTTTGAATTTTTTGATTTCATTCTTGTTCCTTTTCCGGCTGCCAAAACTACTGCCATAATCTCTTGCATTTTATTTCCTCCTTTTTACATTCTATTCTAGTTTATTTTTTGTTTTTAACTTTCTGGCTCAGTGACGCAATTTTTTTGCTCTCTGGTACAAAATGTTGTTTTTTATTTTTTAACCTTCTGGCTCAGTGACGCATTTTTTCTGCTCTCTGGTACAAAATGTTGTTTTTTATTTTTTAACCTTCTGGCTCAGTAACGCAATTTTTCTGCTCTCTGGCACAAAATGTTGTTTTTTTTAAATGTATTAGTATTGTCTTCCCCAATATACCATTTTTGTAGCTTTTTTTCCACAACATACACAAACATCTGATATTTTTTCTTGATTAAATGGAATACATCTTGACTTTGCTCCAGTTTGTTCATGAATCTTTTCTTCACACTCTGCATCTCCGCACCACATTGTTTTAATATATCCTTGATTTTCTTCAAGTTTTTGTGCGAATTCATCCATGTTAATAGCTACATTAGTTCTTGTTTTAACTATATCTTGGCACATTTTAAACATGTTATTTTGAATTTCTTCTAAAATCACTTGTAATTTTGTTTCGATTTCATCAAGAGAAATTTCTATTTTTTCTTGTGTGTCTCTTCTTACTACAACACATTTGTTGTTTTCAATATCTTTAGGTCCAAGTTCTATTCTAACAGGAACCCCTCTCATTTCCCAATCATTAAATTTGTATCCTGGTGAATATTGGTCTCTATCGTCTAAGTTTACTCTATAATTTAAAGATTTTAATTTTTCAAATAATTCATTAGATTTTTCTAAAACTCCCTCTTTTTTCATTGCAATTGGAACAATTACAGCCTGAATTGGTGCAACTCGTGGTGGAAGTTTAAGTCCTCTATTATCTCCATGAGCCATTATTAATGCTCCTATTAATCTTGTGCTAATTCCCCATGATGTTTGGTAAGCACATTCTTCTTTTCCTTCTCTATTTTGAAATTTAACTTCAAATGGTTTTGTAAAGTTTTGCCCAAAATAATGTGATGTTCCTGCTTGAAGTGCTCTTCCGTCATGCATTAGAGTTTCAACTGTAAAGGTAGATTCAGCTCCAGCAAATTTTTCTGTTTCCGTTTTTTCTCCTTTTAATACAGGAATTGCAAGCAAATTTTCTATTACATCTGCATATACTTCTAACATTTGTAATGTTCTTTCTTGAGCTTCTTTTGCAGTTTCATGTATTGTATGGCCTTCTTGCCATAAGAACTCTCTTGAACGTAAAAATGGTTTTGTTTCTTTTTCCCATCTCATTACACTACACCATTGATTATAAACCATTGGTAAATCTCTCCAAGAACTTAACCATTTTGAATATAAGTTAGAAAACATTGTCTCTGAAGTTGGTCTTATACAATATTTTTCTTCTAACTTTTGTCCACCTGCTTCTGTAACCATTGCAACTTCAGGTGCAAAACCTTCTACATGGTCTTTTTCTTTTTGTAATAACTTTTCTGGAATTAATACTGGAAAATAAACATTTTTAACTCCAATTTTTTTAAATTCTGCATCTGCATAATTTTGTATATTTTCCCATATTGCATATCCATATGGTTTTATTGCTATACATCCTTTTGTGTCTGTATAGTCAGCAAGTTCTGCTTTTAATACAATGTCTGTATACCACTTAGCAAAATCTTCATCAATATTTGTTATTTCTTTTACAAATTCTTCTTTCTTCATTTATTAAAACATTCCTTTCTACATTTATAAACCGCTTTTACTATTTTTTTAAAACAATAAAATTTTGGTTTTAAATATTTTTTAGATAATCTTATAACCTAATTAAATATAGTGCGATAATAAATATTCCAAGTATAACTCTATAAATTGCAAATACTTTAAAACTTCCCTTTTTCAAGTAGTTTAGTAAAAATTTAATTACAACTAATCCAACTAAGAAGCTAGCAAGTACTCCCATAAAAAATGGCATTGTAAATTCAAAATCAGTTATACTAACTAATACTGCTGCTAAAATTATTGGGGTTGATAGCAAAAATGAATATTTGGCTGCACTTTCTCTTTCTACTTTTAAGGCTCTTGCTGTAATCATTGTAATTCCTGACCTTGAAGTTCCTGGAAATGCTGCTGCAATTGCTTGTGAAATTGCAATTAAAAATGATTGCTTAAATGTTATATCTTCATATTTTGTTTTTGATGCTGATTTTTTATCTACTACATATAAAACAATTCCCCAAACAATTAATGCTACTGCAATTAAAGGCATTTCTATTCCAAATCGTTCGCACAAGAAGTCTGAAAATTTATCAAGTACTAAACTTATAATTCCTGTTGGTATTGTAACTAACACTATGTACCAAAATATCTTTCCTTCTGTTGATTTTTTCTTTTTAACAACTTGATCAAATCCTCCTTTTATTAGTTGAATCCAATCTTTAAAAAAGAATAGTGTTATTGCAAGTAAAGTTCCTAAATGTAATGCTACATCAAAACTTTCTGGCATAGTCCAGTTAAAAAACCACGGGATTAGATTTAAATGTGCAGAACTTGAAACTGGTAACAATTCTGTTAATCCCTGTATTACTCCTAAAAATATTGCTTGAAAAGTTGTCATTTTATTTTTCCTCCTTTTGTTAAATGCTTATAACATTTACGTTTTTCATATGTTTTTTAATATACTTTTTACTAATATTTCAGCTGTTGAGATAGGTGCTACTTTTCCTGGAAGTGCTAATGCCCATATGCATTTTAATTCTAATTTTTTAGCCACTTCAAAATCTATTCCTCCTGGCTTTGAAGCTAAATCAATTAATAATGTTTGCTTTTGAACGTTTTTTAATTGTTCTTCTTTTAATATTAGCTCAGGAACAGTGTTTATTATTATGTCATATTTTCCTATTTCTTCGTTTAATTGATTTATATTTGTATATTCTAACCCTAAAGTTTCTATCCAGGCAAAATCTTCTTGTTTTCTTGCAGCACATGTAACTTTTGCGTCTAACGCTTTAAATTTTTGTGCTACAACTTTTGCAACTCTTCCGAAACCCAATACTAAAATTTTACTTCCTTGAATATTTTTTTGTGTTTCTCTAATTGCAATTTCAATAGTTCCTTCTGCTGTTGCAATTGTGTTTAATACTGCCACTTCTTCTAGCTTCATAAGATCAATTATTTGAAGGTCTTTGTATTTTTCTTTTATATTATTTTGTATAGCACCTACAAATATTTTTTGTTCTTTTTTGATTTTGCTTAGTACTTCATCAATATTCAATTTATTATTTGTATATACGGTATGTACAAATTGGCCATCTTTTGAAAATGGTGTTGGAAGAATTATATTTTCAGATTTTTCAATTGCTTCTTCTAACGTATCACATACTTTAATATCTTTATGTTCATTAATTTCTTCTGCATTTTCTAATGCATATGTATAAATATTATTTCCTTGTTTTGATAAAATTTTACATATTTTAACACTTCTTAGGTCTCCACCTATTATTGTAAAATTCACAAAATCACCTTACCTTTCATTTTATTATATTTTTACTAATTTAATTTTATGAATTTTACGTTTTTATTGTTCTCTTTCTTTAAGTTTATCTTGATTTAATTCATCTTCGTTTTTTTCTTTTTCGGTATTTTTTTGCATCCTTATATCGTTATAACATAAGTTTCTTGTTTGTTCAAATGTGTATTCAAGATGTTCTTTTGCCATACGTTCCTTTTTACTTAATTTACTTTCTTTTGCTTCTATATTTTCTAAGTTTAGTGGAATTGAAAGTTTGTTATATATTAGTATAAATAGGTTATTATTTTTTATTTTTTCTACTATTTTTACAGGATCACTTTCTATCGCTATATTTGCATAATTTATGGCTTTATCTTTTTCGCCTTTTATTAAGCTTATTTTAGCAAGTTCTAAATACGCATCTGCTTCTAGTTCTTCATCTTGCATTGCTTCAAATAGATATTTTTCTGCTTCATCTAATTCTTTATACATAAGTGCTATTTCTGCTAAACTATATCTTGAGTTATACTCTAATGCATTTAATGTTGCAGATTTTTCATAATATAATTTTGCATTTTGAAAGTCATTTATCATTGTATATGCAATTCCTAAATTGTAGTTTAAGTCATAATTTGTTGGATTATGTTTTAGTGCATCATTTAATACATAAATTGCTTCTTTGTAATTGCCTTGTTCTATCAAAATTTCTCCTAAAAGTTGAGATGCCTGAGCTTCTTCTGGTTTGTTACGTAATAATGTTCTTAGCATTTCTGCTGATTCTTCTTTTTTGTCTAATTCATGTAATAATCCTGCAACTTTATAATATGTTTCATAATCATTTTTCTTTATTTCAATTGATTGTGCATATTCGTCTATGGCTTTTCTCATGCCACCTTCTTGCTCATATATCTTTCCTAATAATTTGTGTCCATGATAGCTTTCTGGATATTTTTCGTTTAATTTTG
The DNA here is from genome assembly GCA_017458285.1 of Clostridia bacterium. GTDB lineage: Bacteria > Bacillota > Clostridia > TANB77 > CAG-508 > CAG-269. The sequence goes on along the minus strand of JAFTFU010000021.1, from coordinate 4,294 downwards.
TTAGCATTTTTTTTGCTTGTTTGTTGTTTCCTATTATCATGTTTATTCTTGCTAGCATTATATATAATGTTTCTGTAAATAATATTTTTCTTCTTTCCATTGCTATTACTATTATTGGCAATATTATTGCTAGAATGTATGTTATTATGTTTATCGTTATGTTATATTCAGTTCCTAATACTAGTTCCATAAATTTTGTTATTATTCCTATTGCTTCTATTAATAGCATTATTACATAGCTTGTGTCGTTTCTTTGTATTATTTTGAAAAATATTGTTACAAATAACATTAGTGCTATTACGTTAAATATTAATTGTTCTACTATTATCATTTTATTCCTCTTTTATTTGTTATTTTTTGCTTATTATTAATTGGAGTTGTTTAACCAGCGTACTTTTTCTGCTTCAATATCTTGTGATACAGAATTTACTAAAATCCCCTTAAGTGTATCTCCCTGTTTAGCATTAATGTTTTGGCTGTTTAAACTATTTATTTTATTTTTTAAGGCTCTATCTACATACATTATTTTTTCATTTCTATTTTCTCCACAAATTTTATCTAATTTTTCAGAATTTTTTGTGATAATTTCATCTATAATATCAAAATATAAAGCATTATTTCTGTTTCCACTTAATATTTCTTGTTGATATAAAGTGTAGTTATCTTCTCCGTATTTTAGTTTTTCTGTTCCTTCATAACTTCTCTTTGTACTTCCTGTGCCTTCTCCCTCTTGTGCTAAGTCTTCGCCAATTCTTTTTCCTTGAACTTTTCTTTGTGTTCCTGCATTTATGTATCCATATTGTCCAACCTCAACTGATAATCCTTCTTCATATTTTTTTCCAGGTTCATTTATCTTTATTAAAGCAGTAGGAGTCATTTCTCTTACATTGTCTTGTTCTCTACTTACATTTGTTACTGTTTCAAATGTTCCAATACCCAATTCAGAATTTTTTGCTCTTTCAAACCCTTTCCCATAATCTGCAACTAATATAAATGTATTTTGGCTTCTAGAATATGCAACTCCAACTTCAATAGCTCCTTCGCAAGTATTGGGATACATTTCTCTAAATGATGGCTCAATTATTTTTCTATAATTAGTGATTTCAAAATCATATGGTGATTTTTCTGACAAGTCATTTTTTATTTTTTCACATTTATTTTGTTCTTTTTCTTGACTTTTTTCTGTCAATTTTTCTATACTTTCTCCTTCTGTATTTGCTCTTGTTATTTTTTCGCGAATTTGTTTTTTCTCTTCTTCGCTTTTTTGACTTGCATCATAGCTAAGCAAAATGTCTTCACCAGTTAATTGCTGTTTATTTAATTCTTGGTCATCTTTTAATTTTATAGCTCCTAAAAATTCATTATCTTCTGTAAAAATTTTTGCATAAAAATCATCTCCAATTTGTTCAACCAAAATAAATAAATCTTTTTTTATATTATTATATATTGTTTGTCCTGCATATTTTGCTTGTTTTATTTGGAAATTAAAATTCCCTGTTCTTTTTCCAACTTCCTTATTTTGAGTTTGAAATTCAATTTCTCTGTCTATTACGTTTCTTAATTTTTCAAGTATTTCATATGAGTCTTCCATTTCAATCCCCCTCCTTATAATTTTCTACACAATCTCACCTACTAAATCATAATCTTCAACAGAAACAATCTTAACATCAACAAATTCATTTAAAAGCTTCTGAGGATTTTCAAAATTCTTAATATAAACTAATCCATCAATTTCAGGCACATCTTGGCTTGTTCTTCCGATCAAAAATTTTCCGTCAAAAGAAATATTTTCAACTAGAACTTTTGTAACTGTTCCTATTTTATTTTCTAATTTTTGTTTTGAAATTTCTTTTTGTATACTCATTATTTTATTAAATCTAGATTTTTTTGTATTTCCATGTATTTGGTTCTTCATTCTAGCAGCTGGAGTTCCGTCTTCTTTTGAATACATAAATGCTCCTAATTTGTCGAATTTTGCCTGCTTTGTAAATAAAGCTAATTCTTCGAATTGCTCTTTTGTTTCTCCTGGAAATCCTACTATTAAGCTTGTCCTTAATGTGATATTTGGAATTTCTTTTCTAATTTTTTTAATTAGGTTTTCTATATCTTTTTTTGAAGTTTTTCTGTTCATTCCTTTTAGAACGCTATCTGATATGTGTTGTATTGGTATGTCAAAGTATTTACAGATTTTTTTATTTGTTTTTACTTCATTTATTAATTCGTCTGTTATTCCCTCTGGATATGAATATAAAAATCTAATCCATTCAATTCCTTCTATTTTACTAACTTCTCTTAGTACTTCTGTTAGCATGCTTTTTCCATATATGTCTACTCCATATTTTGTTGTGTCTTGTGCTATTACTATTAGTTCTTTTATTCCTTGTTTTGCAAGTACTTTTGCTTCAATTACAACATCTTCAATTTTTCTGCTTACAAATTTTCCTCTTATATATGGAATTGCACAATAAGTGCACATGTTACTGCATCCTTCTCCAATTTTTAGATAAGCATAATTTTTTCCTGTTGTTATTACTCTATTTTCAAATTCATCTTGTTCTAATAAAGGTATTTGCTCAATTTGAGATACTTTTGTTACCTTATTAAATTTTGTTATTTCTGTTTTGTTATCAACAACTATGCTGTCTATCTTGTCCCAAAAATCTTTATATTCATCAATTCTAATAAATAAGTCTACTTCTGGAAGTGCTTTTACTAAGTCATCATAATATCTTTGTACTAAACACCCTGTAACTACTAAGTATTTACATCTTTGTTTTTTGTACTCTAACATTTCAAATATTGTGTCTATTGCTTCTTGTTTAGCAGATTCTATAAATCCACATGTGTTTACTACAATTATGTCTGCTTCTTCTGGATTATTTACTATTTTATAATCATTGTTTTTAAATTTTCCTATTATAATTTCTGTATCTATTAGGTTTTTACTACATCCCAAAGATATAAATCCTACATTCATTTTTACTTTTATTCCTTTCTTTAAGTTTTACGTTTGGCTAGAATAGAACTTTTTATTTTTACCATTTATGGCTGCAAATATGTTTTCTTGTAAGTTCCATTAAATCTAGCTTTGTAAACCCTTCTACTTGAGTTTTTGCTCTGTCTTTTTTTAATTCTTCTTTTAATTTATTTTCTATTTTTTGTTTTCTTTCTTTGTCATGCATATCTATATAGTCTATAATTATTATTCCTCCGATGTCTCTTGCTCTTAGTTGTTTTGCAATTTCAATAGTTGCTTCGTAATTTACTTTATAGATAGTTTCATCTAAATTTTTGTTTCCTGTGAATTTTCCTGTATTTACATCAATTGCAGTTAGTGCTTCTGTTTTGTCTATTGTTATGAATCCTCCGCAATTTAGCCATATTTTTCTATTTTCTAATTTTGCAATTTGATTTCCTAAATCCATTTGCTCTATTAAGTCTTGATTTTCTTTTAGTTCAACTTTTATGTCTTTTCCTTCTTCTAAGATTGCTTTTGTTAACTCGTCATATTCTTTTTTGCTGTTTACAGTGATCTTGTCTAATTTTTTGTCTGATATATCTATTATTATTTTTCCAGCTATATTTTGACTTTTATATATTAATTTTGGCTTTGCAGCTGTAGTTTTCTTATATTCGTTTTCTATTTTTTTCCATTTGTTTAATATTTTTTCTATCTCTTGTTTTATTTCTTGTTCGGATTTTTTCTCTGCTGCTGTTCTTACAACCGCTCCCATATTTTTTGGCAAGTTTTCTTTTACTATTTTTAATAGTCTTTCTCTTTCTTCTTGTTTTTCGATTTTTTGTGAAATAGTAACAATTTCAGTATTTGGCATCAATAATATTAATCTGCTAGGAATTCCTATATGTGTTGATGTTCTTGCCCCTTTTAGTTCATTACTGTCCTTTTTTACTTGCACTAATAATTTGTCATTTTGTTTTATTACTTTTGTTATGTCTTTTGGTGTTTCTGCTTTTTTTTCTAATTTTTCGTCTTGTTGTGGTAATATATCTTTTAAATGGATAAAGCTGTTTTTTTCTGTTCCAATATCTATAAATGCTGATTGCATTCCAGGTATTATGTCTTTAACTATTCCCACATATATGTTTCCTTCATTTTTAGTTTCATTTTCTTGTTCATCATAATATTCTATTAATTTTCCATTTTCTAATAATATTGTTTGCTTGCTTTTTTCTTTGCTATTTACTATAAGTTCTATCATTTTTACATCACCCTTCTTTAAACTGCTACTTTGCTAGAACATTTATTATTTTTACTTGTTAAATTTGTTCATAG
>JAFTFU010000160.1 GCA_017458285.1 Clostridia bacterium | reverse complement strand
ATAAAGTGGTTGTAAAAACCAATCATATCTTAACCACCTATTCATTACAATGCTTATGTGTTATGAGATTATGTGAGGTCAAGAAAAAAATCAGATCTATAGAGGATCCAAATTCACAATTTTTTGGAGTTCTAGGGAAAGGAATGACGTCACGAATATTTTGCATACCAGTTAAATACATCAAAGCTCTTTCAAAACCTAAACCGAAACCAGCATGGTCAACGCTACCAAATCTTCTAAGGTCTAGATACCACCAGTATTCCTCTAAGTTCATATCAAGTTCTTTCATTCTTGCGACCAATTTATCATAATTTTCTTCCCTTTGGCTACCGCCAATAATTTCACCAATGCCAGGGGCTAATAAATCAGCAGCGGCAACTGTTTTTCCATCTTCATTTTGTTTCATATAAAAAGCCTTAATTTCTTTTGGATAATCAGTAACAAAAACAGGTTTTTTAAATATTTTTTCTGCCAAATATCTTTCATGTTCTGTTTGTAAATCAATGCCCCAAGAAACTTTATATTCAAATTCATCATTATGTTTTTCAAGTTCAGCAATTGCATCTGTGTAAGAAATTCTTCCAAAATCTGAATTTATAACATTATGCAACCTATCTAAAAGAGTAGTATCAATAAATTTATTAAAGAATTCCATTTCTTCTGGACAATGTTCTAAAACATAAGAGAAAATATATTTAATCATATCCTCCGCCAAGTCCATATCATCATTTAAATCAGCAAAACAAATTTCAGGCTCAATCATCCAAAATTCAGCAGCATGTTTAACAGTATTTGAATTTTCAGCTCTAAAAGTTGGTCCAAAAGTATAAATATTACCAAATGCAGTAGCAAATGTTTCTCCATTTAATTGACCACTTACTGTTAAATGTGCATTTTTACCGAAAAAATCTTTTGAAAAGTCAACTTTATGTTCGTCTGTAACAGGAATGTTTGATAAATCAAATGAATTTACATTAAACATTTCTCCTGCGCCTTCACAGTCGCTTGCTGTTATTAATGGTGTATGAACATAAACAAAATCTCTTTCTTGGAAGAATTTGTGAATTGCATATGCAAGTGCACTTCTTACTCTAAAAACAGCACTAAAAGTATTTGTTCTAGGACGTAAATGAGCAACCGTTCTTAAATATTCAAAAGTGTGTTTTTTCTTTTGGATAGGATAATCACTAGCACATAAGTTTTTAATTTCAATGTTTGTTGCATGTACCTCAAATGCTTGTTTTGCGTTTTCTGTTTCAACTAAATTTCCTGCAACTTTTATAGATGAACCTATTGTTAATTTGCTAATATCTTCAAAATTACTTAAGCTTGTATCAAAAACGATTTGCACATTCTTAAAAAATGAACCGTCGTTTAATTCAATAAATCCAAAAGCTTTTGAACTTCTTAATGTTTTTATCCAACCCTCCAATTCTATTTGTGTATTTACTAATCCAGAATAAGTTTTATATAAATTTCTGATTGTTAATTTTTGCATGTTTTTCAGTCCTTTCTCGTATAATTTTTTTATTATTATACACAAAAATATACAAAAGTTCAATGTTTTTAAAAATTTTAACTAGGAAATAATCAAAAAATACAATAAACTACATAAAAAACTATTGAACAATTAGAAAAAGTATAGTATAAATATAGAAAAAAAGTCGAAAAGAAAAAATTTTTTTAGATGAATTTATACAACAAAAGAGAGGATGAAACAACGAATGAAAACAAAAGAAAAACAATCAAAAAAAACAGCAATAATATTAGTGATAATAATAATTACAATAAGTTTTGCGGCAATATCAAAAAAAATCTCGTATGCAACAAATAAAGAAGAAATAGAATATAGAGAAAAAATAAAAATCAGTCAAAAAGAAAAAATAGATTTGCAAGAAATAATAAATAAAAATTATCAAAAAACAGAAAAAGAAAACATAAAAACCGAAACAGTAGATTTAGAATATATAACAATATACAAAGAAAATCCAAACCTATTAAAAGGAGTTGTTCAAACTATTCAAGAAGGACGAACTGGAACTGAGCAAATAATAACAAAAGTAACATATGAAAATGGAAATCCCAAAGAAGAATTAGTAAGCAGAACAATAACAAAAGCAGCATTTGACAAAATAGTAGAAGTAGGAACAGCCCAAAAAGTAGAAGTTCAAAACAAAACAAATAACAATCTTTCTTTTGATATAAAATTAAATAAACCAAGCGGATTAACATTAGAGCAATTCAAAAAGATACTTACAGATGATAAAGATAAAAATAAAATATTCGAAAAAAATGCCGAATTCTTTTATTACATAGAAAAACAATACAACATAAACGGTGTATTTGTTGCTGCCGTAGCAATACATGAAAGCTCATGGGGAACTTCAAGTCTAGCAAAAAACAAAAAAAATTTATTTGGATATGGAGCAAGTGACAGTGACCCATATAATAATGCATACAAATTTACAAGTTATTCAGAATCTATAGATTTAATGGCAAGAGTTTTTGTAAAATATTATATAAATCCAAAAGGAACTAAAATTTATGGTGATGAAAAAGCAAGTGGAAAATATTATAACGGAAGCACAATTTCCGATGTAAATAAAAAATATGCTACAGATAACGCATGGACAAGTGGAGTTTATAAAAACATGAAATATTTATACAATAAATTATAAAAAAATAACGATTTATTCTTGAAATTTTTTTAATATTATTGTATGATATATGGGTATAAGTTTAAAAGAGAACAATCCGTAACAAAAGACTATACAAAAAGTAGAGTAGAAAAAGTATTTTATAAACTATATCTACATAATTGTGTAAGCTTTTCAAGCTTATAAATTCGAGGAAAGGAGAAGGATATAATAGCTATAAAAGCTAATATCCACTAAGGAAATATGAAAAAAATTATAGCATTAGCAGTAGTAGCAATCATAATATTATTAGCATTCACTATAAATTCAAATGTACAAGCAGCGTCTGAAAATGTGATAAGTAATGAAACAGAAGGCTCATTAACAGAAATAAAAGAAGCAGCTGGAAATAGTTTAGAATCATATAAACAAAAATATGGTTCAGATGTATACGGATTAACCGCGTACATATTACATTTGATTAGAATTTATAGTATACCATTTTGCTTTTTAGGAATAATTATAAGCGGAATACATCAATATATAATAGGAATAAGAAAGCTAGACACACAAGAAAAAGGACTTACATTAATGGTAACATTTGTTACATTACTTGTAATATGTCAAATATTACCACTTGCATTTGCAATTGTCGTAAAATTTGGAAGGGGGTAACCAATGAAGGTTTTATTTGCTGTAAGTAATGAAGATATTTCAAAAATGATAGTAAAAAAATATCAAAAAGAATACAAAGAAATTATTTCATATAAAAATGTATATTACTTTAATGCAATATTAAAAGAAATACAAAAAGATAAAAGATATGACAGAATAGTCATAAGTGAAGATTTAGAGCCATCAACAAATTCTAACTATCAACAGATGGACAAATTTATATATGATAGATTAGATAGTATAAGTGATGAAGCATCAAATATGCAAGGAGAAAATATACCAATCATAATATTATGTTCAGAAAGAAGAACAAAAGGAGAGGAAATACTAAGTAAATTTTTCTCAATTGGAATATATGATGCATTAATAGGAAAAGATAGAGAAGTTGATGAAGTATGTGCACTATTAAACAGACCACGTTCAAAAAAAGAAGCTAAAGAATATTATAGATTAGACGGAGATACAAATGGTTACGAATCACCAAAAGGAGAAAACGAAGTAAGCGAAGTTGAAATTCAAAATATATTAGCACATTACAAAAGAATAGGAAAAGACGAGGAAAAATATGTTGAAAGTTTTGACAATATAGCATTGCAATACAATGACTTACAATTAAAAACCATTTGTCAATTTTTGCCATTAAATGTACGAGCTGTACTTGAAGAAAAATCAATGAAATATCAAAAATTAATGGCATTTGATAAACCAATATCAAAAAAATTAAGAGCATCAAAGTCAAGTGAAAGCACATCAGGAACAGTTGAAAAACTATTAACTACACCAAATTCAAAAAAATTATTTACAGAAGATGTAGTTATACCAACAACAATCAAAAAGGAAAACATAAAAAAGGTAACAAGAAAGCCAGAAGAAGTAACTGAACAAAAAAGAAGAGCAACAACACAAAACACAGAGGTTAGACCAATGAAAACAAGAAAAGTTGTAAAACAAGCTCAAGAAATTGTGCCTGAAATAGAAGAAAACATTGAAAACAAAATAGAACAAATAGAAGAACCAGTAGTTCAACCAAAGAGAGGAAGAGGAAGACCTAAAAAAGTACAAGAAGTTGCTAAACAAGAAGAAGTTGTACAACCACCAAAAAGAAGAGGAAGACCTCCAAAGAAAAAAGTTGAAGAAGTATTAGAAGAGCAAAATGTATTACCTGGATTTGAAGATGATTACGAAGATGATTACGAAGATGAAGACGTAATTAATAAATACAATAACAGCTATGAAGAAACAATGTTACCAGGATTCGAAGACGAAGAAGACGACTACGAAGATGAAAACACATTACCAGGATTTGAAGACGAAGAAGATGACTACGAAGATGAAAACACATTACCAGGATTCGAAGACGAAGAAGACGACTATGAAGAAGATAACACATTGCCAGGATTCGAAGACGAAGAAGACGACTATGAAGATGAAAATACATTGCCTGGATTTAGTGATGAAGATGAAGACGAGCATATGTTACCTGGATATGAGGAAGAAGAAACAGACTATGATGATAATTATAATGAAGAAACATCAGTAACATCATATGAAGACGAACCAGAAGAAATCGAAGAAGAAAATTATACAGATTATCAAAATAGCAATAGCACATATGGTGGACAAAACACAACAAATAATTCAAGAAGTAATTTAAGTTTATCATCATATAATGAAGACGACTATGGAGATGTAAGTTCATTATTAACAGGAAACAACAAAATTGTAACATTTGTTGGAACAAGCAAAAATGGAACATCATTTGTACTTAATAATTTAGCAGAATTATTATCATCACAAGGAATAGATGTAGCAATATTAGATACAACACAAAACAGAAATTCATACTATATATACACAAAAAACGAAGAAAATCTTAGAAAAAAAGCATATACAAGTATAGAAAATTTAGCAAACGGGGTTGCAGACGGAATACAAGTAAATAACAATTTAACTGTATATACATCACTTCCAACTGAAAGTGGAGCTATAAATAATGTAGAACAAATATTAGGAACATTATTAAAAGCACATTCACTAATATTAATAGATGCAGACTTTAAAACACCGATGGGATATTTTGCAAACTCACAAGAAATATACTTAGTACAATCAATGGATGTATTAACAATACAACCATTAACAGCGTTTTTAAGAGAAATGAAAGCCAGAGAAATATTGCAACAACAAAAAATAAGAATAGTAATCAATAAATATGTAAAACTAAAAAGTGTAACAGAAAAAGCAATAATAGGAGGAATGTCTTGCTATAATGACCCAGCAATGTCATTTATGACAGAGCTATTTGATAGAAACACAGTAAAATATATTACAATACCATTTGAAAACGAAATATATTCAAAATATTTAGACGGATTAATAAACTGTGATATATCATTAAAGGGATATTCAAAAACATTTATGCAAACATTAAAACAATTAGGAAATAGTGTTTATCCACTAATTTCATCAGGCAACAAAGCAAAATATACTCCACCAAGTACAAAACAACAAAATAGCGGAGTATTTTCAAACAACATGAATAGCACATTGCAACAAATGAAAAAGAAATATTAAAATAGAATAGGAGGAACGAAGTTGATAATGACAATGGTAATAATAATAGTACTAGTTATAGTGGTAGTATCTTTGGTTATATACAATGTCTCAATATATAAAAAATTACAGTCATATAATAATTTAAGCCAAAAAGTTGTAAACTTAAATGTTTTACAAGATTTTATGAACACAATAGGTGAAGTAAGCACAGTTGACCAAAAGATAGAAAAAATAAATGAAATTTTAATCGAAAGATACGAAATAAAATATTCAACTATAGTAGTATTTGACGGAACAGAATATAAAATAAAAGCTTCAAATGTAGATAGAAAACACTGGGAAGCACTAAAAAAACTACAAGAAGTCGAAATATTTAAAGACAGCATTTCAACTGCTACTCCTAAATATGTTACCGTAAATAACGAAAAAGAAAGGCTTCCATATCAGCAAATGGAATTTGGAAGAGCAAAATCAGCAATATTTTTCCCATTATATATAGATAATGTATATATAGGATATTGGATAATAGAAAGTGGAGTTCCACATGACTTTGATAATGTTGACACTACAATATTTGAAATTGTAAGAGAAAATATAATAACAGTATTAAAAACAACAGTACATCAAAGAACATTAGAATCACTAGTAAGAACTGATTTGTTTACTGGATTAAATTCAGCAGAATACCTATATTCTGAAGGAAAAAAACAAATCGAAAAATATACAATATCTACAGTATGTATGTTTAGAATAACAAATATTGAAAAAATAAATCAAGAATTCTCAAGAGAAATGGGAAATAAGGTAATTACAGAAGTTGCAAGATATGTTGAAGAAAACATATCAAAAGAATATGTTTTTGTAAGATATATGGGACCTAAATTTGTAATAGTGTTCTCTGGATTAGAGAATGAAGGAGTTGCAGAATTCCTAAACGACATAAAAATTGCAATTGAAAACATGAAGATCAGATTAACAGACGATACAGAGCCAGAAAAAATTGTAATTAGTAAAACAAAGAAAAAAGTAAAAGAAAAACCAGCAGCAACACCAAAATTAAATTTTGTACTATCTACATATTATAAAGGAACAGGACTAGAAGAATTATTAAAAAAACTAGAAGAATATATAGATAGTGCAGATAAAAGCGAAAGCGAAATAAATAATATATAGGAGGTTAAGCATGGATTTTGATAAAACAATGTATTTTAAAGTAGAAAAAGAAGAAAATACTATGGCAAAAGAAATTCTAAAAGAAGTATATGAATCTTTAGTTGAAAAGGGATACAACCCAATCAACCAAATAGTAGGTTATATACTATCTGGAGACCCAACTTATATAACAAGTCATAATGACGCAAGAAACAAAATAAGGCAAATTGAAAGAGACGAGTTATTAGAAAAAATGGTAAAATATTATATAGGATTAGAAAAATAAAATGAGAATGTTAGGAATAGATTATGGTGATTCCAGAACAGGAATTGCCATAACAGATAGTTTAAATATAACAGTTCAAGGACTAGAAACTATTCATAATAGTGGAAGCGACAGAGTTATATTAAGAAGACTTGATGAAATATTAAGTGAATATGAAATAGACACTTTTGTAGTAGGAATGCCATTAAACATGAATGGAACAAAATCTGAAAGAGCTGAAAAAACCGAAAAATTTATACATAAATTAAAATGCAAATATAACAAAATAAAAATACAAACTATTGATGAAAGATTAACAACAGTTGCCGCACACAAAACAATGAATTTTTTAGATGTCAAAAAGAATAAAAAAAGGAATATAGTAGATACTATATCTGCGGTATATATTTTAGAAACATATTTAAAATTAATAAAAAAATCTGTTGACTAATAAAGAAAAATAGTGTATTATAATAAAAATTGAAAGGAGAAAAGATATGGAAGAAGAATTTGATAACATAATAGTTTTAAATGATGAAGACGGAAATGAGGTACAATTTGAATTTTTAGATTTAGTAGAATTAGACAATGAAGAATATGTAGTTTTACTTCCAATAGCTGAAGAAAACACAGAAGAAGACGGAGAAGTTGTAATACTAAAAGTAGAAGACATTGATGAAGAATCAGACGAAGAATCTTATGTTGGTGTTGATGATGAAGAAATTTTAAATAAAGTATTTGAAATTTTTAAAGAAAAATTTAAAGATGAATTTGATTTCATCGATGAAAACTAATTACAGAAGTTGAAAGTATATATTGGAAATTTTACAATTTCTGATATATGCTTTTTTAGTTAATACATAGCATGAAAAGAAAATTAAAAATCTTAGTAAAGTTATGCAAATAAAAAATATTTTTAATTTTGAAAGGGGAAAGAAAGATGGCAAGATTTTCAAGTTTAATATTAGTAATTTTTGGATTCATGTTTTGGCTATTAAGAATAGTAGTTGCTGTAACAACTCAAATGAATATAGATTTAGTAGGAGTAACAACATGGAACTTAACATATGAAATAATACTATTATTTGTAACATTATTTATATTAATGTTAATTGTAAGAAGAAAACTATTTGCAGGATTTTTATATGTTATAGCTTATGGTTATTTTTTCGGAATGGATATATTAAATAGATTTTCTACTATATCTATGGATAATGTAACAAATCTTGTAGTAGATGTTGTAGGAATTTTAATTTCTGTTATAACATTAATTGATTTAATTGCAGACAAAGCTCAAAAAGTAAATCCAAAAGATAGCAAAACAGACTGGTTCTTTAAAAATAAAGATTTTGATAGGAAGTTTGACGAAAGAGCCGATAGAAATGAATATAAATTTTAAAAAAAGTTTATATACTTAAATCAGAAATATAGAATTATAAATTTTAAATTAATTAAAAAAACAAAATATTGTAAAAACTTCAACTAATTAAGAAAAAAGGTGATTATATTATGGAAGATAAATATTTAGAAGAAAATAGAGAAATTTTAAATAAAAATAGTAGTAATATTTTAATCCGTAAAGTGAATCCAAAAGATGCTACGCAATATATACAACATATAAATTCAGTTTGGCGTAGTGCATATAAGCATATATTTCCAGAGGAAGTATTTATTGACAAAGAAAAAAATGCGTATAAGAAAATTGAAACTTTTTCAAATGATTATTATAATGATAATACAAAGATGTGTTATGTAGCAGAAGATAATGGAATAATTGTCGGTGCAATCTATGGAACAATTAAATCTACGTATGAGTATTATGAAGGAAAAGGTTTTGCAGATTTAGTAGCTTTATATATAAAACCAGAATATCAAGGCATTGGAATTGGAAAAAAATTGAAAGATATTTTTATAAAATGGGCAAAAGAAAATGGAGCAAAAAAATTTGTTATAGGAGTTTTAAAAGACAATATCAAAGCACGTAAAGTCTATGAAAAATGGGGAGGAAAGTTGGATGAATATGTGCAACCATTATATAAATTTGGTGTGAAGTATGATGAAGTTTTTTATACATATGATTTGTAATTGATTAAATAAGAATTATACAAGAAGGGAAAAAATAAAATGAATAAAATAATTAGATATGTAATTTTAGAAATAATATTATTAATAAGTTTAACATTAATTAGTACAGCAGTAATTAAAATACTTGATTTAATTTTTAAATTAGGATATACAAATTTTTGGAAAGTAGGATTTAAAGTGGGATTTATAGCTTGGTTAGTATTACTAGTATTTTATAATGTAATTAGGAAAAATAAGAAGTAAGAAATATTATGAATAAATATGGTGTCTATTTAACAACTTAAGTAGCAAATTTGAGAAAATAATAAATAATGATAAGTTTGAGATGAATAATTATGTTAACAGTTGAAGAAAAAATAAAACATTTAAGAGAACTAGGAATAAGAGGAAATATGACAGAAATAGAAAAAATGTATAGAGGACAAAACTTTAATGCAAAAGATGAAACATATCAACAATTATTAAAACTATCAAAAGAATATTGTCTTGAGTTTACTAAGTTATCAGGATTAATAAGTACAGCTAAGGATCCCACAAAAATAGAACGATATAAGAAAGAAAAGAACGAAATACTTGATAAATTATTCCCAGGTCATGGACAAATTTTTGGAGGTGGTGATGGACTATTTGCAATTATTGGTTTAGTAGATTTAGATGGATATAATTATATTAATGCAAGAGTTCATTTCAATCCATACTCACTAGTTCATTTAAAAGAATATGTATTTGTAGCATCAAATGTTGAGTTTGGACCTAAAGAGCCTCAAAACTCTAAAGATATGCAACTTGGAAAAATAATTGTTGGAGAGGATACATGGATTGGTGCTAATGTTACTTTGGATAATGGAACTCTAGTAGGAGAAAGAAGTGTAATTGGAATGGGAAGCCATATAGTTACTAACTCTAGCTTAAAAGCTAACAGTATATGTGTTGGTGACCCATGTAAAGAAATAAAAGAAATACCAGAAAACTATGAAACAACTGTAAAAAAACCAGGAAAAGAAGGAATTAGAACAGATGATGAAATTCAACAGATAATAGAACATCTAGAAAAACTTGGGATTAACGGAAATTTTGAAGAATATATAAAGGCATTAAAGTATGAAAAATACAACACTTTAGAGCCTACTATAGCCAAAATATATGAATTATCACATAAACTATGTTCAGAATATAACAGTGGAAACATATCAATAAGACGTAGAAAAGAAATATTAGATGCACTTTTCCCATTACATGGAGATAATTTAGTAGTTGGAGATGACATTTTTGTAGATTGCATAGGAACAGTAAAGATTGGAAATGACGTAACAATTGGAAATTCTTCAACCTTAGCTGGTAATATAACAATTGGAGATAGGGTAAAAATAGGAGATAATGTAACATTACAAACAACAGGTCATGAAATTAATTATGAAGGTAGAAAACTTAAGGAAGATGAAAATGGAATACTTTGTGAAATATCAACACCTGGATTTGTTATAATTGCACCAGATCTAGTTTTAGCTGATGGCACAAAAGTTATACCAGATAAATATGTAAGAAGGAATACTAAAGAAGGAGAATTGATAACAAGTTCTAGATAATTGTAGATTAGTTTGAAATATAACTAATCTTTTTTTAATGTATTGACAATGAGAAAAAAATATAGTATTATTGTATTATGCAAGTAATACAATGAAAAAGGAGAAAAAAGTGGATTATATATTTGATAATGAAAGACCAATATATGCTCAATTAGTAGAAAAAATAAGGATTGAAATAATTTCTGGAAAACTAAAATCAGGAGAAAGACTACCTTCTGTAAGAGAGCTAGCACTTACAGCAAGGGTTAATCCTAATACAATGCAAAAAGCTTTAGTAGAGTTAGAAAATGAAGGCTTAGTATATACAGAAAGAACTAATGGTAAATTTGTAACTAAAGATCAAAAACTAATTGAGAAAATAAAAAAAGAAAAAGCAAAGGAAAAAGTAAATAATTATTTAAATGATATGAAGAATATCGGTATAAGCTACGAGGAATCAATTAAATACTTGCAGGAATTAGGAGGAAGCAAATAATGGAATTATTAGAATGTAAAAGACTTTGCAAAAGTTATGATGATAAACAAATTCTAAAAAATATAAGCTTAAAAGTTCCAAGAGGAAAAATAATAGGACTTTTAGGAAAAAATGGAACAGGAAAAACTACATTAATAAAGTTAATTAATGATTTATTAACCCCTACAAGTGGAGAAATATTAATAAATGGAAAAAAGCCAGGAATAGAATCAAAAGAAATTATAGCATATTTACCAGAAAGGACATATTTAGATAGAGAATTAACAGTAAAAGAAGCAATAAAATATTTTGAGAGATTCTATAAAAATTTTGATTCAAAAAAAGCAAATAAATTATTAAAAGATTTAGAATTAGACATTAATACAAAAATATCAAAAATGTCAAAAGGAATGCAAGAAAAACTTCAATTAATTCTAGTTATGAGTAGAAATGCTGAACTATACATATTAGATGAACCATTAGGAGGAGTTGACCCTGCAACAAGAGAGTATATATTAGATACTATATTATCTAATTTTTGCGAAGGAGCGAGCGTTATTATATCTACACACCTAATATCAGATATTGAAAGAATATTAGATGAAGTAATTTTTATTGATAAAGGAGAAATTATAGTAACCGGTTCAGCAGATGAATTAAGAAATAAAGAAAAAGCATCAATAGATGAAATATTTAGGAGGTATTTTAAATGTTAGGTAAATTATTAATATATGATTTTAAATGGGTATATAAACTAGTTGCAATATTCTATGTTTTAGAGTTCATATTTTCAGTAATAGGAAGAGCGTTAAGTACAATTGAAAATTCAATAGTCTTTAGTATACTATCAAAAACAGCATATGTAATTGCAATAATTATGATGATAGGTAGTTTAATAAACTGTTTAATGAGATTGTTTGAAAGATTTATAAAAAATGTATATAAAGATGAATCATATCTAACCCATACTCTACCAGTAGAAAAGAAAACCATTTTTGCTTCAAAAGTAATTGTTGGATTAATAAGCATTTTTACAACTACAATTGTCACAATAGTATGTTTATTTATATGTTTCTATTCAAAACAAAATATACAAGAATTAAAAACAATGTTAGAATTTGCAGCTACTACATATGATACAACTGTTTTAAAATTTTTATTATTAATGTTAGTAGTAATATTTTTGGAATTAATTTATGTACTTTTAACTGGTTATGTAGGAATTATTATTGGGCATAAAACAAATAAAAATAAAATGTCAAAAAGTATATTATTAGTTTTAGTATTTTATTTTGTATTCCATCAACTATTATCATTAGGCTTGATAGCAATTTTAGGATTATTAAATCCAGATATTATGAGTTTAATAAATACAAATGATACAGTTAATATAAACACAATAAAACAAGTTTTGTATGCTGTAATTTGTATGTATATTGCAGAGATAATATTTTTCTATATTTTAGGTCAAAAACAACTTAATAAAGGAGTAAATGTCGAATAAATTAATTTAGTTAGTAGTAATATTTAAGCAAGTAGTTAGTTGAAAACTACTTGCTTTTATGTTAAAATAGTGTTCAATATTAAAACTTATATATGGTTATTTTAAAAGGATATAGAGTATATTCAGATAGAGCCATAATTGGTAACTAATAGATTAAAATAATCGATAGTTTAATATATTTTTATGAAACAGTTGGAAAAAATAAGACAAATGGCTATGGCATATTGGATGAATATATGAAAGAGCTTGGTTTTCAAATTTAGATAAAAAACATGGAGATGATAAAAAGTGAAAAAAGATTTAATTATTAGAAGTAGTAGTGCCGAATTTTTGATTTTTGAAAGACAAACACATGACAAAGGAATTCAAGTTAGATTTGAAGAAGGAGATTTATGGTTAACACAAAAAGCAATTGGTGAGCTTTTTAATACAACGAGAAATAATATTACTATGCATATAAATGATATATATAATACCTATGAGATGGATGAAAATTCAACTAGTAAGAAATTCTTACTAGTTCAAAAAGAAGGAAATAGAGATGTAAAAAGAAATATTAAATACTATAATTTAGATGCTAATGGAAGAAAGGAAAGGAGAGGAGAGTTAATAATGATTTAATTGTATATAAAAATAGTGAAGGTAATATTATTGTAGATGCAATTTATAAAGATGAAACTTTATGGCTAACTCAAAAAGGAATGGCAAAAGTATTTGAGTGTTCAATAGATAATATATCATTACATTTAAAAAATATTTTTAAAGATAATGAATTAGATGAAAATTCAGTTGTCGAGGATTCCTCGGTAACTGCTTCTGATGGAAAAAAATATAAAACAAAAATATATAAATAAGGAGTAAGATTATGAAATTGATAATTAATGCAGATGATTTTGGGCTTTCTAAAAGTATAAGTAATGGTATTATAGAAGGAATAAATGATGGATTTATTACAAGTACTTCAATTATGGCAAATATGGAATGTGCTGAATATGCAATTAAGCAAGCAATCGAACATAATGTAAATTGTATAGGCTTACATATAAATTTGACAGTAGGAAAGCCGGTTTTAAAAAATTGTAATTTAGTTGATGAAAAAGGTGTATTTTTATATAATAAAAAACAAATAGAAAATACTAAATTGACATATGAAGATGCTTATAACGAAATTAAAGCTCAAATCAATTTAATAAATAAATATAGTAATGGAATTATTAAAATAGATCACATAGATACTCATCATCATTTATGCGAGAATGAAAATATAAAAAACGCAATAATAGATATTGCCAAAGAATATAATATACCTATTAGGAATGAATTTGACTGTGATGTACTAAAACCTGACATATTGTATAAAAACTTTACTATAAAAAATGTTTCTATTAATTCTCTAGATGAAATGATATCGAAATATCAAAAGAAGGATATTGTTATTGAGTTAATGACTCATCCCGGATATATTGATAATTATACTAGGACAGTAACTAGTTATCTAGATAGAAATCATGAATTGAAAGTTTTAAAAATGGCTAAAGAAAAGAAAATTTTTGATAAAGTTGTATTGATAAATTTTCAACAATTATAAATTATATTGTTTATTAAAGAAAGTGAAAAAAATTGAAAGAAGAAAAATTAACTAAAGTCGGAATTAACTAGGTAAGGGGAATTAGAAGTGTATGGGATAGTGAAAAAGAAGAATACTTTTTATGTTATAAATGCTTTAACGGATAGCCCGGAACCTCGAAAATATGGGTCTGTCTTAAAAGGTAGGTTAAAAAAAGAAGGTGAAAAAGATGAATGAAAATACAATAATAGAAACAGATAGATTAATTTTAAGACAATGGAAAATACAAGATGTAAATGATGTGGTAGAAGGATTGAACAACTTAAATGTAACCAAATGGCTAGCACAAGTGCCATATCCATATACAGAAGAAGATGCAAAAAGTTTTATAAATAAATCTATTGAAAATAATTTATACAATTTTGCAATTGTTCTTAAAGAAGAGAATAAGGTAATAGGTGGAACTCAATTAACAAATATAAGTTTTGTTCATGGTACAGCAGGTGGAGGTATTTGGTTAAATGAAAAATATCAAGGGCAAGGTTATGGAACTGAAGCATTTGGAGCAAGAATTAAATATGCTTTTGAAGAACTTGGACTTAGAAGATTAGAAAATGGATATTTTAAAGAAAATGAAAAATCACATAAAATGCAATTAAGATTTGGATATAAAGATGAGGGAATAAGAAGAAAAAAATTCATATCACAATCAACTGGAAAATATGAAGATGAATATATAACAGGATTACTAAGAGAAGAATGGATAAAATAATAAAGAAGAATATAAACATCCATTCAAACCATTGAAAATACTAGATTTTTGATACTAAGATTTTTACATATTTAATAAAATGAGGTGATAAAATGATAGGAATTAGTGTTGCAGAATCAAATGAGTGGGAAACAACATTGAAATATTTTAATAAAAATCATGAAGAGTGTGAAAAATTTCCATTTGGAGAATATTTTTTTACTGAAATTAATAACAAGAAAGTTATAGTTTATAGATGCTATATTAGAAAAGTAGCATCAGCAGCTTCTACTCAATATATGATTGATAAGTTTGATTTAGAAAAAATAGTAGTTGCTGGTACATGTGCAGGTGTAGACAATACGTTTAAACAGTATGATATAATTATTCCTAATAAAGCGGTACAATACGATTGTACTGTAAGAGAAACGGAACCACTTATAAAAGAAAAATTTAATGTTGATATTGATTTATCTGATTTAGAATTTAATTATAAAACTGGGATAATTGGAACAGCTGATAAACCATTAGTAATGTGGAATGATTATTTAATATTAAAGGATAACAATATAACTATTGTTGATACTGAAGCAAGCGGAATTGCATATGTTTGTAAAATGAATCACGTTGAGGTGTTAATTGTTAAAGGAATAAGTGATTTTCCAACAGACGAAAGTAAAACTACAAAAGAATTATCTCATGAAGAACAATACAATATTTTTATAAAAAATATTCCAATTGTGATGAATAAAATCTTTGATGATTATATTGAAAAAGTAATTTAACAAAAAGGAGTTGAACCAAATGGAAGAAAATAAAACTAACATTAACTGGGAGACACGGATTTATGGAAAACTAGCTGAAAAGCTTGAAAATATAGAATTTTTAAAATATAGATTATTACATATTTTAGAAAAATATACGAGGAGGCAATTATGGATAATAAAAACGAGATTTTAATTTATGAAGATAAAGATGGAATTACAAAAGTAAATGTAACATTTACTGATGAAGATATTTGGCTTACTCAAAATCAATTAGCAGAAATTTATAACACTACTAAACAAAATATAAGCCAACATATTAACAGTATTTATGCAGACAAAGAACTACCTGAAATTTCAACTGTAAAGAAATTGTTGACAGTTCAAAACGAAGGTGGTAGAAGAGTTAAAAGAAACATTGATCACTATAATTTAGATATGATAATTGCTTTAGCATATAGGGTTCAGTCAGAAGTAGCAGTTAAATTTAGAATATGGGCAACTCAAAGGTTACACGAATACATACAAAAAGGTTTCACAATTGATGATGAAAGATTAAAACAGGGTGGTAATAGATACTTTAAAGAATTACTACAACGAATCAGAGATATTCGTTCAAGTGAAAGAAACTTTTATCAACAAGTAACTGATATTTATGCAACAAGTATAGATTATGATCCAAGAGCAGATATAACAAAAAAATTTTTTGCAACTGTTCAAAACAAATTACATTACGCAGTTCATGAACATACTGCAGCAGAATTAATATATGATAGAGTAGATAATGAAAAGCCTTATGTTGGTATGACTAATTTTAAAGGTGATTATGTTACAGTAGATGATGTAAAAATTGCTAAAAACTATTTATCAGAAATAGAATTACAGAGATTAAATCTATTAGTATCACAATTTTTAGATTTTGCAGAATTACAAGCATTAGAGCAAAGATCAATGAAAATGCAAGATTGGGCAAACGAATTGGACAACCAAATACTACTAAATAGAAGAAAAATATTAGAAGGTAATGGAAAGATATCACATGAAGAAGCAATAGCAAAAGCAGAAAAAGAATTTCAAATATATAGAGAAAGAGAAATGAAAGAACTACAAAGTGATTTTGATATGCTTATGAAATCATTACCAAATAAAAAGGAAAGTGAATAATAAAAAATATTATTATCCAGAAAAATAATTTTTAAATGTAATGATAAATATTTTGAAGCACTTGACTTTATAAATCGTAATAAATGTGATACAATATCTGCGAATGAAAACGCAGAAAATATAACAACAATTTGAGTAATTAAAGCATAGAAAGGATGTTTTTTTATGGAGAAAAGTAATAACAATGAAAAGTTAACTAAGGTCGGAATTAACTGGTATATACCGACTCATGGAAAACTACTCACAAGTCCTTATAAATAAAGACTTTTAATTCGATATTTTTTTACATTTTTTGAAGAAAAAATGATAAAAAATATAAAAAAGCAAGGGTAATTACGACTTATGGAAAACTAATAGTTCAGACAAAGGTGATGATAAAATTGGCAAGAGATTTAATAATAAGAAGTAGTACTGAAGAATTTATAACTTTTAAACTTCAGGAAAAGGATAAGGGAATTCAAGTTAGATATGAAAATGAAACTTTATGGATGACACAAAAAGCTATGGCAGAACTATTTGATGTTGAGCAGCCTGCAATAGCAAAGCATCTTATAAATATATATAACGAAAAAGAATTAGACAAAAATTCAACTTATTCCAAAATGGAATTAGTTCAAAAAGAGGGAACTAGAAATGTTAAAAGAAATGTTGAGTTTTATAATTTGGATGCAATAATTTCAGTTGGATATAGAGTAAATTCGATAAGAGCAACACAATTTAGAAGATGGGCTACTAATATTCTAAAAACATTTACTATTCAAGGATATGTTTTGGATAAAGAAAGAATGAAAAATGGATCGTTTATTGATAAGGATTATTTTGAAAAATTACTAGAAGAAATTAGAGAAATAAGACTATCAGAAAGAAGATTTTATCAAAAAGTAACTGATATTTATGCTACAAGCGTAGATTATGATCCAAAATCTCCGATAACTATAAACTTCTTTAAAAAAGTACAAAATAAAATGCATTATGCAGTATCAAAACAAACTGCTGCTGAAATAATTTATGACAGAGCTGATTCAGAAAAAGAAAATATGGGATTAACGAGTTGGAGAAATTCACCGAATGGCAAGATAATGGAATCAGATGTTATTAGTGCAAAGAATTATTTATCTAAAGATGAATTACAGGATTTGGAGGGTATAGTTAGTGCGTTTTTAGAAATTGCAGAAAATAGAGCGAGAAGACATATTCCAATGACAATGGAAGATTGGGCAAATAGAATTGATAAATTTTTACTTTCAGATGATAGAGATATATTAAAAGATGCAGGAAAAATATCACATGAAATAGCTTGTGATAAAGCATTAACAGAATTTGAAAAATACAGAGTGAAACAAGACAAACTATATAAATCGGATTTTGATATGCTAATAGAAGAATCTGAAAAAAAGGATAATAATTAAAAGAATTAAAATAATTCAAATTAGCAAATACTTTATACATTAGTAAAAAGGAGAAAAATATGGGAATTTTATTAACGAGACATGGACAAACAGAATGGAATGTTTTAGGTAAAGTGCAAGGAAGAGCAGATATAGAGCTAAATGAAAAAGGAATAAAACAAGCACAAGAAACAGGAGAAGTATTAAAAAATGAAAAAATAGATCTAATTATATGTTCTCCATTAATAAGAGCAAAGCAAACTGCAAAGATAATAAATGAGAATAAAAATATACCTATTATTTATGATGAGGATATTATTGAAAGAGATTTTGGAGAATTTGAAGGTATAAACAAATCAGATTTTGATTTTGAGGGATATTGGAATTAGTATACCCGTAAATTGTTATTTTAATGGAATACCAGAAGATGATGATTTATTAAAATTAGTTATTGGAAATTGTGAAGTTGCTAAATACGAATATAAATAAAGAAGGTGAAATAATAGTGAAAAATGTAGTTTTTGCAAGACTGAACTTCAGGAATTTCAACAGGAACGTGATAGTTAAGAGCTGAGTGAGGTCTTAAGAAATTAAAACAAGTAGCAAATTTAAAAGTAGCTAAGCTGAATAGAAAGTATATTTATGATTTATTAAATATGATATACTTAAATAAAGATAGTTCAACTAAAATAGAATTAAAAAAAGAAATGAGAGAAATATGTTAGAAAAAGTTATAGATAGTTGTAAATATGTAATGAATAATTCAAAATATGTAACAATTAATTATGATAAATTGAATGAATTTATCACAACAATTGACTGCAAAGGATTAAAACATTGGCTTAGTAATAATACGTATAATATTTTTGATTTAGGAATTGAAAACATCATAAATTTTATACTTATTTTTGATTCAATAGATTATTCATTTTGGGGTACGCCAAAATGGACTATAGATACAGAATTAGGCGAAAAAGATGGATCAGATGCATTACTTTATGCAATGTTGAAATTTATTAAAGATAGAAATTTAGAAGATTTATATGACATAAATTATGAAGAATTTAAGCTTATGTTAAAAGGAAATGTTGAGATTCCTTTTATTAAAGAAAGATACGAAACATTAAACAAAACAAGTAAAATAGTAAAAGAAAAAATGAATGGCAATTTTTATGGCTATATTTATTCTATAAGTAGTGATACAGAATTATTTGAAATTATCATAAATAATTTTTCATCATTTAAGGATGAAAGAGAGTATGATGGTAAGACTATTTACTTTTACAAATTAGCTCAATTATTAACATCTGATATACTTCATTTAAGAGAACAAATGGAAAAAATTAAAGTTGATTATTCTCATTTAGTTCGGATGTGCAGATTACAAAATACCACAGACTTTGAGAGCATTAGGAATAATTAAGTATAATGAAGAACTTACAAATATTATAGATAATAAGGTTGAAATAGAGTATTCTTCAAAATATGAAGTTGAAATAAGAGCAAGTATGATAGTTGTAATTGATTATATAAAAAATAAAGTTGACAATACTAATGCTATAGATATAAATGATTATTTTTTTACAGCTTCTAAAAAGATAAAATCAATAGCAAAGCCTTATCATTTATGTAGAAATAAAAATTATTAATGAGAAAATAAAATGAGTAATGAAAAAATTTATACAAGTCAAATATGGAGGTAATAATAATGGGAATATTTAATATTTTTAAGTCAAAAGAAAAAAATGAGGTATCAAAGAAAGCAGATATTTTTTCTATACCATGTGATTATGATGGTTATGATATTTCTTTTGAAGAAAACTATACAAATGTAGAATTATATAAAGACATTAATGATATTCTTACTAATGGGAAGATAGATATAAATAATATTGAAGAGTATGAAAAATTAAATGTTAACTCTACAGAAGATGATTTTTTTAGGTTTTATGACTCATGGTTAGAAGAATTAAGAAAAAAGAATTACGTTGTTCATTTAGATAATTCTATGAATATAACTGAATTTGTAAATAAAATAAATACTTTGCTTAAAAATATTAATTCTACTAATTTATTGGATGTAGAATTAATGACTACTTTATATAAAAAACAAATAGTTAATTATTCATTTAATAGTCAAGATATTAATGATAATTTTAATTATGATATTTTGGAGTCAAATGTAGTGGCAACTGAATTGCGAAAAATAGGATATGAATTAATTTGTTTCTTTGTTGGATATGATAATAATGATAAAACAATTATAAAGATTACTGATATTGATAGAATGAAAGAAATTGAATCAAAAATAAATAATAACTAAAATGCTATAATTATGTATAGATTTAAAGGAGTTGATCCAAATGAATGAAAATAAAACCAACATTAACTGGGTGATCGGAATTTAAGAAAACCCTACCTCAGAGTATTCAAAATACTCACTTTTTAATGTTGAGATTTTTACATGTTTTAATAAAAATTATAAAAATAGGAGAAATAATATGTGTAATGTTAAAGGTATAATACTAGATGTTGATGGTGTAATTGTTGGAGAAAAAATAGGATTCAATTCACCTAATCCTCATCTAGACGTTATAAACAAATTAAAAGAGTTAAGAAATAAAGGAATACCAATTAGTTTATGTACTGCAAAACCTCATTTTTCAATTGGTTTAATTATTAATGATGCAGGATTAGATAACTACCATATTACTGATGGTGGAGGAGTAATAATAAATCCAATTACTAAAAGTATTGTTAAAAAGCATATTATAGATAAAGAACTTGCTAAAAGAGTTTTAAGAATGTGCATAGATAATAATATTTATACGGAGTTTTATACAGTAGATAATTACTATATTCAAGAAGATCAAGAATGTGACATTACTCCAAAGCATATTCATATTTTGCAAGCAAAGCCAGTCAAATTAACAGATGTAGTAGAAGAAAGTGCAAACTACGAAATTACTAAAATAATGCCTATAGCTCGTGATGAAGAAGATCAAGAAAGAGTTAAAGAATTATATAACAATTTAAATATAAATCTAACTTTAAGTTGGGGAATTCATCCTGTTGCAAATCCACTAAAATTTGGAATTATAACAGCACCAGGAATCTCAAAAAAACAAGGTGCAATAGAAATTTCAAAAAATATGAATGTACCACTAGAAAACATATTAGCAGTTGGCGATAGTACAAGCGATTGGCAATTTATAGAGCTTTGTGGCTATGCTAGTGCAATGGGAAATGCAAGCAAAGAATTGAAAAAATTAGTTGTAGAAAAAAAGGAAGGACATTATTATATAGGTAATAGTGTGGATGAAAATGGAATAATAGAAATATTAAACTTTTTTATAAAATAGAATAATGAAAATAAAAATAGGAGTTGATCCAAATGAATGAAAATAAAACAAATATAAATAGGTTGATATCAATTTAGTCAAGACCACTCTTAAATCCTTATAATATAAGGGCAAATTGAATTTTACATCTTGCATGTTTTAGTTTATAATATGTAAAGAAGTGGTAAAAAAATAAAAAACGAGTGATTTTAAGTAAAAATTGCTTAGGAATTGACATGGTGAGAACAGCTAGTCAAGACCAATGAAAAATAGAGGTGAAATATATGATTAAAAATATTATATTTGATATTGGCGGAGTAATGTTTGATGATAGTACTCAAAATATAAATAAAGTTTTGAATGAAAATTCTGAATTATTATGTAAGAAGGTATATGGAAAAACTTTTTGGAATTGTGTTTTAGGTAATACAGAAGTATCTGATTATATTGAATCATTTAAAGATGATAAAGATTATGATAAAATTAAGTATATTTTGTCTAGAGATAATTTACATATTTCTTATCCATTAATTCAAGCCAACTTTGATTATATTTCTAAATTAAAGGATAAAGGATATAATCTATATATTCTTTCAAATATTACTAGAGACTCATACGAATATGTTAATGATACTATAGATATAAATAAAATATTTAATGGAGGAGTATATTCTTATCAAGAAGAATTAGTTAAACCTGATAGAAGAATATATGAATTAATAGTTGAAAAGTATAATTTAAATAAAGAAGAAACAATGTTCTTTGATGATAAACAAAAGAATATTGATGCAGCAAATGAATTTGGAATAAAAGGAGTTTTATTCAAGACTATTGAAGATATTGAAAACAATTTAAAATAAAAGGAGTTGATCCAAATGAATGAAAATAAAACAAACATAAACTGGTTGAGAACAATTTAGTCAAGACCAACTAAAAAAAGAGGTGAAAAAATGGAAAAATTTTATTTGGAATTACCATCTATGGAACGAAAAAGAGAAGCAATTGAATATATAGAAGAATTTTATGAATATGGTTCACAAATACATGGTACCGGAAGTTTAGATAGAGAATTAAAAAAAGGTAGGACATATGAAGAATGGCTAAATAACAATATAAAACTTCATGATGCAGATTATGCTTTAGAAAAAGGGTTAGTACCAGCTTATACTTATTTTTTAATAAGAGAAGATGATAATAAATTAGTTGCTATGATTGATCTAAGATTAGGATTAAATGAATATTTAAGGAACTTTGGTGGGCATATTGGTTATTCAGTAAGACCAACTGAGAGAAAAAAAGGATATAATAAAATTAATCTATATTTAATATTACAAGTAGCTAAAAATCATGGCTTAGACAAAGTCTTAATTACGTGTTCTGATTCTAACGAAGGAAGTAGGAAAACAATTTTATCACTTGGTGGTAAATTTAAAAAAAATAATTATGATGAATCAGATAATGAAACTATGGAGTTATATTGGATAGATGTAAATGATTCTTTAGAAAAATATAAAGATATATATGAACAATATATTTCAAATAATAAAGTAAAATAAAAGGAGATGACTCTCATGAATGAAAATAAAACGAATATAAATTGGTTGATTACGATTTATACAAGAATAAGAGAAAACTTTTACAAAATAAGGGATTGTGAGAGTTAACATCTTGCATGTTTAATATAAAAATATGATAAAATAGACAAAAATTAATAAAAAATGACTATTTTTAATGAAAAATAGTATAGGAATTAATAAAGTGGTTACAGAAGTTAAACCCCTCTATATAAAAAAGGAGAATGATAAATGAAAAAAGTATTAATAATTGGTGGAGGTTCTGGAATAGGATTTGAAATAGCCAAAACACTTAATTCAAATAACTATGATGTAGCTTGTGTTGGTAGAAAAGAAAGAGAAAATTTTGAATTTAAGTATGTTAAATGTGATGTTTCTAAAGATGATGTAAAAAAAATATATGAAACAAACGTATATGATGTTTTAATTTTTTGTGCAGGTATTATATCAAGTGAAGAAGAATCATTTAGTTATAATGAAGATGAAATAAATAATTTGGTTGATACCAACTTAAAAGGATGTATAAGATGTAATCAATTATTTATTGATAGTTGTTTAAAAAATAGTATATCAGGTAAGATTATTAATATTTCATCTATATCAAATAAAGGTTCAAAATATTTTCCTATATATGCAGCTACTAAAGCAGGAATATTAACATATACAAAAAGTGTTGCAAGTAGATATGAAAATATTCAAGCAAATGTTATTTCTCCAGGCGTTATAAAAACAGATATGTCATATCATGAAACTCCTAATTTTGATGAATATATTCCAAGCATAATTGAGAATACTTCTGTTAAAAGATTAGGTAGTACTACTGATATAGCAAATACTGTAGAATTCTTATTATCCGATAAATCAAGTTATATTACTGGTCAAGAAATAGTAGTAGATGGCGGTTATACTTTGCCTAAAGAATAATCAATATAAAAAAAGGAGCTGATTCAAATGAATGAAAATAAAACAAACATTAACTGGGTAAGGGGTATTTAAGAAAACCCTAGCTCAAAGTATTGAAAATACTTACTTTCTTATAAAAAGATTATTACATATTTATAAAAATTATTTAAGAGATAAATAAAAACATAAAGGAGGTTAAGAATGAAAGATAAAAGTTTAATAGTAAATAATAATGATAATGAAATTATAGATGTTGAAAATATTTATAATGATATTAAAGAAAAAATATTAACAGCACGTTCCAAAATGTTAAAACATATTGATACTACTATGACAGAAGTATATTGGTATGTTGGTAAAATAACATATGAATTATCGGAAAATAGCACAAAGGCAAGTTATGGTAAAAAGATAATAGATGCATTATCAGTAAAATTAACTAATGAATTTGGAAGCGGTTTCTCACCTGTTAGTATAAGAAGAATGCGTAAATTTTATGAAATCTATCCAATATGGTCGGCAGTGCCGACCGAATTGAGTTGGTCGCATTTTCAAGAATTAATTAGAGTCGATAGAAAAGAAGAAAGAGAATTCTATGAGAAAGAGGCTATGAAGTCAAATTGGGGATATAGAGAATTAGGAAGACAAATAAATACAAAATTATATGATAGATATTTAATATCTCCTGATAAAAATAAGATAATTGAAGAATCTCAAAAAGGTTTAATAGAAAAACAACCTGAAGAATTATTAAAAAATCCGTATATATTTGAGTTTGCGGGTTTAAAAGAAAATAAAAATTATTTGGAGACAGATTTAGAGAAAGCGTTACTTTCTCATTTAACAGAATTTCTACTTGAACTTGGAAGAGGTTTTTCATTTGTTGCAAATCAACAAAGAATAAAAATAGGCGCTGAATACTACTATCCTGATTTGGTATTCTATAATAGATTGGCTAAATGCTTTGTAATAATTGATTTAAAAATTGGGAAATTAACACATCAAGATATAGGTCAAATGCAAATGTATGTAAATTACTATAAAAAGACACAAATGATAGAAGGAGAAAATGAACCAATAGGAATATTACTATGTGCAGATAAAGATGATGCAGTTGTTGAAATGACATTAGGAGATTCTGTAAAAAATGTATATGCATCAAAATATTTAACATATATGCCATCAAAAGAAGAATTAATAAAAATAATAAGAGATGAAAAAGAACTTTATGAATTAGCACAAGAAAATGAAAAAGAATAAAATGAGAAATGGAGATTAAAATATGATAAAAGTTAAATTAACTCAAAATTATACAGGTTTTAATATTGAAGGAACATTTGAAGATTTCTATGAATTATATGACAATATTGATTATTTTCTTGGTATAGAAGAATGTGGGAATATTTTTGAAGAGGATATGAGATTACATATATTAGGATTTTTATATGATCTAAGACATGCATATCAAGGTTCAAGAAATATTAAAGCGGTCGATAATGGGTTAAATGACGAACAGAAAGAGTATTATGGAATAAGTAAATCAATAAAAAAGGATATATTATATGATTTTGATTATGTTGTGCCAGAATTATTAACAGATATTTTATTATTTAAACATTTTGCAAAAAGCAAAAATAAGAAGATAAGTGAATATGATACAAATTACAATAGTGTTATGACTTTTTATGGCAAAGTAATAGATGCATTACAAGAAATAATGACTGAAAATCAAGTAAATAAAGTGAAAAAAAGATTATCAGAGTCGCCTATATCTGAAAGATACTGGTTAAAACAATGGTTTATGATAGTAAGTATAGACTATTTAAAAATGACTAAAAATAAAAGAAAAAGAGAAATGATGCATATTATAGAATCTCTATGTGATTCATATTTGTATGATGAATATCATGAAATAAAGAATGAAGTTGAACAATATGCAAAAGAAAATAATATTATTGAAACTGAAATAGAATATGGAGAATACCCTAAGGAGATTGAATGGTAATATGGAAATTAAAAAAATAGAAAAATATTTAATAAAAAAAGAAAAAACAGATATGTTATCATCATTAAAAAAAGTAAATAAAAAAATAATTGATGAAAAAAAGGAAGAATATGATGTGAATTCTATTGAAGAACTAGCAAAATATATTATAGAAGAATTTAAGGAAATATTAAGTTCAACTAAAGATGATATTTTTACTCAAATGTTTTTTCAAAGACTTGTTAATAATGAAAATTCAATGGTATTTTCAGCATATGAACAAGATGTGGAATGCTTTAATGTTTTTGCATACGAAAATGGAAAATATTATTCTTATTATATACCAGACGAAATTAAAGAAATTATAAAAGAAGAACTTGGATTTTAAATTATTTATTTAGGAGTGATTGAAATAAAAAAATATAGAGTAGCTGCATACATAAGAATTTCAAAAAAAGAAAAAGAAGTAAATAGCATATCAAATCAAAAAGATTTAATAGACTATTATATTAAAGATAAAAAAGAAATGAAGATATATAACTACTATGTAGATAATGGCTATAGTGGGACAAACTTTAACAGACCAGAGTTAAAAAGAATGTTAAAAGATATATCAAATAAAAAGGTTGATATAGTAATAGTTAAAGATTTATCAAGATTAGGTAGAAACTATATTGAAGTGGGAGAATTACTTGATTCAATTTTGCCATTATATGATGTAAAACTTATTTCAATTAATGATAATATAGATGGATTAAATGATGAAGGAGATAGTTATTTATTGAAAGGATTACTTAATATTTATAATGAAAACTATCCAAGAGATATCTCTAATAAAGTAAAAACAGCATTAACTACTAAAAAGATAAATGGTGAATTTATAACTTCCTATGCACCATATGGTTATGTAAAATCAAGATATGAAAAGAATAAAATAATTATTGATATAGAAGCGGCTAAAACTGTAAAGATGATATTTGACAATATAGAGAAAGGTTTAAGTAAAAAAGAAATAGTAGATATTTTAAATAACAAAAAAATCAGAACTCCAATGGAGCAAATTAAAAATACAAATGAATGCAAAAAGTGGAATATTAGTATGATTACAGGCATTCTTAATAATAAAGTTTATACAGGAGATTTAATTCAACAAAAACGAAAAAGAATTAGTTTTAAGAACCATAAATTTGTAAAGACAAAAGAAGATGAGTTGATAATTTCGAAGAATAATCATATGGCGATAATAAGTAAAGAGCAATTTGAAAAAGTACAAAATATAATTAAACATTCAGTAAGAGTAAATTCAAACAATGAATATGATATTTTTTCAGGATATTTGAAATGTGCAGAATGTGATAGTAATTTAACCATTAGAAAGAGCAAAGAATATACATATTATGCCTGTTCATCACATGTAAGAAAAAGAGGATGCGTTAATAAACATACAATACGAAAAGATATTTTAGAGGAAAAAGTTATTACAGAAATAAATAATAGACAAGCTAGTAAAATAGATAAGTTGAATAGAAAATATATTTATGATTTAATAAATATGATATATTTAAATAAAGATGGTTCAATAAAAATTGAATATAAGAAGAAATAAGGTGTGAATAATGAAAAATTGGACAAGTTATCAAAATAGAACATATAACAATGATGTATGTAAATTATTAATTTATTTTTTGAACAATTATAAAATTAATAATGCGATAGATTTGGGATGTGGTAGTGGAAATGAAACAGTATATATGTTAAAAAACGGAATAGAAGTAACTGCAATAGATAGACAGCTGAATAAAGATTTTATTTTAAATAGATTAAATGATAAAGAAAAAGAAAAGATATCTTTTTCTGAGCAAGATTTTGAATCAGTCCATCTAGAAAGTACAGATGCAGTAACAGCTTTTTTCAGTATACCATTTTGCAATCCTAAGCATTTTAATGAATTGTGGGATAAGATATATGAATCGATAAATATAAATGGATATTTTGTGGGACAATTATTTGGAGATAGAGATGAATGGAAAGATAATGAATTAATTAATACATTTACAATCCAAGAAGCAAAAGCATATTTAAAAAGATACAAAATTTTGAAACTAGATGAGATAGAATATGTTAGAGAGGCAGATAATAAAAAGTGGCATTTTTATAATATTATAGCAAAAAAGGAAGTGAGTTAATTTATGAATAATAATAAGGAAAATAATAATGAAAAAAGTTGTGCAAGTACAAGTATCAACTGGTTTCCAGGACACATGGCAAAAACCAGAAGACAAATAGAAGAAGATTTAAAATTAGTAGACATAGTAGTAGAAATGCTAGATGCAAGAATACCAATAGCAAGTCAAAATCCAGACTTAAAACAAATAATGGAAAAAAATCCAAATGGAAAAAAGAAAATAGTAGTATTAAACAAAAGTGACATAGCGGATGAAAAAGAAACAAAAAGGTGGCTAGAATACTTCCAACAAAAAAACATAATAGCAATAAGCACAGATTCTAACAGCGGAAAAGGAATAAACGAATGCATAAGAAAAATAGAAAAAGAAATGGAAGAAGAATTAGCAAAAAGTGCACAAAAAGGAAGAATAGGTAGAAAAATAAAAGTAATGATAGTAGGAATACCAAATGTAGGAAAATCATCATTTATAAATAGAATTGCAAAAAAGAATTCTGCTGAAGTAGGAAATAAGCCAGGAGTAACCAAAAGAAAACAATGGATAAGAATAAACGAAACTGTAGAATTATTAGATACTCCGGGAGTATTATGGCCTAAATTTGAAAGTCAAGAAGTTGCTTTAAACCT
Source organism: Clostridia bacterium (assembly GCA_017458285.1). Taxonomy (GTDB): domain Bacteria; phylum Bacillota; class Clostridia; order TANB77; family CAG-508; genus CAG-269. Next base: position 8,358 of record JAFTFU010000160.1, on the reverse strand, counting down.
TTCTTACACAGGAACAATCAAAGACGACATTTTGGACAAGGTAGAAGTTGCATATCAACTATTAAGATACTTGCTTTATAATTATAAAACAAATGTAATTAATAGATACAATTTTTCAGAACAAGAAATAGATGAAATATTAAATAGAGATGAAGAAGAAAATATAAACATTTATGAAATTATGCAAAAAATAGGAAGAAAAAGAGGAGCAATAAGAGCAGGAGGAGAAGTTGACGACGAAAAAAATGCTAGATTGATTTTAGATGATTTTAGAAATTGCAAATTAGGAAAAATTACACTGGAAAAAGTGTAAAACAAACTGTAACAAAACGTTAAATAAAAAAACTTTTAAAACAAGGAAAAACCAAAAATAAACTGAGGCAAAATGTTAAATTTAAAAACAACATTTTGTCTCAGTTTAAATTGTTAAAGTTTTCCACCCCAACTATTGATTTTCAGCACTAATAAATTAGATTGCTATAAATTAATCAAAATCTAAAAAGCTTGTAAGACTAGAAAAATCTGAAGCAACAACTTTATTTTTATATACATAGAATTTCATAGTTTGAGCAACGTCTTGTTTATCACCGTCATCATCTTTAAATGAAATTCTTACTTTTGCAGTAACAGCATATAAATCATCACAATCTTCAACTTTTTCAGTATCTTTAATTCTAATTAACTTAATAGAAAGATCATTTTCTTTTTTAGCTTCTTTTTTTAGATCTTTGAAAGAATCAATTAAATCTTCTTTTAAATCTTTAACATCATCTTTTGAAACATCATTATAAGCATCTTTGAATTTTGAACCATCTAAAGTGCTAGAGAAGTATGATGAAGAGCTAGATTTTTTGTAAGCATAAGCACCTTTCAAATCCATTGCAGCTACAACTTTATTACCGTTCATAGAACTATAAGCTGAAATATATTTTTTAACAGCTTTTTTAGGACTTCCAATTAAACTAGTAACAATAACGATAGCAATAATTGCAACAACAATCACTGCAACTATAATTGCAAGTAATTTTGTATGAGATTTTACCCAATTAGTAATTTTTTTGAAAAATCCCTCTCCTTTTGGTTGATTATTTGTAGATTGTGTGTTTTGCTCAACTTGTTCAACTGTTGGTTCAATGTTTTCATTTAAATTTTGGTTTTCATTTTCCATTTTATATCCCCCTTTCATTATAGCGTAATTATACAATAGTTCGACATGATTTGCAATAAAAAAATAAAAATAAATTCAAATAAAATCTTGTACTTTTTTGTAAAAAAATATATAATAGCAAAGAAAAAAATAAGAGAAAGGAAATCTGATTAAAAATGGCAGAATTAAAAAAAGTAAATGAAGTATTTAGCGACTACAAAGTACCAAGCAACATACATGAAACAATAATAGAAAAAATGACATTATACAAAAAAATAAATACACTACAAATCATATTACAATCAGACGAATACTTAGACATAAAGCACATATGGTATTTCGAAAAATTTTTAATCGAAAGATTTGCATTTTCACACATAGACTTAATAGTAAAATACACAGAAGAAGTAGAATTAAAAAGCATAGAAGAAGAATGGAAAAACTTAATAGCATACATGACACACAAATATCCACTAATGAAGCCGATGCTATTATTAAAAAGTGAAATAGAAGTAATAAATCAAGTAATACAAGTAAACATGCACATCAAAGGCGCAGACTTTTTAAAAGCAAGAAAATTAGACAAAGAGCTTGAAAGAGTAATAAAAAATCTATTTGGAAAAGAATACAAAGTAGAACTAACCGAAAAAATAACAGAAGAAGAATTAAAAATAATAGAAGAAAAAGCAAAACAAAACCAAATGGTAATAATAGAGCAAGCAAAAAGTGCGATAAAAACTAGCGAAGATGAAGCTCAAAACAAAGAAGAACAAGAATTCAATGAACAAATGAAAAACATACCAATTCCAGAAGACGGAGAATATAGCACAATGCCAGAAGGATATATGCCACCAGAAGAATACATACCAGAAGAAATAGATGACCTTCCGCAATCACAAGAATACTTAATGGGAAAACCAAGCAAAGCAAAAGAAAATCTAATAAAAGTAAAAGAAATCAGTGCAGAAAGTGGAAGAATAACAGTAGAAGGAAGAATAGTAACAAGTGAATGCAGAGAAACAAAAACGGGCAAAGGAATGTTAATATTTGAAATATATGACGGAACAGGAATAATCACATGCAAATCATTTGCAAAAGACATACAAGAAGGAACAGAAATAAATGAAAAAATAAAAAATGCAAAATCAATCAAAGCAACAGGAAAAGCAGGATTAGACACATTTGCAGGAGATGTAACAATAATAGCAAACACAATAATCGAAACAAAACAAGAATATCCAGAAATTCCAGAAGAAAGTGATGAAGATACGCCTTTAATATTAGGAAAAGTGTTAGAAATAAAAGAACCACTTGTAAAAATAAAAGACTTAGGAGTAGAAGACGGAAATGTTGCGTTAGATGGAGAAGTAATTTTTATGGAAGACAGAGAATTAAAATCTGGAAAAACATTACTAAGTTTTGACCTATATGACGGAACAAGTACACTAACATGTAAAGCATTTTTAGAAAAAAACAATAGCAAAAAAATAATTGGAAGAATAAAAAAATCCAAAGGAATAAAAATTGCCGGAACAGCACAAATGGACACATTTTCACATGAACTAACAGTAATGGCAAACACAATAGTTGAAAGTACTGGAATCAAAAAAGAAGTAAGACAAGACAACAGCGAAGTAAAAAGAGTAGAACTTCACATGCATACACAAATGAGCCAAATGGATGCAATGACATCAGCAACAGACTTAATAAAAAGAGCAATGAAGTGGGGAATGAAATCAATAGCAATAACAGACCATGGAGTAGTACAAGCATTTCCAGAAGCACACAAATTATTAGGAACAGATAATCCAGATATGAAAGTAATTTATGGAGTAGAAGCATATTTAGCACCAGACAAACTACCTTCAGTAACAAATGGAAAAGGTCAAACGATAGACACAACATATTGTGTGCTTGACTTAGAAACAACAGGATTTTCTCCAGTAACAGAAAAAATAACAGAAATAGGAATAATGAAACTAAAAGACGGAGAAGTAATAGACAAATTTAGTTGTTTTGTAAATCCTGAAAAACCAATTCCACAAAGAGTTGTAGAAGTAACCAACATTACAGATGATATGGTAAAAGATGCAGAAACAATAGAGCAAGTATTTCCTAAAATGTTAGAATTCATAAAAGGAACAGTATTAGTAGCACATAATGCAAAATTTGATATAGGATTTTTAAAACACAATGCAAAACAATTAGGATATGATTTTGATTTTACATATTTAGACACATTAAGTTTAGCAAAAGTAGTATTTCCACAATTAAAAAAATATAAGCTTGGAAAAATTGCAGATGAACTAAAAATAAAAGTAGAAGTAGCACACAGAGCATTAGATGATGTAGACACAACTGTAAAAGTATTTAATGTAATGTTAGAAAGAATCAAAGAAAAAGGAATAACAAAATTAGAAGATGTAGATTTATATGGAGAAGACTCAGAAAGTAAAAAAGACGAATACAAAAAATTAGACACATATCATGCAATAATTCTAGCAAAAAATTATGTAGGGCTAAAGAACCTATATAAATTAGTATCATACTCACATTTACACTACTTTTATAAAAAACCACGTATATTAAAAAGTTTATACAAAAAATATTCAGAAGGACTAATATTAGGAAGTGCATGTAGCGAAGGAGAACTATACAAAGCAATTTTACTTGGAAAATCAGATGATGAAATAGAAGAAATAGCAAAAGATTATGATTATTATGAAATACAACCCCTAGGAAATAATGACTACTTAGTAAGAAATGAACAGGTACCTGATAGAGAATTTTTAAAAGATATCAACAGAAAAATAGTTGAATTAGGAGAAAAACATAATAAACTAGTAGTAGCAACAGGAGATGTTCACTTCATGGATCCACAAGATGAAATATACAGAAGAATTTTAGAAGCAGGTCAAGGCTACAAAGATGCGGACAATCAAGCACCATTGTATTTAAGAACAACAGAAGAAATGCTAGAAGAATTCAAATATCTTGGAGAAGAAAAGGCGTATGAAGTAGTTGTAACAAACACAAATAAAGTAGCAGATATGTGTGAACAAATAAGTCCAATTTCTCCAGAAAAATGTCCACCACATATTCCAGGATGTGAGCAAACAATAAAAGATATTGCATATGACAAAGCACATAAATTATATGGAGAAGAATTGCCAGAAATAGTACAATCAAGGCTTGACAAAGAGCTAGATTCAATTATAAAAAATGGATTCTCCGTAATGTACATAATAGCTCAAAAACTTGTATGGAAATCAAATGAAGATGGCTACATAGTAGGTTCAAGAGGATCCGTAGGTTCATCATTTGTAGCAAATATGACAGGTATAACAGAAGTAAATTCATTGCCAGCACATTATAGATGTCCAAATTGTAAATATTCAGATTTTACAGATTATGGATACAAAAATGGATTTGATCTTCCTGATAAAGAATGTCCAAAATGCGGAGCAAAATTAGATAAAGATGGAATGGATATACCATTTGAAACATTCTTAGGATTTAACGGAGATAAAGAGCCTGATATAGACTTAAATTTCTCAGGAGAATATCAAGCAAAAGCACACAAATATACAGAAGTAATATTTGGCAAAGGAACAACATTTAAAGCAGGAACAGTAGGTACAGTAGCAGAAAAAACAGCATTTGGATATGTAAAAAACTATTTTGAAGAACGACACATACCTGTAAGCAAAGCAGAGTTAACTAGAATATCAGCTGGTTGTACAGGAATAAAAAGAACAACAGGACAGCACCCAGGAGGAATTATTGTAGTACCAAAAGGAAGGGAAATCTATGAATTTACACCTGTACAGCATCCCGCAGATGATTCAACATCAGATATAATAACAACCCACTTTGATTATCACTCAATAGACCAAAACCTATTAAAATTAGATATACTAGGGCACGACGATCCTACTGTAATTAGGATGTTACAAGACTTAACAGGAATAGACCCAACAAAAGTGCCACTAGACGACAAAGACACAATGTCAATATTTAGTTCAACAAAAGCACTAGGAGTAACACCAGAACAGATACATTCAGAAGTTGGAAGTTATGGAATACCAGAATTTGGAACGAAATTTGTTAGAGGAATGCTTGTTGACACAAGACCAACAACATTTGATGAACTTATTCGTATATCAGGTTTATCACATGGTACAGACGTATGGCTTGGAAATGCACAAAGTTTAATAGAAGCGGGAACTGTAACTTTAACAGAAGCAATATGTTGCCGTGATGACATAATGATATATTTGATAAAACAAGGAGTTCCACCAAACCCTGCATTTAAGATAATGGAAAAAGTACGTAAAGGAAAAGCTCTAAAAGATCCTGCAAAATGGGCAGAAGATGTAGCTTTAATGAAAGAACACGGGGTTGAAGATTGGTACATAAAATCATGTGAAAAAATCAAGTACATGTTCCCAAAGGCCCATGCCGCAGCATATGTAACAAATGCATTTAGAATAGCATGGTTTAAGGTACATCAACCTTTAGCATATTATGCAGCATATTTTACAATCAGAGCAAAAGCTTTTGATAGCGAATTTATGATATTTGGAAAAGAAAAAGTAAAAAATAAAATGAAAGAAATTGAACTACTTGGAAATGCAGCAACTCCAAAAGATAAAGATATGTATGATGATTTAGAAATAGTACAAGAAATGTATGAAAGGGGATTCGAATTTTTACCAATAGATATTTATAAATCTCACTCAACAAAATTTAGGATAGAGGACGGAAAGTTAAGACCACCTATGAACAGTATTGCCGGACTTGGAAATGTTGCAGCAGAAGGAATTGAAGAGGCAAAAAAAGACGGAAGTTTTATGTCTGTTGATGATATGAGAATTCGTTCAAAAATTGGAAATTCAGTAATTGAATTGTTAGACAAATTCGGGTGCTTAAAAGGTATGCCAAAAAGCAATCAATTGAGTTTATTTGGATAAAAGGAGATGCCGGCGGAAATGAAAAAAATAAAAAAATTCATAAAAAGTTTCAAATACGCAACTGAAGGAATAATTGTAACTCTAAAAAATGAACAAAACATAAAAGTACATGTTTTTGCAATGATATTGGTAATAATATTTGGAATAATCCTAAAAATAAATAAAATAGAATGTATAACTTGTATAACACTATTTGGAATTGTAATTAGTTCTGAATTATTCAATACAGCTATCGAAACAATTGTAGATATGGTATGTCCTGAAAAAAACGACAAAGCAAAAATTGCCAAAGATACAGCCGCAGGAGCAGTTTTAATAAATGCAATAGCAGCATTTATTATAGGAGGAATAATATTCTTTCCGAAAATACTACATTTTTTGTCAATTTAACCACTAACGGCGATATTGACAGGAAATGTATAATTTAAAAAAACAACATTTTGACTCAGAGAGCAGAAAAAGTGCGCCACTGGCACAAAATGTATAATTTGAAAACAACATTTTGACTCAGAGAGCAGAAAAAGTGCGCCACTGGCACAAAATGTATAATTTGAAAACAACATTTTGTCTCAGAGAGCAGAAAAAGTGCGCCACTGGCAGAAAATGTTAAAATAAAAAAAACAACATTTTGTCTCAGAGAGCACCAAAACTGCGCGACTAGCAGAAAATGTGTGATTAAAAAATAAGAAAGGAATCAAAAAATGGGAAAATTATTTGTAATAGATGGAACAGATGGAAGCGGTAAACAAACTCAATTTCAAAAAATAACAGAAAGACTAAAAAATGAAGGAAAAAATATAAAAGTAGCAAGCTTTCCGAATTATGAAAGCGACTCATCATCACTAGTAAAAATGTATTTAGCAGGAGAATTTGGGCAAAACGCACAAGAAATAAGTCCATATATTGCCTCAACATTTTATGCAGCAGATAGATATGCAACATTCAAAAAAGAATTAGAAAAATTTTACAATGAAGGTGGAATAATATTTGCAGATAGATATACCACAGCTAATATGGTGCATCAAGCAGGAAAAATAAAAGATGAAAAAGAAAGAAAAAAATTCCTAGATTGGTTATGGGATTTTGAGTTCAATTTATATGGATTACCAGTTCCAACAAAAACATTCTTTCTAAACATGCCAACAGAATATGCAATAAAATTAATGGAAAACAGAGAAAACAAAATTACACATGAAAGTAAGAAAGACATTCATGAAAGCAACGAGCAACATTTAAAAGACGCATATGAAGCTGCATGTAGTTTAGTAAAAGAATATGACTGGTATGAAGTAAAATGTGTAAAAGATGAAAAAATTAGAACAATAGAAGATATTCATGAAGAAATATATGCAGAAGTAAAAAAATACTTATAAATGATGAAAATATAAATATAAATATAAAAATAAAAGCATAAAAAAAGCGAAGAAAGAAGATAAAAACAGAAAAAAACAAAACCGACAAAAAATAAAGAACAAAAAATAAAAAACTAAAAACAAAGAACAAAGTGAATAAGAAATAATAAGAATAACAGATAAATAATGAAAAAGTGAGAGAAAAAGAGAAAAAATAAAAAATAAGAAAAAAGCAAATTAAAGAAAACCAAAGGAAACAAAATCAATCTAAAATTAACTTTGCAAAAAAAAATAAATTTGGTATAATAAAAAGCGATGGTGCATTATTCTAGTCGTACTGATTATTGTGAGGGTGGGGCTAAAAATCCACAAAATAGCACAACAAGAAGTTTTTTACACTTGCGCGAAATGCCAGTTTTGCGTGTGTGTAGGAAGTAAAGAAGTATGGGAAGTATGTAATGGCATATATATGTACCCATATTTCGCTGAGACTTAAATAAAATTTAAGTAAATCTATGTTATTGTAAAATCGCAAAATACATAGTGTGCTTGTTTTGAGTGAAAATATCGGGATTATTCTTATATGTAAATTTAAAATATCGGCCAATATTTAAATTTATTTAGAATATGAAATTATTTTTGCAAAAGAAACTAACAATAAGTTAAAGTATGTTAAGGAAAACTTCTAGAATGTTTGCTTAAAAAGCATAGAAATCTAAGGATTAAGGTACGGATTTAAGTGGTGATCTAGTGGCTATTTGCTGAAAGGAATAGATATTTTCTTTAAATGGAAACGGCTGATGCAGTAATGCTCAGTAGAAAATAGAGAAATTCGACTAGACCTAAACCGTAAAATTTACTTAGGTTTTGACCATCGCTTTTTTAT
>JAFTFU010000159.1 GCA_017458285.1 Clostridia bacterium | reverse complement strand
CAGAAAAAGATGAAGAAAATGCAAAGAGGATCAAAAGAGAAGTAGTTGCTAATTTATGGCCAATTTATCAAAAATGCAAAGAGATTATGAAAGGCAATCAAAAAGGAAATCAAGCATTTTTATATAAAAAAGAGTTTAAAGAAATGATAGAAAAAGCAGATGAAAGAAATATATGTGCTTATAAGGGATTAACACTAAAATATGTCCCCTATGTACTATTAGTGAATTATGGGGTCTTTTCTAAAAAAGACTTTAGAAAGCGAAAAGTTCATTTTGTATTTGATTCTTTAATGAGTAACTACGATGATTTATGGATAAATTCAAAAGTGAAACAGAATATATGGCGTGTTTATCCAGATGAACAAAATTCAGTTGAAAGAGAACAAATAGACTGGGATACTTCTGAATTAGAACCAGATTATTTTATAAATTTCATTACAGGAATTTCAAACGAAATATTAGAAGGGAAAAAGGTCCTATCTTGATAGGGCTTTTTTATTTGTCGAAAAAATTCGAAAGAAAAAAATGAAAAACAGTTGATTATAGGACTTATAAGTCCTATAATCAAAGTATAGAAAAACTTAAAGAAGGAGGATACAAAATAAAATAAGCCATTATCAATGTGATAAATGGCTTCGGAATGATATTAGGATTTATCATGGGGAACCTAGGAATTCCCTTCAATCCTTCTACAAATATTATAGCAAAAGTATTGTGGAGGGAAAATATTTATGAAAGCAATTGATAACTACATGACACCTAGTGAAGCCGCATTCTATTGGAAGATACCAGATTCAACTTTAAGGAACAAGTTACAAGAGGGAATTTCTAAAAAAGCGGATCAAGAAAGAGAAGTTATGATTCAACAGGGATTAATCAAATGCTTTATTAAGCCGAATGGAAAGAGAAAAGAATGGATTATTACTTCTGAAGCAATGATAAATTGGTTTGGAGAACGAAAAAACTAATATTTAAAAAGAAAGATGTTCCCTAGCCTGCCAACTCAAAAAACATCTTTCTCTAATACAGAATCATAATTTAAGAAAGGAAGAATGGCTATGAAACAAATCCTTATTAAAATTACGTCTGGTGAGCCTATTTTAACACAACCTCACCTTAAATTTAAATTCCTCAAAAAATTTTACTTATACATTTCAGAAAATTACAAAAACTTAAATCGTTATTTTGGTATTGAAGAAAATGTTTCCGATCAGATTTGGTTTTATGGTTTCTTTGCAACCTCCATTTTTATGATGCTTTTCACCTATTTATTTTCGGGTATCCTATACGGATTTTAGAGGGAGGCCATATGGAAGAACGCCTATTTTTAAAATCATCCTTCTAGAAAGGAGAGAAAGCATTGATCCAATCATTAAAAAGTACCATGCAATTTATTGGCTTAGTTTTAATTAGTGCGTTGATTGCTGTCAGCTTAGTGAATTAGTCCTTTAAGAGAGAAAGGAGCAATCACATGGAAGATTACAAATGTAGAGCGTGTGGAAAAATTGCCGCGGAAGGATTTGCGTTAGGAAGACTATGTTATTACTGCATTGAAGAAGTTGTAATTTACATGAAAAAACAGATAGAAGACAAAGAGAATTCTTGTAAGCATGGAGATAATCAAACAATCGAAATCCAGGGAACAGATGAATCTATAACAGTTTGTCATGAGTGTGGAGAAGAAGTATAAAAGGGAGGCAAGAAAATGAAAATCGGTGTATCTGTATGGAGAGTTCTTTGCAAAGAAACAAAGTTGAAATTACTTCAAAATGCTATGCAAGAAAGTAAAAGCCGCTTTCCAAAAAAAATAGCCCTTTCCATTGCTATAAAGCAACAGAAAGGGGAAGTGTGATGAGTGATCGTATTGGTGAAGGGCACAAGAAATAAGATGCCTTCAAAAATATTTTAGCATGTTCATTTAGGAAATAAAGGGGGAATTTAATGTGATGAAAACAGTTCAATTATTGAAAAGTGAAGAATTTGAAATTGGTACAACGGATAAAAACGGGCACAAATTAAGACAGTCCGATTTTGTTGTCACACAAGATGACTTTGAAGGTATTAGTATCTGTCAAATCTTATACAACAGTATTGCAAAAGAATTTGTGGCCATGAGTGATTCTAATTGGTGGATACCATATCATGATTTATCTGTTGCAACAGAAAGGCTAGATTATGTCATTGCAAAAGAGTTTTTGGGGCTAGAAACATGCGGTACATATTGGGGTAAGAATCGTACGCCATTTATTAGAATGCCGATTGAATATTTCAATCCTGTTGAGGAATCTACTTTTATTCTAGAAAAACTAGGGAGGCAATATGACGATCTATTGAGCATAAAAGAAAATGGGTGCTGGTACCTAACAGTGAACAAGAAAATATATAGTGAAAAGCGTCTTGGGATAGCCGCCTGTTTAGCCGCTGTTGATATTGTAAGAAACAAGAAATAGGGCTTTGATTTTAAGGGTGAAATACAAATTCAAATTATAAATAGGGGGAATTAAAATGTTACATGCAGTTATGCAAGAGCAACAGTATTGGAAAGGTCAAAAGCAGAAGTTTCGAAAAGAAAATAAAAAATTATTGATTTCTTTAGAACCACATTTATATGAAAGGTTGGAAGAATTAGCACTTTATAATGAAAGCTTAGATCAAATCGCATTAGAGTTAGTAACAGAAGGGTTAGACTATATTTATATGGAGGATGTGCCTGTTCAGCAGTCTCATGCTTTCCAGCATTTTATCGAATTTGAATTAACACCATTTCAACATAAGCTCTTACAACAATTAGCGATCAAACGAGGATGTTCAGCAAGAAAAATGGCATATACAATATTACGTTTTATGCTCAAAACAAAGTAAAAGAATCCAATCATAAAAGAAGGATTCTTTCACCAGGTATTCGTTGGCAAATGACTTCACCGAAGGAATTGAGTCTGGTACACTCAATTCCTTTTTTATGTTATAAAAAAGAATGTAATTTGTCAAAAAGCATTTGTTATAGAATAACAAATGCTTTTTGTTGAACTTGAATTGAACACTTTCAGAAAGTATTTATATTGTTTGCCTTTTTCTCTTGAAAAAATGTACCCTCAATCACTAATTTTATCATAAGATATAGAAAATGTAGCGTTTTAATATCAAAAAACTCATTGGTTTTATATGGATTCTTTCTTTATAATAATGAAAGGTAGTTCGCGAATGTAGATAGGCTCTCATGCTAGAAATGCAAGAGAGCCTATCTACATAAAAAAGGACAATTTATTTGGTGTAAGGGGTTTAATGACAGCTTGTTACTACAACCCGTTTTTATTTCAAAACAATTAATCAGAAAATTCAATCTAAATTCTTCTCAATATGGCTTTTCATATTTTTGAATTATAATATAATTAATTCTTTTTATTTCTATATCTGTCTCTTATCTTTCTGTTATGAATCCTTATTGAATTAAGGATTCTTTTTTTACTATCATTTTTTGATCTAATCGATATTTTCCCATTGCTTCATAAAT
>JAFTFU010000158.1 GCA_017458285.1 Clostridia bacterium | reverse complement strand
GGTACAATAGGTTGGAGATGGTCTTAGTCCTGAAAGCTTGACTTGTTAGACTTGACTAACCGACTTAGTGAATCCTTTTACTTTTCTGCGATAATTCAACCCCACTTGCCAGGACTTGTGTTGCTTCTTGGAATATAATTGCATCTTTTATTATATATCACTACAAGAAATATGGTCTTTTCCGAGTGCTAAATATTGTCGGAAAATGTCAAAAAGTCATCGGAAATGTATACTTCCGACGGGAAAAGGTCGTCGGTCTCCATCGGAAATGATATCGTGGGAAATAAACCTTTTCTGACCAGCCCTCGAAAATAAAATTATTTCCAAGGGAAAAAAGTGGTCGGAGATGAAAGAAAGATACGGTCAAAAATGTTATCCATTCAATACCAAGGGATTATTTTTTACGGCCTTTACCATCATAAATAATGAATTAACGAGGGAGGTTGTGATCGGAAATAAGGTATTAATGAGGGAAGTTGGAGTCAAAAATAATTTACGTTGCAATTGAAAAAAAATAAAATTATTACACGAAATCCAATTGATTATTTATTATTTGTTTTATTTAACTTGGTTTTTGTGGAGATATAAAGCCGACAATAAATTATAAATAATCTTAATATAATGAACTACAATAAGATATATATTTCCACCAATAATGACAATAAATTATAAATAATATTAATATAATGAATAACAAAAAGATACATATTCCCACAAACAAATATTGTACATAATACAAGTCAAAATTAAAATAGTTCTAAGCTAATTAATGTGTATATACATTTGTGTTCAAATTCAAGAGAACTCGTCAAACATCTTAAATCTCTCTCAAGAAGTTCAATTTCCTCTTCACCATATACGCTTCTTTTGTGTCTGTATGGAAAACATACATAAGATTATTAATATTATAATAGAAAAAATCAAACAAGAAAACATATGACACTAAGTTTTTATCATTCAATCATTTCATCAAACAACTTACATGTAAATTAAAAAGTAATAAAAAATCTATAAAAAAAATTAAAATTAAAAAGTAATAATAAGAGATAAAAGTAGATAATAAAAGAACTATCATACCTGTCACATAAACAAATAATGTAGGGAACGATAGAGTGTCATCTCGCAGCCAAGCAAGGAGATCCGAAGAAAAAAAATACTAGTTTTTAATAGCTGGATGATAAATTAAAGAAAAATATAACATGATTCTAGAAATTAATTGAATATTATGTTGAAAACAATACAACTCATGTATAAACTCAAAGAAACACAAAGAAATTCAATAATAAAAAAATATATATGAATGTAGTTAGTTGATGTTGTGAGATATTGGTAAGAAAAAAGAAAAAGAAAAAAAGGGGCTAGAGTGAAGGAGGACTAACACAGGGTGGCGTTGTGATTACTTGTGCATTTGTTTGAATGAGAAAATAGTGAATAAATAGGAATAGGGTTATGTTTAGATTTGACCTAATATTGATTAGGTGAGGGTGAGCTTATCATGCTAGTGCGTAGCCACATGTGCTCTATTAAAACAAATGAAGTAATTTTTTATAGAATATAAATTAAGAATATTAAATTAATATTAAGCCTAAATAATAAATATTAATCGTAAAATTTAAAATTAAGAAATTCTACAGCAGTGCACCGAGTTGATCTTTGTTTTCGTGATCTTTGGTTTAAAACTATAAGATTATGAGTCCAAACTATAAGGGTTTTTTGGTTGTTGTTTTTCGAAAAGAAAAATGAAAATGAAAACAGTGTTTTTGGTTTCAGTTTCGAAATCCAAAAACGTGTCTGGTAGCATATACTGAAATCTGTATTTTAAAAATGAATACGTCCAATCAATAAACCCTAAAATCTCAAATTTTAATTTATTATATTAAAATAGTTCATCTATTATTATGATTCATTATATTTTATCCTTTATATTTTTCTTTATTTTATTGTTTTAATTTATTTAGAATCAATAATTAGAAGAATAGAAAATTCAAAAAAAAAAAAATGTCTAGTACAGTAATATTTATTAATCAATTATTTTTGTATACATTTAAAGTGAATTTATTATAAATACAAAATAAAATTTATTATTTTAAAATTATATTTTAATTATTTTAAAGAATAAATATTATAATTTTTCATTGTTTATGTTGTTTTTCTTGTTATTACTTATTTTATTATAATTTTAAATTTTCAGCATTTTTTCACCTCGTTAAAATTTCTAAATTTCTGGGTCCACCACTGCGTTCAGCTACGTAATGTTGTGGACATATTCCACTGTATGCTTATGTTGATAGTGAACATTGCTTGTCTCTTTCTCTTGCTAGAATTTCCACAAATCAATTACTAAGCCATCTGGCACCCCTCTGTTTTCCCTCTCGATGACTTTATACTTGGAAAATTCAACAAAGGCAACAAGGTTGCAGTTGTATATTGAAAATTCAATTTAATAAAATCTTCAAGAAGAAAGTACAATCACAAACATCCTTTTCGGTTTCTATGTGTAGTTTAATTTCATGGGTCCATAAACTTTGTCTTTACTCTGGAAAAAATTGCAATGAGCATTCAATTACCTACTGGACACTCCTTTAGTTCTTGGCATTACTAGTGCAACATTTGGACAAGGAAGTAAATATCATTTTGTTTATGAAAAATATCATTGGTAGATTTAGTCTTACTTGGTGACTTCTCTACTTTGTAAACTCAATTAAGAAATTAAAAATTAATTTCTTAAAAATTAAACTATAAAATTTTAAGAACTTATAAATAAAAAATTAATAATTAAAAAAAAAGCTAAAAACTAAAATTAAAAATATTATTTGAAAAAAAATAAAACAATGTAATTATTATTAGTTTAAAAATAATATGAAATAGTAAATAATAAATTAAAATTAATAGTTTAATATCAATAATTTTGAAATTGATTATTTACGATGATTAGGTTACAATAGTTAGAAATAGATTGTATTTTTGAGGGTTAGGTTATGGTGGTCGGAAATAGTATCGTGTTTCCAAGTGCTATTTCCGAGGATTAACTATTGTGGTCGGAAAATATTCATTTTTTCCAAGGACTAGGAATCTGTTGTCAAAAATAGTATTGGCGCCATTTTCACATTATTTGTGACGACATTAGTCACTATTTCCGAGGGTATTTGTTTCGTCGTTACAAATATACATTATTGTTACACTTTTCCGACAACTTAATTTTTATCATTGGAAAAACATCGATTACCGACCATAATTTCACTCCATCGGAAATAGTTGGTTGGAAAAGACATTATTTCTTGTAGTGAATCGAGGAGATCGAACCCAATAAAACCATCTCCTCTCACCGCCGATCTCCTATCTCCATAGACTCTCTCTCCCTCTTTCATTTGGTGGGAAGGTGAAGAAGGTGGTGGTGTTTGTGGTGGCGAAGGAAGCTAGATTTGTGGGGGTTTGTGGCGGCGAGGGTCTATGGGTTAGTAAGGTTTGATTTTGTGGTTTGTGGTGCTTTGATTTGAGTGGTGAAAGGGGCT
>JAFTFU010000157.1 GCA_017458285.1 Clostridia bacterium | reverse complement strand
TTAGAAATATTTAAAGAATTAAGATTTAATAGATACATCAGTAAATTTAAATTAGATGAAATAGAATCTAATTTGCAAGAAGATGAAAATAAAGAAGAACCAAAATTAGTATTTGAAATTGAAGAAAATCCAAACATAGATGAATTACTAAAAGAAATAACAAAACAGAAAAAAATGATATATTATTTTACAACAAAAGAAGATACAAATCCAGAAAAAATCATAAAAAAACAAATAGATAAAATTGCAATATCAATAGAAGAAAAAGTATATTATTTTGAACCTACACATGAATTTTTAAAAACAATATTTGAAAGCGAAGAAATAGAAAAATATGGGCACAACCTAACAGAAGACTATATTTTATTAAAACAAAACGAAATAACAATGGCAAATATTGCATTTGACACAAAAGTTGCAGCATACATTTTAAATCCGACAAACAACAAAATAGAAATATCAAACTTACTAGACGAATATTTAGAAATAAATGCTGATGAATACTTAGAAAAAAACAATGTAAAAAAAGAAGAACAACTAAACCTATTTTCACAACTTGAAAATGTAGAAACTAACAATCAAAAAAGTGAAGAAATGTACAAATCAGTTTTATTTGCATATGGAATAAATAAATTATCAAAAGTTCTAACAGAAAAATTAGAAGAAATTAATGCAATAAAACTATTCAAAGAAATAGACATGCCTACAGTAGAAATACTTTCAGATATGCAATGGAATGGAATGTATGTAGATGTAAATGAGCTAGACGAATATGGAAACGAAATAAAACAAAAAATAGAAAAATTAACAAGTGAAATTTATGAATTGTGCGGAACAGAATTTAATATAAATTCTCCAAAACAATTAGGAGAAGTATTATTTGAAAAGCTAAAATTACCAGTAGTAAAAAAGAAAAAGAGTGGGTATTCAACAGATGTAGATGTTTTAGAAAAATTAATTGAAGAACATCCAGTAATCGAAAAAATACTTGAATACAGACAAGTTATGAAATTAAATTCAACATATGTTGAAGGACTAAAACCATTCATAAATCCGAAAACAGAAAGAATTCATTCATTCTTCCATCAAACAATAACAGCAACAGGAAGAATAAGCTCAACAGAGCCAAATCTACAAAACATACCAACAAGAATGGAATTAGGAAAAAGATTAAGAAAAGTATTTAAGCCAGAAAAAGAAAAATTATATGTAGATGCAGACTATTCACAAATTGAGCTAAGAGTATTAGCACACATATCAGAAGACAAGCATATGATAGAAGCATTTAATAATGGAGAAGATATTCATAAACAAGCTGCTTCAAAAGTACTTGGGATTCCAATTGAAGAAGTTACAAAAGAGCAAAGAAGTTCTGCAAAAGCAGTAAATTTCGGAATAGTATATGGAATAAGTGATTTTGGGCTAGCAGAACAAATTGGACTATCAAGAAAAAAAGCAAAAGAATATATAAATCAATATTTATCAGAATATTCTGGAATAAAATTTTTTATGGAAACAATAACAGAACAAGCAAAAGAACAAGGCTATGTAGAAACATTATATAATAGAAGAAGATACATTCCTGAATTAAAATCAAATAACTATATGGTAAGACAATTTGGACAAAGAGCAGCAATGAATACACCAATTCAAGGAACAGCAGCTGATATTATGAAAATAGCAATGATAAAAGTATATAGAGAAATAAAAAACAGAAAATTAAACTCTAAAATTGTTCTTCAAGTTCACGACGAAATGATGATAGAAGTGCCAAAAGAGGAATTAGAAGAAGTAAAAACATTGTTAAAACAATGCATGGAAAGTGCCATTACTTTAAAAGTGCCACTAATTGCAGAAATTTCAGAAGCAGACAACTGGTACGAGTGCAAATAGTATATAAAAAATTAACCAGAAAATTACAAAAAAGCATTATACTAAGTGAGCAATAAAAAATAAGACTAAATGGGAAATTAAAAATGCTTAATAACGAAAATGAAAGGAGGAGAAAATGCAAATAAAAGAATTACTAAACAAAGGAACAATAATGTTAAAAACAAATGGAGTAGAAAGTCCAAAATTAAAAGCGAGGCTATTATTGCAACATATTTTAAATAAAACGAGACAGCAAATGATAATATATGATACAGAGCAAGTTAGCAAAGAAAAAGAGAAAGAATATATTATAAACATAAATAAGCTAATAAAAGGAATTCCATTGCAGCACATAACAAATTCGCAAGAATTCATGAAAATGAATTTCTTTGTAAACAATGATGTATTAATACCAAGAGCAGATACAGAAATTTTAGTAGAAGAAGTAATAAAAATTGCAAAGCAAAAGAAAAATCCTATAATATTAGATTTATGTACAGGAAGCGGTGCAATAGCTGTATCGCTTGCAAAGTACATAGAAAATGCAATAATATATGCAGTAGATATTAGCGAAAATGCTTTAAAGGTTGCCCAAAGAAATGCTAAAGAAAATAATGTAGAACAAAAAATTAAATTTATAAAATCAGATATGTTTGCAGAAATTAAGCAAGAAGTAAAATTTGATATAATTGTTTCAAATCCTCCTTATATAAGAACTGATGTAATAAAACAGCTAAATAAAGATGTACAAAACGAGCCACATATAGCATTAGATGGAGGAAAAGACGGCTTAGACTTTTACAGAAAAATTGCAAAAGAAGCATATACATACATGAAAATAGACAGTTTCTTATGCTTAGAAATTGGCTATGACCAAAAAATTGATGTAATAGAAATAATAGAAAATGAGAAAAAATATGCTACTGCATATTGCAAAAAAGACTTATATGGAAACGATAGAATAATTGTAACAAAAATACTAGATTAGAGGGAGAAAGCAATGTCATTTTCATCAGAACTTAAACAAGAATTAAGTAAGATTCCAAATTTAACAAACAAAGAACAATTAAAATACGAATTAATAGGATATTTAAAAAGCAGTAATACAAGCTTACTTACAAATTCAAAACTAAAATTTTCGACTGAAAGTGAGTATAATATAAACAGATTTTCAAGACTACTTTCAAATATGGAAATCAAAAATTTTTCAATAAATCTTCAAGGGAAAAGCTATGTAATAGAAGTTCCAAAAAAAGAAATAGAAAAAGCAGATTTAAAACTTGATATTAAAGATACAAAAAATATAGAATTACAAAAAGCTTTAGTAAGAGGTATATTTTTAGGTTCAGGGTCAATGAACAATCCAGAAAACAATTATCATTTGGAAATGAATTTATCAAGCGAAAAAGACGCACAAGACATAGAAAATTTATTAAAAAATATTGATATAAATGTTAAATTGCTAGAAAATAAAACTATATATATAAAAGATGGAGAAGAAATTTCAAAATTTCTAGCTTTTATTGGTGCAAAAAAGACGGTTTTAAAATTCGAAGAAATACGAGTAAACCATGAAATGAGTAATAAAATAAATAGAATAGTTAATTGTGAGAGTGCAAATTTAAATAAAATAATGAATGCATCAATCGAGCAAATAGACGCAATTAATAAATTAAAGAAAAATGGAAAGTTTGAAACTTTAGATGATAATCTAAAAGAAATTGCTGAAATCAGGCTAGAAAATCCCAATTTAAATTTAGCAGAATTAGGAAAACTTTTAAGTAATCCAATTGGTAAATCAGGTGTAAATTATAGACTAAAAAAGATTGTCGAGCTTTCAAAAAACAATAACTAAATGAATAACGGAATAAAAAATAACCAACAGAATAATTGTAATACTTATGTAAGAGAGGATTTTAACATGCAATGTCAAGAAATTGGAGTATATATACATATCCCATTTTGCAAGCAGAAATGTTATTATTGTGATTTTATATCATATTGCAATAAAGAGCATAAAATACCGCAATATATTGAAGAATTAAAAAAAGAAATCAAAGAAAAATTATCAAGTAATAATTATATAATTTCAACAATATATATCGGGGGAGGAACGCCCTCTAGTATAGATAGTAAACATATTGTAGACATTTTGCAAATGGAAGAATTAACTAAAAATATAAAAGAAAATGCAGAAATCACAATAGAGGTAAACCCAGGAACAGTAACTAAGGAAAAACTAGAAGATTATAAAAAAGCGGGAATTAATAGGTTAAGCATAGGCTTGCAAGAAACAGATAATAATTTACTAAAAAGCATTGGACGAATTCATACCTTTGAAGAGTTTATGCAAACATATATAGCTGCAAGAAAAGTAGGCTTTTTAAACATAAATGTTGATTTAATAATTGGACTTCCAAACCAAGAAATGGATAATGTAGAAAGAAGTTTGGAAAAAATACTTTCTATAAATCCAGAGCACATTTCTGTATATTCATTAATAGTAGAAGAAGGGACGGTCTTATCAAAACTTATAGAAAGTGGTAAATTACAACTACCAAGTGAAGAGTTAGAAAGAAAAATGTATTGGTTTGTTAAACAAAAGCTTGAAGAAAATGGTTACATACATTATGAAATATCAAACTTTGCCAAAGAAAATTTTCATTCAAGACATAATACAGATTGCTGGGAACAAAAATCTTATTTAGGTTTTGGTGTTGCGGCACATTCATATATCGATAAAAAGAGATTTTCTAATACAGAAAGTTTAGAAAAATATTTAATGGATAGAAGTTCAAATGTAGAACTTCATGAACTTCAAGACCCTGAAGATGAACAGCTTGAATTTATGTTATTAAACTTAAGAAAAATTGATGGAGTAAACATACAAAAATTTGAAGAGAAATTTAATTTAAATCCAGCTAATTTATATAGAGAAAAACTTTTAAACTTAACAAAAAATAATTTAATAACAGTTGATAAAAATCACATAAAGCTTACAAATAAAGGGATTGATCTTGCAAATATTGTTTGGGAAGAATTTGTATAAAACAAGAACAAATAAACAGATTATGTAATATAATATATAAAAAGAATTGGAGGTAATATATTATGTTAGGTTTTCTAAAGAAAACATTTGGAGTCTGTTTAATTGGATTAGGACTTGGGATTTTGCTTGTGTTATTACTTCCATTTACAGGCTGGTTATTTTTAATAGGTGCTGTTATTATTTTAGTTGGTCTTTTGTGGCTAGCATGTTAAAATTACATATTGGCACTAAGAAAGGATGGATTGTATGACAATTGTTGTTAAAAAAGTTCCTAAAGCTTTTAGGGGAATTGTAAAGTTTATTTTTGGAATAAAAGAATAAAAATCTAAAAAAGGCACATACTTTATATTAAGGTAGGTGCTTTTTTTGTGTGGAGAAGTTTAAAATAGAAGGCGGTGTTTTTATGAGTAATTTTGAAGAAAGAGGAGAAGATGCAACTAAGTATGGAGAATTTGTATCATCATATTTTGGATGGGTTTCACTTGAAAGCCAAAAAGAAATTGCTGAAAAATTAGAAAAAATGACAAAAAAAGAGAAAAATGCAAGAAAATAATAAAATAACGTAAATAACAAATAAATTTAAACAAAAATTGGAATTGTAAAATAAACAAAAAAGTATATAATAAAAGTCAAAGAAAGTCAAAGTCAAAATTAAAATTGAAGTCGAAAAAGAAAGGCAAGATAAAAACAAAATAAAAAGCAAAGTAAAAATATGCGTAAAAACAATAGCGTGATTGTATGGATAAGCATAAGAAGAAAAAGAAGGTTATTGTAAGAATACAAGTAAGTATAAGAAGATTAAGAAGGTGATTGTATGAGAATGTCAGATATAATTGAAGAATTTATTAAAAATTTATTTGAAGAAGAAAACGACTACATAGAAATACAAAGAAACGATTTAGCAGAACAATTTAACTGTGTACCTTCACAAATAAACTATGTAATATCAACAAGATTTAAACCATCTCAGGGCTATTATGTAGAAAGTAAAAGAGGTGGCGGAGGATATATAAAAATCCAAAAAATTGATATAGAAAAGTCAAAATATTTTGAACACATCATCAAAAATGTAGGAAACACTTTAACAAGTCAAGAAGTCGATATATTAATTAGTGATTTACTTTCATATAAATTAATAACAAACAAAGAAGCAAGGCTATTAAAAGTTGCAACAAGTGATAATATTTTAAATACTGCCAAAGATGTAAAAGATATTTTAAGAGCAAAACTTTTTAAAAATATGCTTTTAAATTTAATAGATGAGTAAATTTTAAAGATATATTTAATTAAAAAATTAAAGTTGTAAAATATATTTAATTAAAAAGTAATTTTTTATAATATATTTAATTAAAACTAAATTTATAAATATATGTAATTAATGTGAAATATAAATTAAAATTTTTGTGAAGAATTTTAAAATTCTTGGAGAGGAGTCATTATGTTATGTGAGAATTGTGGTAAAAACCACGCAAATGTAAGATATACTCAAATTATAAATGGAGTAAAAAAAGAAATTTCATTATGTGAGGAATGTAGCAAAAAATTAGGAATTGGAGATATTAATTTTGATATGCCAATAGACTTTTCAAGCTTTTTAGGAGATTTTATGAGTGACTGGGATGAAGATGTTTTCCCTGCTTTAGGAACTATAAAAGCTTTAGAGTGTCCAAATTGTAAAACAAGTTTTGAAAAAATCATGAATAGTGGAAAAATAGGATGTGGCGAGTGTTATGAAACTTTTCATGATAGAATTGATGAAATCTTAAAAAATATACATGGTGCAAATAGACATATTGGAAGAATTGGAAAAATTAATTCAAAAAATATTGAATTAAATGAGGAAGAATCAAACAATAGTCAAAGTGGATTTGAAAGCGTCCCTGAACAAAACTTAAATAATGCTGATGAAAAAAGTTCTAAAACAAGCAAAATTGATGAATTACAAATGGAATTAAAAAAGGCAATTAAAGAAGAAAGATATGAAGATGCAGCAAAAATCCGAGACAAAATTAAAAGCGAAAACCAAAAATAAACTGGAAGAAAATATTTATTTTTAAAACACACATTTTTTCTCAGTGACGCACCAAAAATGCTCACTGGCACAAAATGTTAAAAATAAAAAATACACGTTTTCTCTCAGTGACGCACTCAAAATGCTCACTGGCACAAAATGTTAAAAATTAAAAAACACACATTTTTTCTCAGTGACGCATCAAAAATGCTCACTGGCACAAAATGTTAAATTTGAAAAAAGGAGGAAATATTAGCAAGCATGCTAGTATAAGAAAAATATGTCAAACTGGTATTTACAAAGTGGAAAAGACTCAGATGTAGTAATGAGTACAAGAATAAGATTCGCAAGAAACATAGCAAATTACAAATTTAATATAAAAAATAAAGAATATGCAGATAAGTTAGAAAATGAAGTAGAAGAAAAGACAAATGAAATAGGATATGGATTAAAATTTATAAAATTAAGTAATATGGATGAAATAACGAAAAAAATGTTAGCAGAAAGAAATATAATAAGTCCAGAATTTGCAGAAAGAAAAGATTTTGGAGCATTACTTATAAATGAAGAGGAAAACATATCAATAATGGTAAATGAAGAAGACCATTTAAGAATTCAAGTATTTAGCAGTGGATTAGAGTTAGAAGCATGTTTAAACTTAGCTATAGAATTAGATGAAAGAATAGATTCATGTTTTAATATTGCAAAAAGTAAAAAATACGGATATTTAACAGCATGTCCAACAAATGTTGGAACGGGAATGAGGGCATCTGTAATGCTACATTTACCAGGACTAAGTAAAACCGGAAATATACAAAAAATACTATATTCAGTATCAAAATTTGGAGTTGAAATACGAGGAATACATGGAGAGAATACAAAAGCTTTTGGAGACATGTATCAAATTTCAAATAAACAAACATTAGGAATAACAGAAAAAGAAATCATAAAAAACTTAAAAATAATTACTGAAAAAATTATTGAACAAGAAAGAATAGCCAGAAAATATTTAGCACAAGAACCATTAGAACTTGAAGATAAAATTTATAGAAATTTTGGTATTATACAAAATTGTAAAAAAATATCTTTTAAAGAAGCAATGGATTTACTTTCTTTTATAAAACTTGGAACAGACTTAGGAATCTTAAAGGAAATAACAGACAGCAAAGTTTTAAAACTATACTTATACATCAAACCTGCAAATTTACAAAAACATGAACAAAAAGAAATGGATGCATATGAAAGGGATGTAAAAAGAGCAGAAATTATAAAACAAATTATAAATGAAAATTAAAAGTAACTAGTATTGTTGTAGCAGAACTTTTGAAATGTACACAAACTAGAAACAAGTAGGCAAAAAGTCTAAAAGGAGGGAGATTAAATATGACATATAAATTTACAAGTAGAGCAAAAAAAGCTTTAGAAATAGCAAACGAAATATCATTACAATTAGGGCATAATTACATTGCAACAGAACACATCTTATATGGATTAGTAGAAGAAGGAGCAGGAGTTGCAGCAAGAGTATTAGAAAATCAAGGAATAAATTCTGAAAAAATCTTAGATAAAATTGAAGAACTAATAGGAAAAGAAGAAGAAAAAACAGAAAGTTTAGGTTTTACACCAAGAACAAAAAAAGTTCTTGAAAATGCATTTATGGAAGCCAGAAAGTTAGGATTTGACTATATAGGAACAGAACATCTATTAATAGGACTTTTAAGAGAGGCAGACAGTGTAGCGATCAGAATATTAATAGACTTAAAAGTAAATATTCAAAAAATGTATAATGAAATTATAAAAGTTATAAATGAAGACGAAGATTTTGCACAAAACGAAAAAGAAGACGAAGATGGATTTAATATTGCAAGTGGAACGTCAAAAAAAACAAAAGCAAAAGGGAGCTATAACATGACCCAAACATTAAATCAGTATGGAGAAGATTTAACTCGAAAAGCAGAAGAAGGTAAAGTTGATCCAGTAATAGGAAGGAGTAGTGAGATTGAAAGAGTAATCCAAATACTTTCAAGAAGAACTAAAAACAATCCATGTTTAATTGGAGAGCCAGGAGTTGGAAAAACAGCAATTGTTGAAGGCTTAGCACAAAAAATTGTATCAGGAGATGTTCCAGAAATCCTAAAAGAAAAAAGAGTTGTAACGCTTGACATATCAGGAATGGTTGCAGGTGCAAAATACAGAGGAGATTTTGAAGAAAGAATCAAAAAAGCATTAAATGAAGTAAAAAAAGCACAAGATGTAATTTTATTTATTGATGAAATTCACACAATAGTTGGAGCAGGTTCAGCAGAGGGAGCAATTGATGCAGCCAATATTTTAAAACCAATGCTAGCTAGAGGAGAAATTCAACTAGTTGGCGCAACAACATTAAATGAATATAGAAAATATATAGAAAAAGATGCAGCTTTAGAACGTAGATTTAGTCCAGTAACAGTCTTAGAGCCAAGCGAAAGTGATGCAAAAGCAATATTAAGAGGACTAAGAGATAA
The DNA here is from genome assembly GCA_017458285.1 of Clostridia bacterium. Classification (GTDB taxonomy): domain Bacteria; phylum Bacillota; class Clostridia; order TANB77; family CAG-508; genus CAG-269. The sequence goes on along the minus strand of JAFTFU010000157.1, from coordinate 14,789 downwards.
ATATGAGGCACATCATAACGTAAAAATCACAGATGAAGCAATTGAAGCTGCGGTAGACTTATCTGTAAGATATATAAATGATAGATTTTTACCAGACAAAGCAATTGATTTAATAGATGAAGCTGCCTCAAGAGCAAGACTTAAAACATATACTGAGCCTGATAAATTAAAACAATTAGAAGAAGAATTAGAAAAAGTATCTAAAGATAAGGAAGAAGCTGTTAGAAATCAAAAATTTGAAAAGGCAGCAAGTTTAAGAGATGAGGAAAGAGCTTTAAAAGAAAAAGTTGAGAAAGAAACAACTAAGTGGAAAAACAAAAAGACAAAATCTGTAACTGATATTACAGATGAAAACATTGCAGAAGTAATTGCAAATTGGACTGGAATTCCAGCTAAAAAAATAACAGAAGACGAAAATGAAAAATTGAAAAACTTAGAAGAAAGTCTTCATAAAAGAGTTATAGGGCAAGAGGAAGCAGTAGAAGCGGTAAGTAAAGCAATAAGAAGAGGAAGAGTTGGATTAAAAGATCCAAAACGTCCAATAGGTTCATTCTTATTCTTAGGACCAACAGGTGTTGGAAAAACTGAGCTTTCAAAAGCATTAGCAGAAGTGTTATTTGGAAATGAAGATGCAATGATAAGAATTGATATGTCTGAATATATGGAGCCACATTCAGTTTCAAAACTAATAGGTTCACCTCCAGGTTATGTAGGATTTGAAGAAGGTGGTCAATTAACTGAAAAAATTAGACGTAAACCTTATGCTGTAATTCTATTTGATGAAATTGAAAAAGCTCATCCAGATGTAATGAATTTATTATTACAAATCTTAGAAGATGGAAGATTAACAGACTCAACAGGTAGAACAGTTAACTTTAAAAATACTGTAATAATTATGACATCAAATTTAGGTGCAAGATTAATTACAGACAAAAAATCACTTGGTTTTATAAATTCAGATGATACAAACAAAACAAAAGAGTATGAAGATACTAAAAAAGAAGTTTTGGCAGAACTAAAAAAAGAATTAAGACCAGAATTTATAAATCGTATTGATGAAATTATTGTATTCCACAAATTAAATGATGACGAAATTAGTAAAATTATTGATTTGATGCTTGATGAAGTTAAAAATAGACTTGTAAGTCAAAAGATTATTATTAATTTGAAACCAGAAGTTAAAACTCTTATTGCAAGCAAAGGCGTTGATAAAGCTTTCGGCGCTAGACCTTTGAGAAGGACAGTTCAAAGCTTACTTGAGGATTCTTTGGCTGAGGCTATTCTTGAGGGTAAACTTGTTAAGGGTAATGAAGCTACAATTGGCGTTGTAGATGATAAGTGTGTTGTAGAGAATTAAATAAATCGAGTAGGAGGAACTTTGCTTTTTATTCTAAAAGTTCCGACTGCTCATACAACAATTCCGGCGTAACGTTCGGTGCCGGGCGCCCAAAGGAAACCTCCAGCTCAATAAGAACTGGAGGAAATATAGGTTTATTCGAGAACTTCTTCTTCGAAGTCGTTCTCAAATACCTTACCATCTTCAGTGTCGTACCATTTGGCCTTTCCACACTCCTCACAGATCACTCTTATCTGGAGGATTTGCGGGCCGCTATTCCCACAGAAAAGAGGAAAAGCGGTTTTTGTCTTTACGGTATACCGCGTGAATACATTGCTTTTTGAAAAAAAGCATCCACACGGATTTGCCCCTTCAAAGAGGGAATCTACTTTTTTCGGATGTAAATGGTAATAAATCCCTGCCATACTGGCTCCTTTCTGCCACCATTAATTGAGGTGGACTTTAAATGCGTACCCCTTACGGGGAATATATTGTTTCTATATATAATTATACAGGACAGGACAGGACAGGATATGTTATGTCAAGTACTTTTTGAAAATATTGAAAAAATTTGTACAATTATCAAAAATTTTAATTTGAAATCAGAATAAAATGATTGAATTAAGGAACAGACAGAGTTTGAATAAATAAAACTTTAAGAAGAAAAGCTCAAAGTTATATAAAGTTTTTGGACATGGATAGTATTAATTGAAAAGTAGTTAAAGGTAAAATATAAAGAAGATGCGATTGGTATTGAAGATGATAGTATTTTGATACAAAATGAAATAAAAATTTTATATTATGTATTACTTTTTATTTTACAACTATTGATATTGAACAAAAAGAAATCCCCACTCAACTCTAATAGTGTTGGGTGGGTTGGCAAGAATTTAAGTAACGACTACTTTAAATAGTATTTTCCCTTTGCTGGGTCGTAACAAACTGTTTTTCCTAATTTGTCGGCTGCTAATTGAGCAGCTTCTTTTGTTTTGAAATATCTCTGAACATCTTTTTCGGAGTACAGTTCATGTCTTCTTAAGGGATCTTTTTTAAATAATGCCATAATTCCTCCTTGCCCCTTTTGGGGGCTGGCAGCTAGCAATGCCAGCTGCCATAATACTTGTTGTTAATTACAATTTTATTATACACCTCACCTCACCTCACCTCACGTTATGTCAAGTGCTTTTGGAAAAATTTTTTCAAAAAAACTGTAATAAATTAAATATAGAAATAAAAAAACACTTGACATAAGGTAAGGTAAGGTAAGGTAAGGTTTATAATTATAAGTAATAACACAGGTATCCCGTAAGGGATTTGCAGAAAGTCCACCTGCAATTAAGGGTGGCAGAAAGGAGCCGATATGGCAAGAGTCTATTACAATATGGAGCCAAGCAGAATCAGGGCACTTTTTAAGTGTGCCGAGCCGTGCAGATGTTACGTAAATCTGGGGTACACCCGGTATTGGGTGAAAACAAGTACCGGAACCCCATGGGGATGTGGTCCAGAGGGACAAATAATAAAAAAAGTCCAGGTGGAGTGCGACACCTGTGGCAAAAAAAGAACTACAAATGTAGAACAGTTTGGGGTACACGAGAATGAACTGTGACTCCAAAAGCCCCCAGCTCTTGTTGAGCTGGGGCTCTCAGTTAAGTATAAAAATTTAAATAATCTAGTTAAAAATAACTGGATTTTTTTGTTAGGAAAAGAAACGTGTGGAGATGATCGTCTTAATTCAGATAATATGTTAATCTGTTATTACTATAATTGTGAAAGTTTTGTGAAAAATATGAAAATTTATTCAGTTTGTAGTATAATATATAGAGTGGCAAAAAAAGCCAAAATAAAAAAAGAAAGGATGTTAAACATGAAAAACAGCAAAATCATGAAAACCATAATCTTCATTGTAGTTTTATTAATTCCAATAATATACAGTTTTTTCTATCTAAAATCATATTGGAACCCATATGGAAATTTAACTGACATGAAAATTGCGGTAGTAAATTTAGACAAAGGACAAAACGATGAAAACCAAGGAAAAGAATTTATAGATGGACTAAAGAAAAGCGGAACATTTAACATACAAGAAGTAACGCAAGAAGAAGCAAAAAATGGAATGCAAAAAGGAGACTATTATGCAACAATTACAATACCAAGTAATTTTACAGAAGTATTAAACAGTGCGTCAACGAGAGATAAACAAATAGCAACAATTACATATAGTCCAAATCAAGCAACAAATTATCTAGCAACACAAATAATAGGTAGTGCAGTAAAAACAATGGAACTAAACTTAGAAGAAAAAATAGACAGTAAAATAATTCAAACATTAGCTGATAAATTAAACGAAGTTCCAGACAGTTTAAAAGAAATATCAGACGGAGCAGAACAAATATTAGAAGGTTCTCAAAACTTAAATTCAGGACTAAAACAAATAAATGATGGAACAACAACATTAAACAACAGCTATACAGAATTTGATGCAGGAATAAATTCAGCATATGAGGGAAGTCAATCTTTAGAAAACGGAATAGAGCAAGTAAATAGTGGGATTGGAACTCTTTCAAATGGTTCTACAAGCTTAGATACAGCAATATCTCAAATTAATTCTGGAGTAGATAAACTATCAAGTCAAGGTAGCCAAGGAATAGCAAACTTAGGTGCTGGAATAAACCAAGTAAATCAAGGTGCAACAAGTTTAAATGAGGCAGTAACAGCATATGCAGATGGAAGTATGACTTTAGCAAATGGTACAATTAAATATGTAGAAGGAACAAGCAATCTAACAACAAATGTAAATAACTACATTCAAGCTGTAAATGCTACAAATTCAGATGTAAAAACATTAATAAATGCAGTTCAAAGTAATGAAGAACTTATGCAAGATGCTTCAATACAAATGTTATTAATGAAATTAAATGCAGAAGTAGAAGGAGTAACAAATGCAGGTACAGCTATAAATGCAGGAAGCACACAACTTAACGAGTCAAATGAAGCATTAAAAGCTGGAGCAAATAGTCTAATTACAAACGGAGAAGCTTTAAAAGAAGGCGCATCAAACTTATCACAAGGAACAACACAATTAGCTGAAGGTGCAAGTGGATTAACCTCAATAACATCAGGAATGAATTCTATAAAAGAAGCATTATCACAAGTTGGAAACGGAACACAATCTTTAAATAATGGAATAAATACATTAAGTTCTGGAACAGAATCACTAAAAAATGGAAGTACAACATTAACAGCGGGACTATCACAACTAAACAGCAGTTCAACAAGTGTAAAAAATGCACTAAACACATTAAACGAAGGAACTGAGACTGCATATAAAGGAAGTAACGAATTAGTTGCAGGAGTGGAAACATTCAATAACCAAATAAATGAAGGAATTGAAGATTTAAATGAAGAATTACAAGTGCTAGATGGAATAGAACAATTTGCAGAAAATCCAGTAGAATTTAAAACTGAGGCATATGGAGAAGTAGACTCATACGGTATAGCATTTACACCTTTATTCTTATGCATAGGATTATGGGTTGGAGCACTTATGTGTTATGTAGTTTTATATTATGACCAAAGAAATAGGTTCGGAATTTTAGATAGCAAAGGTAAAAATAAGTTCATTCAAAATGCAATTTATATTGCAATTGGAGCAGCACAAGGCATAATTACAGCATTATTATTAAAACTAGGCTTAGGATATGCAGTAGAAAATGTAGCATTATACTATGCAGCAAGTATTTTAATTGGAATTACATTTATGAGCATAATTCAATTCTTAATTAGAAACTTTGGAGATATTGGTAAATTCTTAGCATTGATTATTCTTGTATTACAATTGGCAGCTGCAGGAGGAACATTCCCAATTGAAACAATCGATAAAGCTTTTAGAGGAGTTACTCCATTCTTACCAATGACATATTCAATTAAACTATTAAGAGAAATTTTAGTTCCTACATTAACTAACTTCAAAGGAAAATATTTTGCAATTTTAATTGGCATTACATGTGTTACTTTGGCAGTTACATATGTTGTTGATATTGTAAAATCTAAAAGAGAAGAAGAAGGATAGAAAAAAAACATGAAAGGTTAGCTAAGAATGTAAAATAATTGCAATAAAACACTTGACATAACATGGTAAACTATATATAATTATATATAGTTGTAAATGGAATATATAGGAAATAAAACACTATAAATAAGTGCGAGTAAATATCTTATTTAAGTTCCATACAAAGGAAAGGGGGATGTGTTAGGTTAGCACTAACACAAAATAAGATATGGAAAAAAGAAAAATAACAAAGATGAATATGTCTGAAATAATTGCAAAAAAAGTTGTAAAATACACTGGAGTGTCTTTAGCAACTATTGGACTTTTCGCAGTTGGAGGTCTTGCAGGAAGAGCTTTACAAGGGAGTATTGATAAAGACAAGATAGTAGAGTTAGAAGAACAAATTAATAAAAAAGATGCAGAAAAAGAAAGTATAGCACAAGAAAAAATAAATTTACAAGAAAGCCTGGATACATATAGTATTGAAAACGAAAGTTTAAAAATTGAAAACAAAGAATTAGAAGATTGTTTAGAATCGGTAGAACAAGTAGTTGCTGAAGAACATAAAAAAAGAGAATATAATTTAGAAAAAAAGAACAGACAACTACAAGCTAAAAACGACAGATTGACAAGAGAAAATAAAGTTTTAGACGATAAAAATAGTAAGTTAGAAAAAACATTAGAGGTACTAGAAAGCAGAGTTAAAGAACAAGAAAAAACAAAGAAATTTACAGGAGAGAATTTAGGAGTAAGTGCTTCTTTCAGACAAAATATAATACAAACACAAGAAGATACTATGTATACTGTACTTGATGCAAATGAAAATATTGATAGAGAGTCATTAGGAGAAGCGTTTAATTTTAGCTCAGATTTTCAAGAAGCGATTGATGTTGCACAGGAATGTGGAAAAAGCAAGGTAATTGTACTGGTGCCAAGTGAAACAATACAACAATGTCGTTCAATTCAAATTCCAAATGGAATGGCAGTTTCAATACAAACATTTCCAAAAGTTGATGTGAAAAAATCTGAAGAAAGACCTGTAATAGACTTCACAAATAATAAACAAGAAATAGAAGGAAATATAGATATAAAAGTTGGAGATGGAGCTGCATTAAATGTAGAGGGAATTAATTTAAGACATGATAATATAACAACTGGAGAGGATTATGCGACAATATATGGAAATAATAACAGTAATGTATTTTTAAGAAACAGCAATATTGATTGTGGGTTTACACATATAATAATAGATAACGGAAACCTATATGGTAGCAGTATTAATGCATCAAAGAGTTTTTTTAAAATTTTAGGAAATGGTACAGTAAATCTTGAGGGTGCGATAATAGAGAGCATAGATACTTTTAGAAATAAAGACGATAATATAAATGATATTCTTACAAAAATAGTAAATAGTAATATTAATGGAGGAGCAGGGTTTAATAACGATACAGTTTATATGACTGATATTAATAAAGATAATGATAGTAACAATTTTGTAATGAGGCTAGCTAGAAGTATATTAAAAGGTCCACAAATTGGTTCAGAGATTGATAAATGTAGATACTTGGTACTAGCAAACCAAAGTACAGCTGAAATTTATACTTGGGGATTAGATGCAAATGCAAACAATGAAATATTGCTACAAGATTCTGAGTCAAAAGTACACTTCGCGAACTTAACAAAAGCTTCTTCTCAAGATGCAAACACTGAACACCCAGGCTTAACAATTTGTACTATTGAAAGTAATACACATGTTGAATTCCCAAATTTGGATTATTTTTCAAAAGATTACAAATTGGATATAGCTAATGGTAATGTTAAATTAAATGGAATTAATATAGAAGAGCAAAAAGAAGTTGATGCAAGTACATTAAAACAAGATAACTCCCTTAAAGAAGGTACTAAGCAATCAGGAACAAATGGTTTAGATAGAGAATAATTGTATATATTTTTTAAAACCAACATGGTTTAACCAAGAGAAAATAAAGAGTAAATTTGTGTGGAAGTATAATAGAAAAATACAGAAATAAAAAAATGGAAAGACTAGATTAAAACTAGTCTTTTTTCCTTGCAGTTTAAAAGTTGGTATGGTATAATAAGAAAGTCAAAAAGTAACAAAAAACAATAAATAAAAAAGAATGAGCAAGGTAAAAAATACATATGATTTTTCAAAACCGAATCGATGCCTTATAAAATAAATATAATTATATAAAGGTTTATGGGTATCCTTATAAAAACCTAAATATATTATACAAGGAATGATAGAAAAAATGGAAAATAAAAGAATACTTACAGGAGATAGACCAACAGGAAAAATGCATATTGGGCATTATTTTGGGTCATTAAAAAACAGAGTAAAAATGCAAAATGAATATGAAACATACATAGAAATAGCAGATGTTCAAGCATTAACAGACAACTTCAACAATCCAGAAAAAGTAAGAAAAAATGTAAGAGAAATAGCAATGGACTATTTATCAGTAGGAATAGACCCTAAAAAAGCAACAATATTTATACAATCTATGATACCAGAAATTGCAGAATTAACGGTATTTTATTCAAACTTAGTAACAATAGCAAGACTAGAAAGAAACCCAACTGTAAAAACTGAAATATCACAAAAAAGAGAATTGTTTGGAGAAAGTGTAACATATGGATTTTTAGGTTATCCAGTAAGTCAAGCAGCAGACATAACAGCCTTCAAAGGAGAACTAGTGCCAGCAGGAGAAGACCAAATGCCACTAATAGAACAATGTAGAGAAATTGTAAGAAAATTTAATAGTATATATGGAGAAGTATTAAAAGAACCACAAATAGTACTATCAAAAACCAAAAGAATAAAAGGATTAGACGGAAATGAAAAAATGGGTAAATCCTTAGGAAACGCAATATATTTGTCAGATTCACCAGAAGAAATCAACAAAAAAGTAATGAGTGCGGTAACAGACCCAAACAGAATAAAAAAAGACGATTTAGGAAATCCTGATATATGTATGGTTTCATATTATCACAATTTATTCAGCACAGAAGAAGAATGCAAAACAGTATGCGAAGAATGTAGAGCAGGAAAACGCGGTTGTGTAGCATGCAAAAAGCAATTAGCACAAAACATAAATGAAACGTTAAAACCAATAAGAGAAAAAAGAAAATATTATGAAGAAAATCCAGAATTAGTAGATAAAATTCTAATAGAAGGAACTGAAAAAGCAAGAAAAGTTGCAAAAGAAACTATGCAAGAAGTAAAAGAAGCAATGATGTTAAACTATTTTAAACAAAACAACTAAAAATAAATTGTAACAAAAAATAAGAAAATGTGTAAAAATATTTTAAATAAAGTAAGTAAAAGAAAGTTTTAGCAAGAAAAAACGTTGATTTACTTCAAACAAAAATAAGAAAAAGAAAGGAAAGATACAATGTTTACAGACTATGTAAAAATAATAATAAAATCAGGAGATGGCGGAGACGGAGCAGTTACATTCAGAAGAGAAAAATACGTTGCAGCCGGTGGACCAGACGGAGGAGATGGAGGAAACGGTGGAAGCATATACTTTCAAGTTGATCCAAACTCAAACACATTAATAGACTTTAGATACAACAAAAAATTCAAAGCCCAAAATGGAGAAAATGGTAGAGGAAGCAATTGCTATGGAAAAAAAGGAGAAGACTTATATATAAATGTGCCAATAGGAACAATTATAAAAGACGTTGAAACTGGAAAGGTTGTAGCTGACCTTTCAAAACAAGGACAAGTTGAACTTGTATTAAAAGGTGGACGTGGAGGAAAAGGAAACTCACACTTTGCAACTGCAACAAGACAAGTACCAAGATTTGCACAAGGAGGAGAACTTGGAGAAGAAAAGGAAGTAATTCTTGAATTAAAATCTTTAGCAGATGTTGGACTATTAGGATTCCCAAATGTAGGGAAATCAACATTTTTATCAGTAGTAACATCAGCAAGACCTAAAATTGCAAACTATCATTTTACAACAATAAATCCAAACTTAGGAGTTGTAAAAACAAATAAAGGAGACAGCTTTGAAATCGCTGACATACCGGGAATTATTGAAGGAGCAAGTGAAGGAGTTGGACTTGGAATTCAATTTTTACGACATGTTGAAAGAACAAGATTATTATTACATGTAATAGATGTTTCTGGAAATGAAGGCAGAAATCCTGTTCAAGACTTTAAAACAATAAATGAAGAATTAAAAAAATATAGTGAAAAACTATCAAAAAGAAAACAAATAATTGTTGCAAACAAAATAGATGTAATGCAAGATGACACAGGATTAAAAGAATTAGAAGAATTAGCAAAAAAAGAAAATTTAGAATTATTTAAAATATCTGGAGTAACAGGCGAAGGTGTAGACAAGCTAATAGACAGAGTAGCTACTGTATTAAAGGAATTACCAAAAGAAGAATTGGTTGAAGTTGATGAAAAAATTGTATATACACTACAAGAAGACAAAGATGAATTTACAATCCAAAAAGATGGTAATAAATATGTAGTTGAAGGAAAAGCAGTATACAGAATAATGAGCAGAGTAAACATGGATGATAATGAATCTATTTACTATTTCCAAAAATGTTTAAAAAACAGCGGAATTGAAGATGCATTAAAAGAAAAAGGAATACATCAAGGAGACATCGTAAAAATGCTTGATTGGGAATTTGAATGGTACGAATAATTAGTAAAATCAGTACAATATCTACAATACTAATTATCCACATTTATAACTTGAAGTGAACAAAATCTATATATTGAGCCTAAGAGAGGAATGAAAGATAAAAATGGAAGAAAATAAAATAATAAATCCAGAACTAGAAAACAATCAGGAAGAAAGATTTGAAAAATCATTAAGACCCCAAACTTTAGATGAATATATAGGGCAAAATAAAGTAAAAGAGAATTTAAAAATCTATATAGAGGCTGCCAAAAAAAGAGGTGAGCCTCTTGACCATTGCCTTTTTTATGGACCACCAGGACTTGGAAAAACAACAATTTCAACAATAATATCAAACGAAATGAATTCAAACATAAAAATAACATCAGGACCTGCAATAACAAAACCTGGAGATTTAGCAGCATTATTGATGAATTTATCAGAATATGATGTGTTATTCATTGATGAAATACATAGATTAAGCAAAAGTATAGAAGAAATTTTATATCCAGTTTTAGAAGATTATGTTTTAGACATAGTAATAGGAAAAGGACCAGAAGCAAAATCAATAAGACTTGATTTACCAAAGTTTACATTAGTTGGAGCAACAACAAAAGCAGGAGCGCTTACAACGCCTTTAAGAGACAGATTTGGAATAGTACAAAAATTAGAACTTTATGAAGCTGAAGATTTAAGCACAATAGTAAAAAGGTCAAGCAAAATTTTAAATGTAGAAATCGAAGAAAAAGCAGCACTTGAAATTGCAATGCGCTCAAGAGGAACTCCTAGAATTGCTAATAGATTATTAAAACGTGTTAGAGATTATGCATTAGTTTTAGGAGACGGAAAAATAACTCTAAAGATTGCAAAACTTGCACTACATAAACTAGAAATTGATGAATTAGGACTAGATGAAACAGATAGAAGAATGCTAGATGTTATGATTGCTCAATATGGAGGAAAACCCGTTGGAATTGATGCTTTGGCTTCTTCTTTAGGCGAAGAAATTGATACTATTGAAGATGTTTATGAACCTTATTTAATTCAAATTGGTTTTATTGCTAGAACAACTAGAGGAAGAGTCCCTCTTCCACCTGCTTATGCTCATATGGGGTATAAGTTTAATGAAAATAATGCGCAAATTAATTTGTTTTAAAAGTAAATAACAAATTGAAAGTGATTTTGTACTTACAAATAAAGTATTAGGAGTATGGGTAATCCTATTCTAAAAGCCCAAATATATTATAGAAGGAGTTTAAAATGAATAAGGAAGAAGCAATAGAAATATTAAAAAATTTAAAAACAGAAATAGGTGAAGTAAAAGAAAAATTAAAAGAAGATGATGTCCATAGAAAATATTCAATAAAATTAGCAGATATATTGGAAAAAATAGATAAGCACGCAAAATATTCAGATGATGTAATTACTAAATTATTGGAAATTATTGCGGACATGATAAAATATTCCCAAAAAACTTCAGCACTCGAAAGTCTTGCTAAAGGAAAGAATAGAAGTAATAAAAATAATTTATACGGAGCGGAATTTGGATACAATACTGAACAAACTTCAACTGAATTGATATTGCATGCTATATTTGGAAAACGTGAAAACATAACAAAGCAAGATGTATCAAATATAGTAACATTGGTGGATGCACATAATCCAGATTTATTGCAATATGTAAGTGTAAAGCCAAATAAGAATAATTATGCAGTTAGTCAGTTATCAAGAATTCTTTGCTCTATTGTTTGCAATAGAACGGATAATACATTAATGGAGACATATAGAAATTTTAAAAATACAGCAATGTTTTTTTCACCAGATAATGATATGAAAAATGATGAGGTGATAAAGTGGTTTAGAAATAAATTTACACCAGAAGCATTAGAAATAATAGAAGCAAAGTATGAAAAGTTATTCGTAGATTTTTTAATAAAAAATCCTACAAACAAAAGAGAAGTACCGCCTGGAGCAAATGAAGAATTTAACAAAAGAGTTTTTGGCGAAGCAGGTCAGGAACCTAAAGGAAAACAGTATTATATACCGTATGAAAATAAAGAGCAACCAAAACAAACAACAGTAGAAGTTGCACAAAAACTTGAAACAAGTATGGACAGAATTGATATGATACCTAAAAATATGGATGTTACTTTAACAGAACATAGAGTACATGAAACTATTGGTAATAAAGATGCTACCCAAACTGTTGAAACTTTTAAATATTATGATTTAAAAATAGAGCCATGTAAAAAATCAGAAAATAATAAAAATAATGCTGATGTTTCATGAACAAATCCGGAAGCAACAGAACAAAAGGTAACTGATGATAAAGTTATAATCACAGAAAAATATAATGCGTTATTAAGTCAAAAAGATGTAAATGAACTTAATAAAATTTGGGAACAACAGAAAGATACTATATTAATAAATTCAAGAGAAGGAAGACTAATAAAAAAAGTATTTGATAGTTTAAGAAGATATTGTGATGAAAAAAGTAAGTTATCTGGTGGAAAAAATCATTTTGATGAAATAAAAGAAGATGATGAAAAAGGAGAAAAAGTTAATGAAAAAGAACATTTAAATGAAGTACAAAGACATTTTAATCCAATTGACAAAGACACTGTTTTTGATTTTGATTTAGTAGAAGAACATAATAAAAAAATATATAGTGAAAAAAATAATGGTAAAATAGCAAATCTTGCGATGAAATACATAAAAGCCAAAGGTCAAATTCCATACGAGTTACAAACCTTAAATATAGTAAAAATGATTGCAGAAGATAAACCAGAAGGAGTTAGAGAGGCTATTTTTAGAACGGCAAACGGACGTGATATGACTGATGAAGATAAAAAAACTTTTGAAGGATATTTAAAAGAAATTATAGTAGAACAAAAGAAGAATAATGCGTCTGGTTATTTAGATTATTTAGAACCTGTAACCAAAAAAAGAAATGTTCCACCAAAAGGTTCTGGATACAATGGATATAGAACACCAAACAATGGAAACACACCAAAATATAACATAGAAAGATAAAGGAAGTAAAAAATATGAAATTATTATTACATACATGTTGTGCACCATGCAGTGTATATTGTATAGAAAGTTTAAGAAAAGAAAATATTGAACCAACTCTATTTTGGTACAATCCCAACATACACCCATACACGGAATACAAAGCAAGAAGAGAGACATTAAAAGATTATGCTAAAAAAATAAATTGTGAATGTATAATTGAAGATGAATACGGATTAGATGAATTTTGCAAAAACGTTTCAAATAATCTAAATTCAAGATGTGTAGATTATTGTTATCCAATAAGACTTAGAAAGACATTTGAATATGCAAAGGTAAATGGTTATGACGCAGTAAGTACAACTCTTTTATACAGTATTTATCAAAATCATGAATTTATAAAAAGATTATGCGAAAAGCTGAGCGAAGAATATGGTATAGATTTTCTATATAGAGATTTTAGATATGGTTTTTGGGAAGGACATGATAAAGCAAAAGATTTGGGCTTGTATATGCAAAAGTATTGTGGTTGCATCTTTTCAGAGGAAGATAGATATGTCAAAAAGAAAAAAGATCCATTAAATTTACCAGAAGGATTTGAATGGAAACGAAGGGAGTAGAATTTAGTATGAAAAAATATAAAATAGGATTTGACTTTTGGGGACTATTGTTATTTTTAGTAATCATGTTACCTAATTTTATTTGGATGGCTATTCCAGCGCCAAATGATATATTAAGAGTTTCATCAATTACTCCTATAATTGATACTATTGGAAGTATATTTCAAGTTATTTTCATTTTATTAATGTGTATATTGATTAGAAAAGATAGCGCAAAAATTAAATTTTCTAAGATAATAATAGGAATGATAATTTCTGTAATTTGTTATTTTATTGGATGGATTTTTTATTATTGTGGATTTACTAATTCATTGATAATAGTTTTACTAACAATTCCACCATGTTTAGCTTTCATATTATATACAATAGATAGAAAAAATGTATTAGCATTAATTTCTGTTATTATATTTACAATCTGTCATATCATATATGGGTTTGTGAATTATATTATTTAGAATTATCAACATTCAAAAATATAGTTCTAATGTGTAGGAGGAATGTACTTGGAAAATAATTTAGATACAAATTTTGATGAAATTATCAATATGATTGAAACAAGAAGAAATAATGCATATAGGAAAGTTAATGAAGAATTAATAGGATTATATTGGGATTTTGGCAAATATATTAGCGAAAAGGTAAATGATAGTAATTGGGGAGATAAAATTGTTGATAAATTAGTCGAATTTATGAAAAGAGAATATCCTACAATGACAGGATTTAATAGAGCTGGAATATATAGAATGAAACAATTCTATGAAACATATAAAGACAATGAAATTGTCGCTCCACTGGTGAGACAAATTAGTTGGACACATAATGTTATGATTTTAGGTGCTACAAATTCTATAGAAGAAAAAGAATTTTATATATAAGTTTTTGGGGACACCTACCAAAAACATTGGAAAAAGGTGAAAAGACTATTGCGAAGATGAGAAAAAAAGTATATAATATAAACAATTTAAGGGGCTTTGTGGAATTAATTAATTATTAGTTAGTCTGTTTTGCAAGGCTTCTATTTTTGTAAGGAGTGATTTTTATACCAAGAGCTGCAAGAAAAGATTTGAATACACCGTTTTTACATACAATGGTGCAAGGAGTGAATAAGG
>JAFTFU010000156.1 GCA_017458285.1 Clostridia bacterium | reverse complement strand
CCATCACATCTTCATCCGTAGGTTTATTGGCCTGGAACTTTTCAATTTCATATAATCTCTTGATGCCTCCCCAATAAACTCCTACAATAGATTGCCTTTTTGCAAAATCTAAAAGATAATGCCAATTGGCATTATCAATATTTTTATGAGGAACCTCCCCATTATTTAGGCTATATTTTAGAAAATTGAGAAAAAAGAGTGACATCTAACAACAAATATCTTTTATGATGGAATAGCCTATTATAGTTTTTTAATAGGGAAATAGATGATAATTACTTCTATAATATAAATTAATATGTCTTCATTAGAAATAAATTCCTCCAAGCCTATTCCAGACCTTGGAATGGGTTTTTATAGATGCCTAACAGCTGTTTCCCGAAATAATAGAAAAATTTTATGTCATCAATAAAGTATCTTTTAAAAAGACGTTTGGGCTCACATGTGAATCGATAAAGCCATTCCATTCCCATCTTTTGCCATATTTTAGGAGCCCGTTTTAAAGTTCCCGCTTCAAAGTCAATGGTAGCGCCCAGAGCCATCCAAATATCAACATTTGGCATCTGATCTTTCCACTTCATAATCCATTTCTCTTGTTTTGGTGCACCTACTCCAACAAGCACGACATTGGCATTGCTTTCATTGATGATTTTCACAATATTCTTGCATTCCTCTTCTTGCTTTTCAAAGCCAAATGATGGAGAATGAGCTCCAATAACGATTTCACGTCCAATTTTTTTGTTGATATTTTCTTTTGCAAGTTCTGCAATGCCCTCTCGCGCACCTAATAGAAATATTTTACAGTTCTTATCATCTTTATGATATTGATAAAAAGAAGTAAAGAAGCTACTGCCAGGGATAGCCTCTGGAAAAGATTTTTTTAAAAATTTGGAACACAAATATAGAATTTTACTATCACAGATAACCCAATCCGCTTTTTGATAAATCTTGTAGAAGTCTTTGTCATATTGGAGCTTTATCAGATGGTCTAAATTTGGAGTTATTACAGTTCCTTTATGGAGATTTTTTAATAGGTCTCCTTTGTATATAGACAAGATGTTGATATTTAATACTTTGATTTTGTCCATTATTATAAGTCTCTTGCTTATTTTAATTTGAAGATTTTTCCCCACTCATAATCTTCGGTTCTAAATGTTTGACTAAAAAGTCTTGCAATACATCTGACAATATATGCAGAAACAAAAACCATTATAAAAATGAGTAGTAAATTTAAAGGAAAAAGATGATTTAATTTATCAGTAAAAATTCTGTATTGAATTAAATATGATTCAAGACAAAGTCTTCCAAGGACCATAATAAACCAATTTCCGATCTTATTTCTATATATTTTTAAGAAGATACCTTTTTATAAATAAGATACAAGATAAGTGACGTCTCCTATACTATTTTTTCTCTACCGCATTTCCATATTGAAATCAAGCTTTACGCAGAAATGTCTTTCTCTTTTATCAATTGGAGGGAGTTCCATATATGTTGGACCATAATGTTTTAAACAATATGCTTTGGGATCTGCTTGTCCATAAAAATTATAATCTTCAAATTTCATTAATTTCAGAGGATTCCAAGTTTCCCGAGGCAAAATCTCGCCTGTGTAGAAAGCCCTTCCTGTTGGTACTGTTATATATTTGGTTGTATCAGGATGGCGGGAAATAAAATGGTCGTATAGGCTGACTAATTTTTTATGTGAAATAAAGGAAAAGCAAAATCCTATAAACTTACGTATCTTGAAATATATATTTGATGATATAGTTGTATGCATGTATTCTGAAAATAAATCATTGGGATACCTGTAATATATTTGGCATGTTGTAATTGCTTTCCAGCAATCTGATATAATAGCATCAAAATGTTTTATAATCTTATTATCTGAAACATTTTCTACAATAAAAATATCAATATATATACCCTTATTAAATGGAGCATTGATGTCCTGTAATTCAATAAGTGTGGTTCCTTTTTTATAGATTTTCCCAAAATAAGTTTTGGTATCTTTATTTCCATAATTTGGGGCTTCTAGAACATATTTTTCTCCCAATTTTTCTTCAAAAATAGATTTGAATTTTTCCCAATCTCTACGAAGCATTGCTATGTCTAAGTCATCATCCCATGGAATAAAGCCTTGGTGCCGTATAGCTCCAAGAATAGTTCCCCCATGAAGAGAGTAGCCAATATTATTGTCGATGCAAACCAAGTGAATGTCTTCCATCATTTCTAACAAGGTCTTTTTTAGTAATTCACTTTCTTTCGGGGAAATCTCATGTAAAATATGGTTTTTGTTTGTTAAACCACCCATAATATCTCTTGCTTGTAATTTCATATCTTATTATTGGTGCTCTTTTAAGATTTAATATTTAAAGATCTTACAATAGTCTTGTATACATTTTCACTATAACATGAATCCTTTATAGAAGGGTCTTCAAAAATCTTATTAGTCATACTGCTTATTGAATCTGATGGCTTTTTGATTAGAGAGATAAGTTCTTTCAAGTTAGTTGCCCTGCAGTGCTTTGATATTTTTTCAAAAATAATATCATTGGCTCCTGAGTGCTTTAAATATTCGTTATGGTCTGGGTTGTAGAAAATTATAGGTCTGTGTAATAGTGAATAATCAACAAAGCAACTGGAATAATCTGTAATCAGTATATCTGCTACACATAATAATTCTTGATTACATTCAATTGTTTCATAATTTAGGACGGTAAAATTGGGCTTCCGTGGTAATTTAATATTAGGAGTTAAAGGATGTAATTTTACTAATAGAAGATAGTTTCCATCGTTTAAAGTTTCTTGGATTTCATGGTTGTTGTATAAATTTAATACAATTTTTTCTATTGCATCTTTCCCCTGTTTTACAGACCTATATGTTGGCATGAATAAAATAATTTTTTTCTCTGTGTTTATATTTAATTTTCGCAGGATTTCTTGTCTTGTTTTCTTGTTCTTAAAAACATCATTCCGAGGTTGTCCTGTAATATAAATATCTTCTGGGTTTATGTTAAAATAATTCTGCCATTGTTCCAAAGTAAAATGAGACGTTGCAATAGTTATATTTCTATATGTTCGAGAAAAAATCCTGTCAATGAATTTCTTCAAGAATAATTTATGTCCTTGGTATTTTGCATTATAAATTTTTTTAAACCCAACACCATGCCATAAAGCAACAATTTTTGCACCGCTAAT
Source organism: Clostridia bacterium (assembly GCA_017458285.1). Lineage (GTDB taxonomy): Bacteria > Bacillota > Clostridia > TANB77 > CAG-508 > CAG-269. Next base: position 3,021 of record JAFTFU010000156.1, on the reverse strand, counting down.
TAGAGGAATCATTCCCAAATCATATATGCTATGGGTGTATAAGGCAACACCTGCATGTAAAGAAAACCATATTCCTTTTAAACTTGAAAAAGGATAAACTTCATACCCTATCTTTTTTATTTGATCGATTGTCTCTTTGTTATTAGAAAGCCATATAGGACGAATGTTATATGTGACTTTTGTGTTTACATATTCAAAAAAAAATTTGGCATTATCATCATATTTGTTACCAGCATGAGCCCCGAATAGCCATATTCTTTTGTTTCTAAAAGGAATAAATCGACAGATGTTAAAAATGACGGCATTAATCGGCCATAACCATTTTCTGCTAACGGATTTCATTTTTTTATTAGAATTGTTTAAGATTCTCACAAAGATTTTTTTCTACAACACTTTGGATAAAATTATTTTTTACTCTTTCATACATTTTTTTAGAAAGTTGTTCAATATCCATAGTCTCTATAATTTCTTCAATTTTTTTTGCATAGCTCTCCGGCTTGAAATCATATACGACTAAATTAGGGTCGTCCACAATATCTGGAAGATAATTATTATTACTGATTACAGGGACACACCCCCATGCCATTGCCTCATTTAATGCATTGCTGTGTCCTTCGACACTTTCATTTGATGGGAATAAATAGATATGCTGAGATTTTAAGATCTCTTTAATAACAGCATGACTAGAACGGGGGAGTTTTGTGATGTTCTTTTTGTGTGGTGATTCATTTATAGCTTTAATTACTCGTTCTTCGTAATCGTCATTCTTTCTTCCTCCTCCAATAATTGTATAATGTATGTTGTGATATTTTTTACATAAGATATTATAAGTTTCAATTCCAATTAAAACATTTTTCACTGCCTGAATCCTACCAACATAACAAATATTAATTACACCTTTTGGCTTAATAGGTAAGGTCTCAGGGTTGAAACCATCTTCTGTATAATTAGGAAAATAGAACGTTTTAATATTAGAAATACTTTGTACTAATTTTAAATTTTCCATTCCTTCAAACATGACTTCTTCATGTAAATCCATTGTTTTTTTGAAGAGGTTTTTGTAAAAAGTAGAACCATTGTAATATAATCTGTTAGTTCTCCCTCCTTGTAAATACATAAAATTTCGATACCCCATTATATGCATCATTTTTGCTAATATATATTCATATGGAAGTAGTGAACCAGAATAAGTTAAATGAAAAAATATAGCATTATCTCTATTGCCAGTAATTGTTTTAGACAATATTTTAAAAATATCAATTAGAGCAAAACTTAAGACCTCTAATTTATGGGATATTTTCCCCAAGTGAACAGATCTATGTCTGACAATTGGCACAACGTTATACCCCATTTTCCTAAGAGTATCCATTGTTCTACGGGCAGAGGATTGTCCTCCACCTAATGGTAACTCTTTAAAGTTACCAAAATTAGCAAATATATAAATAGTTCTTATCATTTTTCCTTTATTCTTTAAATTTTATTATTTTTGCTGGAACTCCTCCTATAACAGAATTATCTGGGATATTTTTTGTAACAACAGCATGTGCGCCAATAGTAACATTGTTTCCAATTCTAACATTTCCGATGATTGAAACGTTTAACCCACAATAACAATTATTTCCGATTTCAATATGCTCTTCACTTTTTCCAGTCTTTTTTCCTAATACAGTTCCACAGACAATAGTAAAATCATCACCAACTTTACTCCCTTTTCTAATGTAAGTGAAGGAGCCTAAATGCCATATCGTTAATCCGGCTCCTGTTGTATTTGGATTAATAATGCATTTTGTTTTCCAACATAAATGTTTGTACAACAAAAAGTGATACAAGTATAAAATACCCCCCCCGAAGGGCTTTACATTTTTATAGTATTCCACATATCGTAATTCTCGTTTTAAGCGGTATATAAACCATTTCTCATTTCTGAGAATATAGTTTTTTAATGAGGGCTTTTTATAGTTGAATTGCTTTAAATCCCTATACAAGTATTGTCTTAATTCTTTTTTGGAAGTTATCATTATATTTGTCTTTACTATCTTTTGCTCTTGAGAAAATTAATAAGATGGCTATATAAATAAAGCAGAAGTACCTGTTTCTTTAGAATTAAGGTATAGAAAATCTTTTGATACAATGGTAAATAGCTAGGAGAGTATCTTCCTTTTAGTTCATTCCAGATTGGGTTTTTGACAACAGTTTTTATAATCTTAATTTTATCTTTTCTTTCTGATTTTGTTAAATTAAGAATGTATGATCGAATAAAACCGATGAAAAAACGATCAGTTCTTAATGTCGCATTATTGATATTTTTCGTTTTTTTTTCGAGAATGGTATGGAGATGAATCAATCGATTAAATTTTTCAGGGAGAAATGTTGATGTCAATGATGTTCCATTTAAGCAATAAAAATAGAAAGGATCTGGCAGATATATAATTTTTTTAGCTCGCAATAATATATCAATATTAAAAGGAATATCTTCACATACGATTTCTCGTTCCGAGTAGAACCTTATTTGATGTTCTCTTATGATAGAGTTCCTGTATATGGCATGCCATACAGCCATATTATACCTTCGTTCTTTTTTAACATGGGGAGCACAAGCTATCATATCTAACATGAAAGATTGTATATCTTTGTCTATCCATGAAATAAATTCTTTTTCTGTTACAGATTCCCACAATCCAGGCTTCCTTTCAATATTAAAGCCGTAAAAAGCTATGTCTGTGTTGTTGGATATAGCTTCTTGATATGCTTTGTTGAATGCAGTTTCGTTTATGTAATCGTCAGAATCTATAAAAGCAATATAATCCCCTTTTGCATAGTTAAGGCCTGTATTTCGAGCAAATCCCAAACCTTCGTTCTGTTTGTGTATAACTCTAATACGATTATCCTTTTTTGCATATTGATCACAAATAGCAGGACTGCCGTCGGTAGATCCATCATCAATAATGATAATTTCTATATCTTTTAGAGTCTGTCTTATTAATGAATCAAGACACCGTTTTATATATTTTTCTACATTAT
>JAFTFU010000155.1 GCA_017458285.1 Clostridia bacterium | reverse complement strand
AGAATGATAACTATAAAATATCAAAAGATAGAGAAATTTTTAGTGCAAAACAATGGGATAAAACAGCCGCACCAGAAGATGTATTTATATGGCAAAGTGATGATCCAACAAGTAGCGACTATGGAATTGTAATTGGTTATACTGCAAATGTAGAAAATTATACAGTTCTAAGATATCCAAGTAGATGTACAGAAGTACAATTTTCTGAAAACTTAAATTACAATGGCATAACTACTAGTGCATCAAGAGCATTTACAAATAACATATTAAAAGTAGAATTGCCAGAAACTGTGACGAAAATAGGAAAAACTGCATTTGGCGATTGGAAGACACTTTCTTTTGGAAAAATGACAGAGATAAAAATGTCAAGTAATGTCACTGTTATAGATCTTTCCGCATTTTGCAACTGTAGCTCGTTAACAAGTATAAATATACCAGAAAATGTCACTGTTATAGATCTTTCCGCATTTGACAACTGTAGCTCGTTAACAAGCGTAAAGATACCAGAAAATGTTACTCGTATACGTCAGTTGGCCTTTTATGGCTGTACTTCACTAACTAATATTGAATTGCCAAATGCAGTTTCTTATATTGAATCATGGGTATTTGAAAAGTGTACATCATTATCCAGCGTAACATATAAAGGAAAAACATATACAAGTAAGTCTAGCTTAATAGCTGAACTTAGGGCGCAAGGTGTAAGTTTATATGATAATGCGTTTGAAGATACTGCTTTACAAGACTAAAAAATATTTTATAGAAAATTTTAAAGAAATATTTATAAATAAACAATGGACAGAAATTATTAAAATGTAAAAATTATAATAACTATTTTAGTATTAATACTACTAGCAGCAGTGTAAATTAATGTATTAACAGGATAAAATGGAATATGAGAAATAATTAAATAAAAAACAATAGTATTTTAAATAGTGTGTAAATTTTAAAAACGACAAAATTAAAATTTATGCATTATTTTTTTATGAAAAAAAAGAAGTATGGAACTCTTAAAATTAAAAGAACTAACAAAGAAAATGTAAAAAAGATATTAAATAAAAAAGTGAAATTTTAGATGTAAAATAAATTTTCTATTGAAAAATGTTTAAAAGTATAAAACTCTTAAAAAATGCAAATAATAATAAAAATGTATTTTTTAGGAGGAAGTAAAACATGGATAAAGTCTTACATGTAGATGGAGTTGCTATTGAAAAAAGACAATTAAAATCAAAACTCGAAAATTTTGCATTAATGTATGAATTAACAAACAAATCAAGTAAAGAAACATACCCAATACCAAGAATGCTAGAAAACTATGAATTAATAAGAGAAGTATACAATCTATTAAATAAGCAAATAAAACAAGAAATATCAATACATCCAGCAGGAGAGTGGCTACTTGATAATTATTATATAATAGAAAAAATAGTAAAACAAATAAAAAAAGACTTAAATCTTAAAAAATATCAAAATTTTATAGGAATAAAAAGTGGACAATACAAAGGGTATGCAAGAATATATGTATTAGCTGCACAAATAGTGGCATATACAGATAATCAAATAAAAAGAGAAGACTTAGAAGAATATTTATTAGTATATCAAAGTAAAAAATATTTAAACATGGAAGAAATTTGGAACATAGGATTATTTTTGCAAATTGCAATAATTGAAAATATAAGGCAAATCTGTGAAAAAATATTATCAAGTCAAATGCAAAAAAATACAGCAAAGCAAATAGTAACAAAGTACATGGAAGAAGAAAAAAATACAAACAAAAAAGAGGAAAATAGTTTAAGTCAAAATATAAAGAAATATTTAAACTATAATTCCGTAGATTATTCAAAATACAGTTTTATAGAATATTTATCTTATAGCCTAAAAAAATATGGAAGAAAATCAGTAGGGTATTTACAAGCACTAGAAGAAATTTTAGAAATAAAAGGAACTACAGTATCAGACATAATAAGAAAAGAACATTTTGATGTAGCCGTAAAAAAAGTTTCAATAGGAAATAGCATAATAAGTTTAAAAGAAATACAAAGAATAAATTTTTCAGAAATATTTGAAAAAGTAAATGGAGTAGAAGAAATATTAAGACAAGATCCTGAGCAAGTATATGAAAAAATGGATTTTAAAACCAAAGAATATTATAGAACAGTTCTAAAAGAAATAGGAACGAAAACAAAAATATCTGAAATTTATATAGCCAAAAAAACTGTATCTTTAGCTGAAAAAAGTCAAGAGGAGAAAAAAAGACATATTGGATATTATTTGATAGACAAAGGAAAAAATGAGTTATATAAAGAACTTGGGGTAAAAATAAAAGAAATAGACGAAAAAACTAAAACTAAAATCTATATAAGTGCAATTTTTTTAATGAGCATAATTTTTTCAATTTTAACACAATACTTTTTAGGAAAATCAGAAAACATTTTTATAAACATACTAAAAACAATCATATTAATTATACCAATTTCAGAAATTGTAATACAGATTTTACAATATATATTAGGAAAAGTAGTAAAGCCAAAATTAATTCCGAAAATTGATTTTGCAGGTGGGCTAGACGAAGAAAATAGCACAATGGTTATAATTCCCACAATAGTAAAAAATAAAAGAAAAGTAAGAGAATTATTTAGAAAAATAGAAGTATATTACTTAGCAAATAAAAGTAAAAATTTATATTTTACTTTACTTGGGGACTGCTCACAAAGTAGTTTAGAAGATGAAGATTTTGATCAAGATATTATTGAAGAAGGATTAAGACAAGTAAAAAAACTAAATAACAAATATAAAAATATATTCAATTTCGTATACAGAAAAAGAACATGGAATGCAAAAGAAAGTTGCTATTTAGGGTGGGAGAGAAAAAGAGGATATATTAATCAATTTAACCAATTTTTATTGGGGAAAAATGTAGAAGATTTTAAAATAAATACAATTGAAAACCCGCCAAAAATCAAATATATCATAACTTTAGATCAAGATACAGACTTGCCAATTGGAAGAGTTTATGAACTTGTAGGAGCTATGGCACATATTTTAAATAAACCAAAAGTAACAAATAAAGTAGTAACTGAAGGATATGGAATTATACAGCCACGTGTTGGAGCAAAATTAAATATAAGTTATAAAAATTTATTTACAAAAATATATGCAGCAAATGGAGGCTGTGACCTTTACGCAAATGCGATTTGCGATGTATATCATGATAATTTTGGAGAAGGAATTTTTACAGGAAAAGGTATTTATGATTTAAATGTATTCGAAGAAGTAATGTGTAATTCAATTCCAGAAAATACAGTATTAAGCCATGATTTATTAGAAGGGTGCTACTTAAGAGCCGGACTTGCAAGTGATATTCTACTACTAGATGATTATCCAACAAAATACATGAGCCAAACAAACAGGCTAGAAAGATGGATTAGGGGAGATTGGCAGATAATAAGTTGGATAAAAAATAAAAACTTAAATACATTATCCAAATTTAAGATATTTGATAATTTAAGAAGAAGCTTATTAGAAATACTAGTTTTATTATGTTTAATTATTTTTATAAAAAATAAAGCTATATTTACAATTGCATTAATTTCAAAAATAATTCCAAATTTAATAGATTTAATTAATTATATAATATTTAAAAAAGACGGAGAAAAATTCCAAAAAACTTTCACTCATAAAATAGGAAACACAAAAGGAGCAATTTATAGAGCTTTATTAGATATAGGAACATTACCTTATAAAGCATATTTTTCACTAAGAGCGATAGTAAAAACAATATACAGAATGGCTTTTTCTCACAAACACTTATTAGAATGGACAACATCAGAAGAAGCAGAGAAAATGTCTAAAACAGACTATATATCTTATTATAAAAATATGATTTCAAATGTGATATTTGCAATATTATTAGGTATAGTTGCTATAAACTTTAAAAGTATATATTATTTTTTAGTAGCATGTCTATGGGTGATAACTCCAGCGGTAATGTGCTTTATAAGTAAAGAACCAAAGAAAAAGGATATAAATATTAAATTAGAAGAAAAAGAATATATAACCGAAATTGCAAGAAGAACATGGGAGTTTTTTAAAGACTATTTAACAAAAGAAAATAATTATCTTATGACAGACAACTATCAAGAAGGAAGAATGCCAACTGCAGTAAACAGAACATCCTCAACAAATATAGGCTTATCTCTTATGGCAGTAATGTCTGCAAAAGATATGAAATTTATAAACTTTAATGAAGCAATAGATTTAATAGATAAAATAACTGAAACAATTGAAGAATTACCAAAATGGAATGGTCATCTTTACAATTGGTACAATATAAAAACAAAAGCTCCACTTATGCCTCGATACATTTCAACAGTAGATAGCGGAAATTTTGTTGGTTATTTGTATGTTACAAAAGGTTTTTTAAAGACTACTTTAGAAAAATATGAAGATTGCAAAAAAATTAAAAAAGAAAATAAAAAATATATTTTAAAAAATAAAAAAACAAAAAAAGAAAGCATCATTTTAAAAATAAAAATCATAGAAAAAAGGCTTACAAGATTAATTAATAATACAGATTTTTCTGTTTTATATAGCAAGGAACAAAGATTATTTTCTATAGGATTTAATATAGAAGAAAATAGATTAACAGATTCATATTATGATTTACTAGCTTCTGAAGCAAGACAAGCAAGCCTTGTTGCAATTGCAAAAAAGGACGTTCCAGAAAAACATTGGGCAAATTTAAGTAGAACCATGACAGAACTAAATAAATACAAAGGACTTATTTCATGGTCTGGTACAGCGTTTGAATACTTAATGCCAAATATAAATATTCCTGTTTTTGAAGGAGGACTAATAGATGAGTCATGTAAATTTATGCTAATGAGTCAAATAGAATATGCTAAAAAATTGGGGATAAATTGGGGAATATCAGAAGCAGCATTTAATTTAAAAGATTTGCAAACGAATTATCAATATAAAGCGTTTGGAATTCCGTGGTTAGGATTGAAAAGAGGATTAGCAGATGATATGGTAGTTTCAACTTATGGTAGTGTTTTAGCAATAACTTTAAATCCTAAAGAGGTAATTAAAAATTTAAAAGAGCTTGAAAAATACGGAATGTATAATAAATATGGTTTTTATGAATCAATAGACTTTACACCTCAAAGATTAAGTAAAGGACAGAAGTCACAAGCGGTAAAAACTTACATGGCGCATCATCAAGCACTGATACTATTATCTATAAATAATTTACTAAATAAAAATATATTACAAAAAAGATTTATGAAAAATCCTGAAATTGAGGGAATTGAAGTTCTGTTACAAGAAAGAATGCCTGAAACATTTATAACAACTAAAGAGAAAAAAGAAAAAGTAGAAAAAATAAAATATATGGATTACGAAGATTATACAGAAAAAGTATATAACAAAGTATCGGCAAATGTAGTTAGAGGTAATATTATATCAAACAACAACTATACAATTGCGTTTGACCAAAGGGGAAGAGGCTTTAGCAAATTTAATGATATTTATATAAATAGGTTCAAAAAAACATCCGATGAAGCACAAGGAATATTTTTCTATATAAAAAATATAAAAACGAATAAAATATGGTCAACAAATTATTCAAATAGCAATAATAATTATTTGGTTAAATTTATGCCAGATAAAATAAAACAAGAAATGGTTATAGATGATGTAAAAACTACTATGACGGTAACAACTGCATCAAATAAACCTGTAGAAATACGTAGCTTAGAATTATATAATTATACAAGTGAAGAGCAAACGTTTGAAGTTGTAAGTTATTTTGAGCCTATACTTTCAAGCAAAGAGCAAGATTATGCTCATCAAGCATTTAACAATTTATTCTTGACTACAGAATTTGATGAAAATAGTAAATCTTTAATTGTAAAAAGAAAGAAAAGGGGAAAAAACGAAAAAGAAATTTTTCTAGCAACAACACTTACAACAAATTCTGAAAAAATAGGTGAAATTGAATATGAAATTGATAAAGAAAAGTTTGTAGGAAGAGGAAATATAGGAGTTCCAAAAATAATAAAGCAATCTATTCCGTTTTCTAAAAAGTTAGGATTAGTTACAGAACCAGTACTTGCAATGAAAACAATTATTAAAGTAAAACCGGAAAAGAAAGCAAATATTAATTTAATTATTTCAGCAGCATTTGAAAAAGAAACTGCAATTTCAAATTTAGAAGAATATAGTAATTGCGATACTCAAAGAATTGTTGAAATATCAAAAGCAAGATGTGAAGCTGAAAATAGGTATTTATCTATAAAAGGAAAAGAAATAGAATTGTATCAAAAAATGCTTTCATATATTATTTTTGATAATCCAATTAAACAAAGGTGGATGAAAGAACTGCCTAAGACTCAATATAAACAAAGTGATTTATGGCAATTTGGAATATCGGGAGATTTTCCTATTATTACAGTTAAAATAAAAGATGTAAGTGAAATTGATAATATAAAACAAATTTTAAAAGCGTATGAATTTTTTAGAATGAAAAATATTCAGACAGAAATTGTTATTTTAAATCAAGAAAAATACAGCTATGAAAATTACGTAAAAGAAGAAATTGACAAAACTATTGCAAATTTTAATATTTCATATATGAAAAATGTTAGAGGTGGAATATTTGTTATATCTGAAAGTGAAACCCAAAGAGATTTAGTTGATTTAATACAATTTGTATCAGATATAGTAATTGATAGTAATCAAGGAACAATAGTAACTTCAATAAATGAAATGGAGGAAGAAGAACTTGGAGGAATTCAGTAATCTTAAATATTATAATGAATATGGAGGATTTTCCGAAGATGGAAAGGAATATATAATTAGAACAAATAAAAATAATAAACTACAAACCGTATGGAGTAACATTTTAGCTAACAAAAATTTTGGAACAGTTGTTACAGAAAATATGGGAGGTTATACATGGCATAAAAATGCAAGATTAAATAGAATTACAGCTTGGAACAATTCTGCAAGTTCAAATATTCCTTCTGAAATTATTTATTTAAAAGATGAAGAAAAAGATATTTCTTGGAGCATTGCACAAGACCCTATGCCAGATGAAAATGAGTATAAAATTGTGTACGGTTTTGGATATGCTAAATATATTCATGAATCTTTAAACTTAATGCAAGAAGCTGAAGTTTTTGTTCCGGAAGAAGATTGTTGTAAAATATATATTTTGAGACTTAAAAACTTAGAGCCTGTAAAGAAGAATTTAAAAATATATTATTATATAAAACCTGTAATAGGGGAAGATGAAATCAAAACTTATGGATATATAGAAAGTAAGTTAGAATCAGAAAATAATCTAGTAAGAATTAGAAATTTATACAACAGAGAAAACTTAAGTCAAAATGTGTTTGTAACGAGTAGTGAAAAAATTAAAAATTTTACTGGAGAAAAAAGAGAATTTGTAGGCTTTGGAGGAATAAGTAATCCAGATGAGTTAAAAAAAGAAAAATTAAAAGAAAGTGACGGACTAGGTAAAGAAGCTGCAATAGTAATTGCAATAAATGTTAGTCTTAACAGTTTTGAATCAAAAGAAATATCATTATGTTTAGGGGTAACAGAAGAAAATTATATTGAGCTTGCAAAAAAATACTCTAATGTACAAAATTGTAAATTAGAACTTGAAAACGTTAAAAGATTTTGGAGAGATAAACTTGAAAGACTGCAAGTTGAAACTCCCTTGGAATCTTTAAATATTATGCTTAATGGTTGGGTTATGTATCAAGCACTTGTAAGTAGGTTATATGCAAGAAGCGGATTTTATCAATCAGGTGGGGCATTTGGGTTTAGAGACCAACTTCAGGATAGTTTGGCAACGAAGTTTATAAATCCAGATATTTTAAAGCAGCAAATTTTATATCATAGTAGTCATCAATTTCAGGAAGGCGATGTTGAGCATTGGTGGCATGAAGAAACAGCAAGAGGTATACGAACTCGTTTTTCTGATGATTTACTTTGGCTTGTATTTTGCACAATTGAATATATAAACTTTACTAATGATTATTCCATATTAGATATTCAAACTCCATATTTAATCGGTAGAGAGCTAAAAGAAAATGAAGAAGATAAGTATGATAAATGGGAGCAAACTCAAAATTCGGAAAATATTTTTAATCATTGTATAAAGGCAATAAAAAGAAGCTTTAATTTTGGAGAACATGGATTTCCTAAAATTGGCACAGGTGACTGGAATGACGGATTTAGTGAAGTTGGAAGCAAAGGAAAAGGTGAGAGTGTTTGGCTTGGATTTTTTATGTACTATATTTTGGATAATTTTATTCCGATTTGTGAAGAATGGAGCAAAATTTGTTCAAATAAATTAGAAAATGAAGCTGAAATTATGCTTATAATTCATGAATTAAATGATGTAAAAAATAAACTAAAAAGAACTTTAAATTCAGCAGGTTGGGATGGAAGATGGTATAAAAGAGCTTTTTGTGATGATGGGCAAGTATTAGGTACTATTGAAAATGAAGAATGCAAAATAGATAGTATTTCTCAAAGCTGGTCAGTTATTTCTAATGCAGGGGATAATGATAAAAAATATATTTGTATGGAAAGTTTGGAAAATAATTTGATTGATATGGAAAATGGAATTATAAAACTTTTAACTCCTCCTTTTGAAAAGAGCAAATTAGAACCAGGATATATAAAAGCATATCTTCCAGGAGTTAGAGAAAATGGAGGACAATACACACATGAGTATTGTTCTTGTGGACACTTTTGGTCAAATTCGCTTGAAATCAAGACAAAGTAAGAAAATGGCGATAACAACAATACACCTATAAAATATTGATACTCTTACATATATATTATGAAAAAGTTCCGTAAACGGAAAAAATTTGTAATGAAAAACAATATTATTTTAAAAAGTGTCGACTGAAAAATTTGAAAACATATAAAATACTCAAAATTTGCACAACAAAATAGTCAAAAAATGCACAATACATATTCAATAAATTTATAAAACTCCGATAACACTTGACAAATAGCGAAAAAAATGCTAAAATATTACCAGAATATGAATAAAATATAAAAATAATCATAAAATAGTAATAAAGAGGTGAGAAAAATGAATTGCTATAATATGGTGTTAGAATATATAAATAAAAATGAAAAAGGAATACCAATTTTTATTGAAGAAATCAAAGAATACATTATTAAATTCTATAATGAAAAAGATAAAGAAAAGGTTTTCAATAATGTTAAAGCAATTTTAAATAGAATGAATAAAGAAGGTATTATAGAAACAGCATATAAAGGTATTTATTATATTCCAAATGAAAACATATTTGGTAAGATGTTATTAGGAAATAGACAAATCATTCAATATAAATATATAATGGATAAAGACGGAAATGTAAAAGGATATGTTACTGGAGCTAAACTTTTTAATGAAGCTCATTTAACAACACAAGTTCCAAACATTATAGACATTGCAACAAATGAATGCAAGAACTTTAATAAATATGAAAACAAGAATTTAAATGTTATAATAAGAAAACCAAAAATTGAGATAAACAATGAAAATTATAAGTATTTGCAATTATTTGACTTAATAGAGAATAAAGACAATATAGGAATTGAAGTAGATAATCCAGATGAAATAATCTATAATTTCATTGAAGAAAATGATTTGGATTTTGAAAAGATAATTAAATATGCTATGGATACAAAAAGTAGAACTGTTATAAATAAAATACTTGTCCTAGCAAGATAGGAGATGAAAATGAATTTACATTTAAACAAAGAACTATTTAGAGAATTTATTGATAACTTAAATACAAGAACTGGAATAGACTCTGATATTATTGAAAAAGATTATTATGTATGTACAATATTGAAAGAGTTATCAAAAAATCAAGATGAATTACAAGCATATTTTAAAGGTGGAACAGCAGTATATAAAATATTGGACACAATGAATCGCTTTTCAGAAGATATAGATTTAACAGTAAAAGTTCTTCCCGAACAATCAAATACTAAAAATAAAAATAGACTAAAGGAGT
>JAFTFU010000154.1 GCA_017458285.1 Clostridia bacterium | reverse complement strand
TATCTCCCTTTGTAGAAATTGTTTTTAGTACATCTCCAGAATAGCAACTTTTTCCGTATTTTAAAGTGACACAGGTCACATTTACCAATATTTTACATTCATTTTACCTTTGTTTTACATATAAAAGACTTATAACGTTCGAGTTGAAACCTGCTTGATTCTGATATATAATATGAATAGCTAAAAGACTTAGCTAAGGAGTAGGAAAATCGATGAAAAAAATAACAGATATATCTCAGATAGCAACCTGTATTGACACTTATAATCTACAATCTTTTTTAGTACACGATTTGCTATCTATTTCAGAACTTTACACTTTTGAAAAAGAGGAACACCTTATCCAATCACAAACCCCATCTGATTATCTTTATTTTCTAATAAAGGGCACTGTTAGAGTCTATACATACTCATCTGAGACTCAAAATATCGTCATAAATCGTAGTCAGCCTATCACTTTACTTGGTGAAGCATCATCACTATGGGACTTACTTCCTCAAAGTAATGTTAAAGCCGAAACGGACTGCCTTTGTTTAGGCATTAGCTTAAAAAAACACCGAGAATTATTACAACATGATGTTCGACTTTTACAAAATATTTGTCAAATTCTGAGTTACCGTTTGAATTCTGGAGTTAACCTTGCCAACTCACTAACTGAACCTGTGGAAACAAGACTTGCCAAATTTATTTTAGAAAATAATAACAACCAAAAATTCACTTGCCAACTCACTACTTGTGCTGCTATTTTAAATGTAAGCTACCGACATTTACTTCGGACAATGACTAGCTTTAAAGAAGAAAATATCTTAAAAAAACAAAACAGCTACTACATTATAGTAAATAAAGCACAATTAGAAAAAATAGCTGAAAACTTACAAAATTAACCTAGACTAGTATGACTCTATTCCATAGTCCTATTATCAAAGAGTTACCGGAAACTTTAACATGCCTTATCATCTTTGATGTGCTTATTTAGTTTTATAATTTCATATCCAATAAAGTTAGCATTAAACTTTATTGTGCTCTAGATTATTTTTTTCAATAAAAAAAATCAAGCATTAAATACTTAATTTTAAAAATTTATATTTTTGACTTCACATCATTTTTCTTACCAATAGACTTTATTTTTTATCAAATTTTTCACTTTTTTCTTTTTTTTTGTTATGATTAAATTATATCATATACAAGTATTCATAGATACCCATATATACTCATAATCCTTGATATAAAAGGGTTTATCCACTATTTAAATTGAGATGTAGTACATAGATATTCACGGATACGTAACGCTAACCAAGCTTTTTGGTTAGTTTTTGGTTAGTAATCACAACTCCAAATTATTCAGTTTTTCATCTACATCTTCTTTCATTTTTTTAGTAACATGAGTGTAAATTTGTAATGTCGTTTTTTCATCTTTATGACCTACACGTTCCATAATTGTCTTAATAGGAACTCCTAACTCAGTCAACAAACTAACATGAGAATGTCTTAACATATGACTTGAAAACATTTCAGGTTTTTTATTTTTTATGTTTGCTTTTTTAGCTATTCTTTTTAGATATATATTTAATGTATCAGGATTAATCAAAGTACCTGTTAAGCTCAAAAATACAAACAATTCATTTTTCCTTTTTACCTCAGTATTCAATTGCTTCATAGTAATCAAAATTTCAACACACCTATCATTAATTGAAACAACTCTATATGAATCAATCGTTTTAGGTGAATTTAGCTTAAATTCCATAATACTTGTTGAGTTCTTATCTAAAGTGTATTTTATATACAACTTTCTATCAATTAAATTTATATTTTCCCACATCAAAGCCAATGCTTCCCCAATTCTCAAGCCTGTCAAATACATAAACTCTATCAAGCAATTCATTCTAACTTCACGAGGAGTTACTTCAAATGACTGTTTGAATTTTTTCATCTCATCAATTGACAAAAACTTTTCTCGTTTTTTTTGAATATCTTCAATAGTTTTTCTTTGTTTTGGCAATTCTACACGTTCAAGCGGATTATATTCAATATAACCTAACTTTAAAGCATATTTAAAAAACAAATTAATCAAAGATTTTTGAGATTTTTTGTAACGCAACGAATTATTACTTGACATAAAATATCTTTGAAAATATTTTGCAGAAACATTATTTATCAAATCATCAAGAATGTTTTTTAAAACACTATTTAACATCACAGATTGAACAGCATATGTACTATCCTTTAACTCCTGCTTCCTAAATATTTTGTACTCATCATACACTTCTCTGACTTTCAATTTTTGAAATTTCTGTTTTTGCTTATATCTTTCATCATGTTCAAGTATTTTTTTGTCAATCTTAACCCCAAGCCTTCGTCTCGCTTCTCCTTGTGCCTGTCTAGTTTTAGAACCCAAAGTAACACTTACTTGCTTCCACTTACCCTCACTCTCATCATAGAATTTTTCATAATAACGATATTTACCATTATCCAATCTTTTAAGAAACAATATACCCCACCTTTCTTGGTATATCATTAGTTGAATACACTAATTATACCATTTCATTTATGCAACTGACTTTCTTTGTATTTCAGATATAAAAAAAAGCCTTTAGCGTTAATTAAAGTCATTTGTGATGTTGGTCTCGAAATTATTTCTTTGAAATCATCATTTTTATTAATATCTCGCATATATCTTTCAAGAGTACTCTTATGAATAGCAGGAAAAAACTTTTCTAACAACTGTTTTTTTGTAAAAAGTTTATCTGGAAAATTGTTTATATCCATATTTCTTTCGCTCCTTTCTTTTGTATTTTATATACCTTGCATATAACGAACATGCACCGCCCACATTGTGAGTGTTCTACAATTAAACTAAAGGTACGCTAATATTTAAATACAGCCCAATAATTGAGCTTTAGATTGTTTGTTTAACCAATGAAATGTGCCAAGGTCTCGAACTTTAACCATAATTTGCGGTAAGCTAAAGCCAAACTCAGCCAATTCATCAGTATAAGACACTAAATATCTGACACAATTATCAATAGAGACAC
>JAFTFU010000153.1 GCA_017458285.1 Clostridia bacterium | reverse complement strand
TTCTTTTATACTATCAGTATGTATTCTATAATTTGTTTTGGCAAGCTCTCGTCTTACAGACCATTCTATTTTATTTTGATAACTTTCATTTTGTTTTAATCGTTCAAATTCTGTAATTAAATATAATTTAAACTCTACATTTAGCCAACTAGCAAATTCAAAAGCAATATCAGGATGTGCAAATGTTCCAACACTATATTTTCCACTGCTTGGAATAATTCCAATCGCATTAAACTCTTTCTTCCAACGATTTGGCGTCATAGTAAAACGATTATAACCAACTTCATCAATTTTAATTCTGTGTGATTCCACGGAATTAAAATTTTCATTGTGCAATTCTTCCCAAAGGTTATAAAAATCAAATGAATTTTTATTTGACATCCAATTTCGTATAACTCCAGATGGATCATTTTCATTTTGATATTTTGCTAAATCTGTTAAAGAAATATAATCTATATTGTCTACTCTCATAACTCTTACTTGTCTATTATTTACATTCATTTGTGTTTGTATAAGTTCTTTACTCATAATACCACTTCCAATCTCTGTAAATTCTTTATATATTATAAAACAACTGTTCGTAAAAGTCAAGCGAAATATCTAAATATAAATTAATTCTTTAAAAACAATTTCTTCAGCAGAATATTTATAATTATTCATAAGTCCAATCCATTTTAAAGGGTCGGTATCTTTCAAATTTTCATCGATAGGATTTTTATCTAGCATTTGTTTCATTAGTATTTCAAATCTTTCATTGGCTTGTTTATCAGTATCTATGATATGTTTTCTTAAAGTTCCATCCATAAGCATTATAGTATATTCAGCTTTTTTATGATTTTTTAAATATTCTAATCTTAAATGACCATACTTTCCAATATGATAATTTTTTTCGTATTCATCTTCAGCTAAATATAAGTCAGGAATATAATAATCTCCTTCTTTATGATAAGTTATTTCTCTCATAACTAAAAACCTCCTAAAATTTATTTTCGCTACAAAATGAATTAAAATTCTATATCATATCAGGCTGTCAAAACACCAATAAAATAAGGAAGAACTAAATAAGAACAATTTTGTCCTTATTTAAGTTTTCCCTTGGTCAATTTTTTTTCTCATATCAGGATTTGCTTTTCTAAATTTTGGGAGTTCAATGAAATACCATTGAATTCCATCTATTGTTTCATAATCTCTATGACTATCAAGAACTATTTTGGTTTTAGATATGTAATCTTCAAATGGTAAAATATTATAATCTAAAATATTTACCATTATAACTTTTTTCATATCATCATATTTTACACCCACTTTTGTTTCCTGAGTTATAAGTTTAGATGCATATAATGTGGATCTTTTCTTTATGTCTCCATTATTTCTCACTTGCATCTCAATGTTTACCATAGTTCCATTATCTAGTTTGGCTAGCAAGTCTAACCTTCCGCCTTTTTCTAGTAGAGATAATTTTTCTAAAGTTACCTCTTGTTTTACTTCTATTGACTTTATATTTATTTCAAACAAAGCATTTAAAAAATCAATTAAAAAGATTTCATTTCCTTTTTGGGCAAAAAATGCTTTAAAGACAATATCATTTTTTAAATTTAATTTACTGTTTATATTTTATTCCTCCTTAATTATATCAATTAAGATTTGTTTTTTCAATGCATTATTTAATTTTTATATTTAATTTTTAAAGATTTTAATTTTCCAGTTAAAGTTATTATTTCTAACTTTAATTTGCTTTTTCAATAGTCATTTATTTTTAAAGTATATTGTTTTAACATTTATTTGGAGTTGAATTTAACATAAACGATAATAACAATTTTGATTATAAATAAAATTGAAATGAATTTTATAAATTATATTTTAAATAAAAAAATGAAAGTTAAAAATATTAAATTTGTTGAAATAAAATCTTAGTTGATACTAAATTTTCTAATTTAAACTTAAGAAAATCACATTTAACTTACTGATAAATAGCAAAATATGCAGGTATTCCTCCTTTCTTTTAAATTTAATGTTTTTTGAAAAATTTTAGATTTTAAATAATTGAAAAAAATTTTATTCATCGTGTAAATTTCTTAAGGTTGCCTTAGACTAAAAATATTTTAGCAGATTTTATGTTGATTGTAAATAGCTTTTTGGCAAAAAATTAACTTTTTCCTCAGTTTAAAATTATAAAATAAACTGAGGAGATTTGTTAAATTATATATTTTCAAAATAAAATGCTCGTCTTGAATTATTTCTTATTAATTTTTCTTCAAATTTTCCGTTTACTTGCTTCATTAACAACTTTTCTCCAAAATTCTTGAGCTTTTGTATTTTTAAATAAAGTTCTAATTTCCCATTTTCCTTTATGATACTCAAACATTTTATTTGCCATAAATGTTCCAGCACCATTTTTTCTATATTTTTTTAATATAAAAAATTCTGAAATTTCGTTAAATCCAGCTTCATTAATTCTTTGTAGAACAAATCCTGCTAATTTATCTCCACATTTTAATATATAAGCATTTGAATTTTCTCTTTCAAAAAATACTGATAAATATTTGTCTATAGAATAAAAACCATTGTCTAACA
>JAFTFU010000152.1 GCA_017458285.1 Clostridia bacterium | reverse complement strand
GAAATTCCTGAGGTTCAGTCTTGCAAAAATATGCCTAACAAGTGGATAAAATTAATTAGCTTAAGCTATGATTATATTAAAGCAAATGCTTAAAATTTTAAAAATTACATATTTTAAGCTGTTTAAGCATGCTCAATTTTATTATTTTCTTAATTTTTTAATTCTATTTAATTTTCAATGTGCTATTTTTTATTTAAAATTGGGTCACATTTCTATCGGCCATATTTTTCCATAAAACTTTTCACACTATCTTTTCGATTATTTTTTTCTGATAGTATTTTACTATGAAAACTTAAAAATATCAAGGTTTTAGAGTAAAAGAAGTATAGTTTTTTTTATTTTAGGAATACTATTGTTACTAATCAGTTTGAATATTAAGTTTCGCAGTTAAACATGACTAACTATAAATACTGAATAGTAATATACTGTTTTGTTAAGGTGATAAATATGAGTTTTAAAGATTGGATTTTTGGCAAAGAAACTTCTGATGATTTTTCGATAGTTGATAGTAATTATGTATCAGGTTCAAGTGCGAATGCTGAACTTATTGATACTTCGAGTGATAGCTTTACAGTACCCAAAAAACTAGATAAAGATTTAAATAAAAACTTAGAAGTTATGAAGGTTATTTATAATACAGAAATTAACAGTGATATAGTTTTAAGACCATTTTCTTTTAAAATTAATAACAAAAGTTTTTCAGCATTTATAGTTTATATAGACGGTCTTTCTGATTCTGATTTAATTAATAATTTTTTACTTAAGCCTCTTATGATTGAAAAGCATTATGTAAATGCAATTCCTGATGATATTACTGATTATGTTTATAATTTTTTAATACCTCAAAACAGTGTAAAACTTATAAATAAATTTAATAAAATAGCTTCTAGTATTAATTCTGGAAACTGTGTACTCTTTATTAATACTATAGATGAAGCTTTTGATATTGATGTTAAAAACTTTAAGCAAAGAAGTGTTGATACTCCATCAAATGAAACTGTTATAATGGGACCTCAGGAAGCTTTTGTAGAAAATATTAGAACAAATACATCTTTACTAAGAAGAATTGTAAATAATGAAAATTTAGTAATTGAAAATATAGAAATTGGTAAAATAAGCCGAACACGTTGTGCGTTATGTTATATGCATAATTTAACAAATCGGTGATTTGATCGCTGAGACAAAGTTTAGACTAAATAATTTAGATATAGATTCTTTGATATCATCAGGTGAACTTGAACAGTTGATTGAAGAGACAAATTCAACTGGCATTCCACAAGTTTTGACGACAGAACGTCCTGATAAATGTGCCAAACATTTATATGATGGTAGAATTGTAATTATAGTAAATGGCAACCCGTATGCTTTAGTTTTGCCAATTAGTATATTAGACTTTTTATGTTCTCCAGAAGATAGTAATTTGCGCCCAAGTTTTGCAAATTTTTTAAGATTATTAAGATTTATATGCTATGTTACTACAATTCTTTTGCCAGGTCTTTATATTGCTGTTAATAACTTTCACCCAGAACTTTTACCAACTGAGCTTTTATTTTCTATTATTGCTTCAAGAGAAAACGAACCTTTTCCTATTATTTTTGAACTTATGTTATTAGAAATTTCTTTTGAAATTATAAGAGAAGCGGGTATACGCGTTCCTTCTCCCATTGGCTCGCTTTTGAGTATTGTAGGTGGTTTGATTTTAGGTGAAGCTTCTGTAAGCGCTAATATAGTTAGCCCTATTACGGTTATAATTGTTGCTATGACTGGTATTGCATCTTTTGCAATTCCTGACTTTTCACTTGGATTTCACTTAAGAATTTTTAGATTTTTATTTATATTGCTAGGTGCTGTAACAGGATTTTTAGGTATTGGTGTTGGCATTTTTGCTTATATTTGCATGTTATGTAGTGTTCGCTCTTTTGGCGTTCCATATACCGTTCCATTTACACCTGCGACTTTGGGTAAAAATGTGGGGTTTGCTATTACTAATACATGGAATAAAAATAATCGCTCGTCTTTTGTTGCCCCACAACGAAATGTAAGGCAACAAAACACAAGCAAAAAGTGGGAAAAATAATGAGGCTACTGAAAAAGTAACCTCAAAATATTTTATATTTTTCTAAATACTCCTGCAACTTTTCCTAATATTTCACATGTTGGAACTATTATTGGTTCCATTGTATGGTTCTCAGGTTGTAATCTTATATGATCTTTTTCTTTATAAAATGTTTTTACTGTTGCTTCTTCTCCAATTAAGGCTACAACCATTTCTCCATTATTGGCTGTGTTTTGACGTTTTATTAGAATATAGTCTCCATCTAGTATTCCAGCTTCTATCATACTTTCTCCTCTTACAGTTAGCATGAAAGTTTCAGAATTTCCTACAAAGTCTAGTGGTATTGGGAATGTGTCTGTTATATTTTCTACTGCTAATATAGGCTCTCCTGCTGTTACTTTTCCGATAACAGGAACTTCTACAAATTCTTTTTGTGTATAATAGTCTTTGCTTGATGTTTTTTTGATTTCTCCAGAACCTCCTCTTAATAGTTTAAGAGTTCTTCCTTTTTTGTTTTCTTTTTTTATGTATCCTTTTTCTTCTAATTTTGCTAAGTATCCATGTACTGTTGCTGTTGAGTTTAGTCCTACAGCTTTTCCTATTTCTCTTACTGAAGGTGGATATCCTTCTGTCATTATTTGTTTTACAATGAAGTTTAATATTGCTTTTTCTCTTTTTCCTAATTCTGTTCCTTTGTTTGCCATTTTTATATCATCCTTCCTTTCTTGGTTTTCGAAGCTTAATTGAAATTTTTTTATTTTTCAACTTTGCTTGTTTTTTCTTCTGTTTATTACTATATCATACAAACAAAAAAATGTCAAACAGATTTTTGATGTTTTTTCGAATTTTTGGCAACAAAAAACCGACTCATTACGAATCGGTTTTAATATTGTGGTGCTCCTTCAAGGACTTGAACCTTGGACCTACCGGTTATGAGCCGGTTGCTCTAACCAACTGAGCTAAAGGAGCATGTCGTACTGACAAGTAATAGTATACTCCATAATCTAAAAATTGTCAATACTTTTTTTAAATTTTTTCAAAAAATTTTTCACGAATCATTTTTTTCTTCTTATAATCCAGTCTTTTTCACATTTTATTGGTAAAGCAAGTTTTACTTGTTGACCTTGTTTTCCTGGATTTACTGTTTGTATTTCTTCATCAGTTTCTGCATCATATAATTTTTCTATTGTAAATTTAACAGGTTCTAATTGATGTGGAACTAATACTTCCATTTCATCTCCAACTGTTAATTTATTTCTAATTTCGATAACTGATTTTTCGTTGTTATATTCAACGACTTTTCCTCCGAACTCATATAGCTCGTTATATTGTTTTCCACTATATTCTTGAATATCTTTATTGTTTCTGTCATTAAAATAAAATGTAGTTAATCCTCTAGTTTTTACTTTTTCAATTTCTTTTAAGTATTTTGTGTAATCATAGTTTTTAGGATCTTTTTCATAATCATCTATTGCATTTCTATATGCACTTACTACACTTGCAATATAATATTCTGTTTTTAATCTTCCCTCTATTTTTAAGCTATCTATTCCCATATCAATTATTTCTGGCAATTCTTTTATTAAACATAAGTCTTTTGATGAAAATATGCTAGTTCCGTGTTTATCTGTTTCTATTGGCATTAATTCTCCTGGATTGTTTTTCTCTTCAGCATATAGATTGTAAGACCATCTACAGCTTTGTGAACATTCGCCTAGGTTTGCACTTCTTCCTGACATAAAATCACTTAAGAAACATCTTCCTGAATAAGAAAAACATATTGCTCCATGTATAAAAATTTCTATTTCCATATCTTCTGGCTTATTTTTCATTATGTATTTTAATTGCTCTTTATTCATTTCTCTAGCCATAATCATTCTTTTAGCTCCGTTATTTCTCCAGAAATTGCATGTATGTAAACTTACTAAGTTTGCTTGCGTACTAATATTTATCGGTACATTTGGAGCATATTTTTTTGCAGTCTCAACTACACCACCATCTGCTATTATTATTCCATCTGGCTTAAGTTCGTTTAAAACTTTTAGTTGTTCAATTATTTCGTCATATGTTTCGTCCCATGCAAATATATTTAATGCTACATATACTTTTTTATTTATGCTATGTGCGTATTCAATTGTTTTTACTAAATCGTCATCTTCCATATCTGCACGTGCTCTTAATGATAATGATGATGTACCGCAATATACTGCATCTGCTCCATATAAATATGCTATTTTTGCTTTTTCAAATGAACCTGCTGGTGCTAATAATTCTACTTTTTTCATATTTTTCACCATTCCTTCTTATATTAATATCAAATTTTTTAGCTTTTAAAACACATATGGACTGACATTTTAGAAAACAATTTTATCAGTCCACTTCTGTATTTTAATTTATTTTTTCACTTACAGCTAAGCCATCTCCAACTTCTAAAATTTCTGTTTTTAAGTCTGGATTTTCTGTAACTAGTTTTATGTATTCTCTTAAATGAGTTACCGCTGTACGTTGCTTATGTTTGTTGTAATCACTCATTACATATCCTTTATATAATATGTTGTCTGCAAAGATTATTCCGTTTGGCTTTAATAGTCTTATTGCTTCTTTTAGGAAAAATGGATATTTTCCTTTTGCAGCATCTATAAATACCATGTCATATTTATCATCTAAAGTTGGTAGTATTTCTACTGCATCTCCTTCATATAGATGTATTTTGTTTTCTACTCCTACTTTTTTAAAGTTTTCGTTTGCTTCTTCTGCTCTTTCATGTTCTCTTTCTATTGTGTCTATTTTTCCTTTTTCTTCTATGAATTTCGAGAAACAGATTGCAGAATATCCTACTGCTGCTCCTATTTCTAATATTTTTTCTATTTTTCCTTTTTGCTTTAGCCTTTTTTCTATTTCTTCTAATGTGTCGTCCATTATTATTGGTATGTGGTTTTCTAAGGCTTTTTCTTTTATTTTTTGTAATTCTTGTTCGTTCATTACGCTTCTATTCCTTTAATATTATCCTTTATATTTTCAATTAATTTTTCTTATTTCTATTAGCTCTTTCTCTTTCCTTGCTATCTAAAATTTTCTTACGTAATCTAATAGACTTAGGAGTAATTTCAACTAATTCATCATCTTGAATAAACTCAATAGCCTTTTCAAGAGACATTTGGATAGGTGGAACTAAACGAAGTGCTTCGTCAGAACCAGAAGCTCTAGTATTAGTTAAATGTTTTTCTTTACATACATTTATGCTTAAATCTTCACCTCTTGAGTTTAATCCAACAATCATTCCCTCGTAAACTTCAACACCAGGACCTATGAATAATTCACCTTTATCTTGTGCATTATATAATCCGTATGTGATTGATTTACCAGCTTCAAAAGCTACTATAGTTCCTCTAACTCTTGATACAACTTCTCCTTTAAATGGTTGATATCCATCAAATATGTGGTTCATAACTCCTTCACCTTTTGTATCTGTTAAGAATTCTGTTCTATATCCTATAATTCCTCTAGCAGGGATTTTAAATTCTATTTTTGTATGACCAGCTTCTGCAGGTTCCATGTTTACCATTTCACCTTTTCTCATACCTAATTTTTCTATAACTGTTCCAACAGATTCATCTGGAACATTTACTACTAAGTCTTCTATTGGTTCACATTTTACTCCGTCAATTTCTTTATAGATTACTTTTGGACGAGATACTAAAAGCTCAAATCCTTCTCTTCTCATTGTTTCGATTAATACAGATAAATGTAATTCTCCTCTTCCTGATACTTCAAATGCATCTGGTGTATCAGTTTCTTTTACTCTTAGACTTACATTTCTTTCTAATTCTTTAAATAATCTATCACGAATATGACGAGATGTTACAAATTGTCCTTCTCTACCTGCAAGTGGTCCATTGTTTACACTAAATGTCATTGATACTGTTGGTTCATCAATGTCTACAAATGGTATTTTGTCTGGCTTTCCGAATTCACATATTGTGTCTCCTATATGAATATCTGGTAATCCAGCAAGCTCTATTATATCTCCTGCTTTTCCGACTTCAACTTCTTCTTTTTTAAGTCCTGTATGTGTATATACTTTTGCTATTTTTCCTTGAGATAGTTTATCTTCTGCTTGGCAAATTGTTACAGGTTGTCCAACTTTAACTTCTCCTCTTTCAACTCTTCCTACTGCAATTCTTCCAACATATTCATCGTAATCAATGTTAGATACAAGCATTTGTAAGTCTCCTTCTTCATCACAATTTGGAGCACTTATTGTATTTACTATTGTTTCAAATAAACAACTTAAATCTGTTGTTTCATCCTCAAGGTTCATTTTACCAATTCCGTTTTTTGCTGATGCATATACAACTGGGAAATCTAATTGATCATCATTTGCATCTAATTCTATAAATAATTCCATAACTTGGTCTACTACTTTTAGTGGCTCAGCCCCTGGTCTGTCTATTTTATTTATTACTACGATTGGTTTTAAGTTTAATGCTAAAGATTTCTTTAATACTTCTCTTGTTTGAGGCATTGCACCTTCGAATGCGTCAACTAATAATAATACACCATCAACTGTTTTCAAAACTCTTTCTACTTCTCCTCCAAAGTCAGCATGTCCTGGTGTGTCAACTATATTTATTTTTATATCATTATACATTACTGATGTGTTTTTAGAAAGTATTGTAATTCCTCTTTCTTTTTCTTGGTCATTTGAGTCCATGACTCTTTCTTCTACTTTTTCATTGTCTCTGAATACATGGCTTTGTCTTAATAAAGCATCTACTAATGTAGTTTTACCATGGTCTACGTGTGCAATTATTGCTATGTTTCTTATTTTTTCATTAATCATTTTTAAAAACTCCTTTTATATTAATTTTTTTATTTCTTCCATAATAGTATTTGTAACTTCTTCAACTTGCTCTTTGTCTTTAGGATTTGTATATTTACTGAAATCAAGTGGCTTTCCATATGTAACTGTTAATTTATGAAATGGTTTTAAGTCTCCACCAATTCCAACTGGAACAACCTTTACACCTGATTTTATTGCAAAGAAAGCAGCGCCATCTTTTACATCTTCTCCTTTTGCCATACCATTTCTTGTGCCTTCAGGAAATAGTGCAATACTTTCTCCCTTTTTTAATAAACTTAATGTGTTTTTTAATGCTGTTATGTCTTTGGCGTCTCTTTTTACATATACAACTTCAAACAACCATCCTAAAAAAGCTAAAAATTTATTTTTGGCTAAATCTTCTTTTGCAAGAAATTTAGCATCTTTTTTACACGTTATTCTTATTGCAGGGGGATCTAAAAAACTTCTATGATTTCCGCAAAATATAACTTGCTCTTTTGGAATATTTTCTGTTCCAACAACTTTCATTCTATATACTATTTTGTAATATAAATATAATACTGTTTCTACAATTTTTTTTAATATTTTTTTCATGTGTTATCCTCCGGTACATAAATGTTTTTTGCTACAATTTCAATTGATTGTACATTCATAGCTGTTAAGTTTTCTATTTCTTTTTTTATTTTTGCTTTAAAACTTGTTAATACTTCTATTACATTATATCCATATACTATGGATATTTCCATATAAATATATGGGCCTTCTGGTTTATTATCTATTCTAGTTCTTATTACTTTATGTACTTCCGGTGATTTAATTGCTAAATATTCTGCAATTTCTCTAAATACACTGTCTGAAATTGTAAATTTACCAATATAGTTAAAAGTAGGTCTTATTATAGATTTTTCAGCTATATATGGTTTTTGCCCTCTCCCTTTTGATTTAAATATTTGGAGTGGATCTAATAGGTACCCTGAAAAATCTTTTTTTATTTCAAACGTTGGTACTGGTATTACATGTTTTCCTTCAGTTTGTCTTATTCTTCTTGCCGTTTCCATTTCTTGCTTTGTTGCCACTTCAGTTATATATATTATTTCTTCAACAGGTGGCAGTTCTAAATTTTTAGCAATTTTCTTTACCATATCATCTGATGTTCCTAAAATTAAGATACTTTCTGGTTTATATTTTTTTATTGCATTTACTACTTCTTGTTTATTTTTGTCATTTAAGAAAATTGCTTCTTTTACAGTTTCAATTTTTGTTTCTGCTTTTTTTGCAGATACTCCAGCTATTATTTGATTTTCATTTATTAATAATCCATCGTCTATTATGTATTTTATGTTTTTTTCACTTGCTACCATTTGTGCTCTGTAGCTTTTCCCTGTTCCGGATGGACCTACAAATGCATATACTTTTATTTTATTTGAAAACATATCGTTCTCCTTTATGTATTTACTAATTTTGTATAACACAGAAAAAAGGGCTTTGCTTGTTTTTTGCTTTGCCTCCTTTTTCTATTTGTACTTTTATTTAATTAGTTTGTTTCTTTAACTTCAGATATTGCTATACTTCTTACATGGTTGATTTTTTCCCATGTTGTTTGTCTTTTAAATAGACATTTGAAGTTTATTACTAGCCATGTTCCCATAAATAATGGATAACATATTAATCCTTTTATCATAGGCTTAATTGGCTTTTTGTCTAAAATCATTGCAATAACTGCTGTTCCTATTGGTAAAAATAATGTTGGCACTATATATCTCATAATATTCATGAATAATTCATAGTTTGTTATTCCAGAGCCTAAATACATTATAAAGTTTGCAATTAGTATTCCAATTGATATTATAAACATTGGTATACTTCCTACTATATACAAAAGTCCATCAAAGTTCATTAAAGTTTTATGTTCTTTAACTGCTTTAGCTAATTCTTTAGTATATATTGACATACATTGCATATGACCTACTGTCCATCTACTTCTTTGTGACCATGATTGTTTAAATCCAGTTGGCTGTTCATCATATACAATTGCATCTGT
>JAFTFU010000020.1 GCA_017458285.1 Clostridia bacterium | reverse complement strand
TTAGCAGATAATTTCAGAAAGAAAAAGCTTACAAAAACAAACATTAAACAATTACGGGAGGGGAAAGAAACAGAAATTAAAGGGATCAAAACAAAAGAGAAAAAAACCTATGATGCAAACGTAAAAATTGGAGAAAAGGGATATATTGAATTTATCTCCTTTGTAAAATAGCAGAGAAAGCCCTAATTTTAGGGCTTTCTTGTATAATCACAAATCACAAATCACTTGTGATTTGTGATTATCAATGTTATAATGGATATATAAATATAAAATATGGGGTGTATAATGGATCAAAAAGAAAAGAAATTACTTAAGAAATTAAGGAAGATTTTAAAGACAAAAAAAGAAGCACTTGTAATCTTGAACAACTACTTTAAAGGTGGGGTTGGCAAGTCTAAATTATCAACTATGTTTACATACATATCAAATAAACTAGGCTTAAAAGTTTTGATTATTGATGAAGATTTACAAGCGACACTAACTAAAGATCTAGCTAAAACATTCACTTTTAATGATCCTAGAAATGATTTTTATGAAGGCTTGAAAAATGGTAATTTAAGCCCTTCGATTGTTCATTTAACAGAAAATGTGGATCTGATACCAGGAACATTTAATCTTATGCTATTATCAAAGCTAACAAGATCATGGACTTTTGAGAAAGAAAGCAGATTACTGGCTTCATTGCTAGAGCCTATTAAGGCAAACTATGACTTAATTATCATTGACACCGTACCTACGCCAAGTGTTTATACAAATAATGCAATTGTTGCTAGTGACTATGTTATGATCCCTCTACAGGCTGAGGAAGAAAGCACAAATAATATTCAGAACTATATTTCATATTTAATTGACTTACAAGAACAATTTAACCCAGAATTAGATATTATTGGTTTTGTTCCTTATTTAGTCGATACAGAAAGTACTACCATAAAATCGAACTTAGAAGAACTTTATAATGAACATGAAGAAGATAATTTAGTGTTTAAAAACATTATTAAGCGAAGCAATAAAATCAGCACGTGGTCTAAAACTGGTATCACTGAAAATAGAGGATATGATAAAAAAGTGCTATCGATGTATGAAAAAGTATTTTTTGAAATGCTCGAACGTATGATCCAATTAGAAGATGAAAAAGCTAGTTAAAATCACAAGTGATTAATCACAAATCACAAATCACTTGTGATTTGTGATTTTCAATGATATAATGAACATAAGGATAATATAGAAAGAGTGAGCTGTAATGGGAAATTTAGGAGCGCAAAAAGAAAAAAGAAATGATACACCAATAACTACAAAAAAAGCTATAATAGGGGATAAGACAGTACGTGTTCGAGCCGATTTATGGCATATAATCAAAATTGAAACGGCCAAAAATGGTGGTAATGTTAAAGAGACCATGGATAAAGCCTTAGAAGAATATGTTCAAAAATACTTACCTAGTGAGCTATGAAATTAGAAATGAGATAATAATTGAAAGTTAAAAGTATGATTGATACAGACTTAGGACAAGAACTCATTACTAAAGTTATAAATGACCAAAAGAAAACCTATGAAGCTAATATTGCATTTAACAATTTAGTATCTCAAAATGAAAGTGATTTATTGAAAATAGATCGGCTATATAGAAGTCTGCAGCTAGAATATAATTCACTTGTTCTTGACTATAATAATAATTTATCAGATATGCAAAAAATGGAAAATGAACTAGTGAATTTAAAAGAACAAATTAAGAAACTGATTTAAAAAGAAGGAGTGACAACAATATGGAATTAAATTACGAAAAAACGTATCAAATTGAAATCATTAATGAATTTTCTTCGACTGTTTATAATCGTGTTTTGAATTATGTTTTAAACCATGAACTTAATACTAAAGATATGACAATTGTTGAGTCTAATCTATTAAATCAACTAGAAGTAGCTCAAGAAGTTGACTTGTTTAAGCAATCTGCAGATGAATTAAAAGCGATAGATGGATATTGGATCGCGATGGATCTATATTCTAAAAAGCTTCTGATAAAACAAAAGGTTGCTTAATATGGCAAATATAGTAAATTTTTCAGAAAAGCAGTTTGAAGACCGCTTAGAAAAAAATATTGAACGACTAACCAAAAATAGATTAGCGGTAGATGAACCCACCGCTTTTTTACTTAGTGGCCAACCAGGATCAGGTAAAACAAGTTTAAGAAGTGTCATTGATGAGGAAACTAAAGGTAATGCTATTATTATTGATAATGATACATTTAAGCAACAACATCCTAATTTTGAGGAACTAGCCAAAATTTACGGCAAAGATGTTGTTGCAAAAGTTACACCTTATTCTAATCAAATGACTGAAGCAATCATAAATAGTTTGAGTGAACAAGGTTATAATTTAGTTATCGAAGGAACAGGTCGAACAACGGATGTTCCTATCAAAACAGCCACAATGCTAAAAACAAAAGGCTATCAAACTAAAATGTATGTTATGGCAGTACCAAAAATAAAATCATATTTAGGTACTATTGAACGTTATGAGGATATGTTTAAACGAAATCCTTTAACAGCCAGGGCAACACCAAAACAAGCTCATGATATTGTAGTATCTAACTTGCCTAGCAATTTAGAGACACTACATAAAACAGGCGTATTTAGCGATATACGGCTATATGATCGTCAAGGTATGAAACTATATTCTAGCTTAGAAACACCCTCAGTAAGCCCTAAAGAACCCCTAGAAAGCATTTTAAACAAGAAAGTATCAGGAAAAGAGATCCAATCTACTTTGGAACGAGTAGAAGAAAAAATGGTTCAAAATAAACATCAAGATACACCTGAGTTTCAAGCAATTAGACAAAAATTGGATAGTTTTAAACCGCCAATACCACCTTTACCAAAGCTACCAGGGATTGGTTTATAAGGCAAATAAAAAAAGATCATAACTCTATTAATGGAGTGTGATTTTTTTTTATATAAAATTCAGGAGAAAAGTTCAAAAGCATTCCACATTTTTCAAAAGCTGAACAAGAAATAAAGCACACAATCAAGTTCTTTCTTTTTTCAGTTGATTCATTTTGAAGTTTGTAACGTGTCATTTACTGTTTGTTACCTTAACATATCCAGTCGAAAAAACAAGGGTATATAAACGAGCAAGCTCGCCCTTGTTTTTTCTTTGTGTCTATGTTTCGTTCTCGTCACAGCAAACGACACGAACATACTTTCAAAAATGAAACAACTAAACGAAAAAAGAAAGGAGCATATATTGTAATTTATTTCTAGCTTTTGAAAAATGTGGAAACAGCTTCACTTCCTCAAACCCTAACAAAAATGGTTGTTTAAAAAAAAAGAAAAGAGAAAAAAATGGCTTATATCAAAAATGTAAATACACTTGAAGAACTAAAAAAAATGTATAAAAAATTAGCTTTAAAACTACACCCTGATTGTGGGGGTAGTGATGATGCAATGGCAGAATTAAATAATGAATATGATAACTTATTTGACCAACTTAAAAATACTCATAAAAATAAAGATGGCCAAACTTATACAAAAGAAACAAGTGAAACACCTGACCAATTTAAAGATATCATAAATAAATTATTTGCTCTTAAAATGGAAGGTATAGAGATTGAAATAGTAGGCAGTTTTATTTGGATAACTGGTAATACAAAAAATTATAAAGATGAAATTAAAGCTTTAGAATTTAGATACTCTCCTAAAAAATATGCCTGGTATAAAGCACCAAGCAATTATAAAAAGCGTAGTAGAAAAAATTATGATATGAATACTATACGTGGTATGTATGGTAGCCAAAAAGTGAAGTCTGAACAAGAAAATAAAAAATATATACAAACATCTAAAAGAATTTGTAATTAAAAAGGAGATAAAGTCATGAAAAAAATTAATTTATATGGTAATAATTTAAAAGTAAACAGAAGCAATTTTCAAATGATGAAAGGTATAAATAATAATGAAAGATATAACTTTGATTTATATGAGTTAGAATTGAAAACGTTACTAGTTAATCAAGAAATTAGTATTACAGTTGATTTTATTAATCATGAAATCGAGGGAAACATAGTTAAATTTGGAGGGTGGTACGATTTAGAAAAAGAGGAAATTATGTCAATATTAAATCAAATAAAACAAGAAAATAAAATTTTAAGAAGTTTTGATTTCATTTAAAAATGAAAAAAAAAGAAGATTAATCTTCTTTTTTTTTGTATTTTTTTGGCTTATTTGCTTTGATGTATTCTGAAAAAACTTTTAAAAATTCTTCAGTTTCTTGTGTTGTTAAGTTATCAATATCGAAATACTTATCTAGCAATGCACCTTTTTCAATAAGTGCTTTTGTTCTTTTTTTTCTATTAATATTTTTTTCACTATCATATTTTAAAATATTTTTTTGTATTTTTAGTTTTTCAATTTGATGACTAATACTTTTTAAATCATTATCTTTCATAATTAATTGAGTAATTCAGAAAAATTTTTACTATTATCATTTAATAGTGTTTCTAGTTCAACTAAAAATAATCCTTTGTTATCCTCGATATCATCAATTGATATGCCATTATTTGAAAGTGTTGAAATAACAAAATCGCCAATTTCAGATGTAGATTTAAGTATTAAAAGTTCTTTTTTCTTTTGTAGCTCTTTAATCTGCATATCAATATCTGAAACAGTCTTTTTCCGTCTTTTTTATTTTTTTGTTTTGAAACAGTAGCAGTATTTTCTGTACTTGAATTAAATTTTTGTTCGTCCATAATAAGCTCCCTTGATTGTTATATAAATCTATAATAATACATTATAAAAAAAAAATCAATAGTAATTAGCAGAAAATATTTAAATACATTTACTTTCATATGATTAAATGGTAAAATTAATATGTAGATTAATCCCTTAGAGATTTTTTTAAGGGCGCAATTATACG
>JAFTFU010000151.1 GCA_017458285.1 Clostridia bacterium | reverse complement strand
TTTCTTTCACTTTGAATAAATATAGATAATATATCTTTAGCTAAAGATATATTATCTATATTTATTCAAAGTGAAAGAAATGAAATCTTTTTGATAGATTGCACCGGAAAACACACAAAAAGATATAAACTTTATTATGGTATGAATAATATAGATATTAGTAATATATCTAATGGAGTTTATACGGCATTAATCATAAATGAGAACAAAATAGTAAAAACCTTTAAATTGATAATACAATGAAAAAGATATTTATAATATTAGTATATTTAGTATCTACCTTGATACCAGTTGCACAGGAAAAACAATCATATTATGGATATAGACTCACTCCAGTTAAAGATATTAAGGTACTAATAGTCTTTGTATCATTTGAGGATTGTAGAATTGAATCTGTCAAACATACAGGAGCAGATACCAATGAGTACATCTACTACTTTATTAACTTTTATCAAGATAATGATAGGCATTGTGCCGATTATTATTTTGTGAAACGTAATACAAAAACAGAGAATCTATTGCCTAAAAATATAAATGATAGTTTGGGCATTGGAGGTTATGAAGTAGATGTTTCTTTTTCGGGTTGTATGAAGGAAATTGCAGACCAGACAAACGCTTTTCATGACAGCTTTCACAAATACCGCTTTTATAGTATTTCGAATATAGAAGGTTTTAAAATTAATTCAATAATTAAAAACGAAAGGACAGTAAAATGAAAAAAACAATCAAAAAGTTTTTCCTGCTATTAGCAGTTGCAGGAATTGGTTTCGTCGGATGTAATGATGACCAAGAACAAGAAGAATGTCTTAGGTATGAGAGAAATCGTATTACCAATGAGACGGGAATAATTAATGATACCGTACTAGTTAAAGGGCGAGTGTTTTGGTTTATCTCAGTTTGCGAGGACAAATTTCAGAAGATTATCATTGAAGTTGATAATATAAAGAATATCGGTACAAACGGATATCATTCTCTATTAGAATTAAGTTACTCCAATGCCATAGCAATACCATATTTCTTTACAGCAAATAGCAATAATCCTCATTATAAATTTGAAGGAGTTGAACAAGTTTATGATTGGGGTGCTGTAGGCGATTATATAGAATTTGAATGCCGTAAAGCAACCGAAGAAGATGATTCTTTATTCAGATTTGACTTTAAAGAACCTATTATTTGCTTGAATGAAGTTTCGTGTCCTATGCCAAAATACATTGTAACAAAAGTAATAACCACTAAAAAATAATTGAGAAAATGAGAAAACTTACAGTAATTATCGTTACTATATTCTTAAGCATAGTAACATTTGGACAGAGTTATTATTGGTCAAATGGAAGAAAGTATTTACTCACTCCAATTAATAGAATAAATACACAACAATACAATAATAACTTTCTAACAGATGCTGACACATTACATAAAAATTCTGACAATAAGCCTCTTATGATGATTTGCGGAGGATATGAATTATCATTCAATGGAGATATTTTAGTAAAACCATTGCCTAATATTAATATATCCGAGATTATCGAATTATGTAATGAAAAAATTAAAGTAAAAAATAAATCACGATATAATACCTTTACTTTAAGTGTATCTAGTATAGATAGCTTATTCAACTATGCCAATCGGATATATGAAAGTGGTCTAGTGGAGTACGCTCATCCGGACTTTAGCATACCAATCAAAAAAAATGTCAGATCCATTATACACAAAACAGTATTATCTTAAAAATACTGAAACCACAATTGACATTAATGTCAATCCCGTTTGGGATTTAATCAATAATAACAATGTAGTTCGTGTCGCTGTTATTGATGATGGAGTTGAAAGTCATGAAGAATTGGAAGGAAGAGTTTTAGACGGATTAACAGTATCCTATTGCTATACTCATCCTGATACTAAAGGGAAACCTAATGAAAAAGATCCACCATTAGGGCTTTTAAACTCTACTTATTATCATAGTCAAGGACATTTTGGTCATGGAGAAAGTTGTGCTGGAATTATAGCAGCATCACATAATAATAAAGGGATTAAAGGTATTTCTCCAACCTCCATCATAATACCCATTAATATATTTAACAACTGGTATTATGATGGTCCATATACTATCGGTACACAGAAACATGTCTATGTAAGATATCGTGAAACTATCAGTGATATATCAAATGGCATTGACGCTGCGTGGGACACATTTAATGCAGATGTACTAAGTTGTTCTTGGGGGTTTAAAAAACATACAATGGAAGATTTACTTGAAGATACTGCTTTCGGTGCCGATGCCTTAATAGATGCTATCAATAGGGCTAGAACATTAGGAAGAAATGGTCTAGGTTCTGTCGTTGTATTTGCCTCTGGAAACGATGAAGGAAAAGTAACATTTCCTGCAGATATTCCAGGTGTTATTACTGTTGGTGCGATTAATAAAAATGGAAATGTTTGGAAATATAGTAATACAGGCGCATCTATGGATTTAGTCGCACCATCTGGAAATATAAATGGGCTTGGAGATATAACCACCATCGATAGAATGGGAAATAAAGGATGGAATAATACAAATTATAGAGATAATTTCGGAGGAACTTCTGCTGCTTGTCCACAAGTTGCAGGTGTAGTTGCATTAATGCTAACAGAAAATCCTAATTTAACAGAAAAGCAAGTGAGAAATATTCTTCATATGTCAGCAAGAGATTTAGGAGATAGTGGTTTTGATAATATTTATGGATATGGTTTAGTAGATGCATATAATGCAGTATTATTATCTAGAGATAATTGTCTAACTAATGAAGATAGTTTTTGTCCACAAAATATAGAGACAGATGTTATATTCAATGAAAGTTGTTATGGACATGGCGATATTACTATAAAATCGGGTGCGACATTGACAATAAACTCAACCTTACGAATGGCGTCTAATAGTAGAATAATTGTAGAGCCAGGAGCAAAATTAGTCGTTAATGGCGGTACTATAACTAATGCTTGCGATGGAAGTTATTGGGACGGAATATTGGTTGAGGGAAACAGTAGTTTATCCCAAACAGAAGCAAATCAAGGTACGATTCAACTAACTAATGCAACAATAGAAAACGCTAACCTCGCAATAACTACCATAGGTAATGGTTACATTTGGACAAAAACCGGCGGAATTATTCAGGCAACCAATACAACTTTCAGGAATAATAATAAAGATATTGAGTTTATGTCTTATACTAATAAAGACAGTAACGGCAATACTATTAATAATATAAGTTCATTTGACAGATGTACATTTACTTGGGATAACAATATGATAACTCCAGAAAATGGATATATGGGCAGTCATGTAACAATGTGGCAGGTGCAAGGTATAACATTTATAGGTTGTACATTTAAAGATTAAAGACCATCGAGACCAACGGCAATCGATATTACGCACGGAATACTTACAAATGAATCCGGTTATAATATCCAGAAATATTCTGCAACAGTTTATGATATGTCTGGAAATGTA
The DNA here is from genome assembly GCA_017458285.1 of Clostridia bacterium. Lineage (GTDB taxonomy): Bacteria > Bacillota > Clostridia > TANB77 > CAG-508 > CAG-269. The sequence continues at coordinate 176 of JAFTFU010000151.1, read as the reverse complement.
ATCTATATCAATACTCCTACATCATTTAGTAATCTTACTTACGGAATAAAAACAAGTTCATCTTATTCCAAACCATGTACTATTACCCGTTCAGTATTTACAGATAACTACTGCGGAATATTTGCTACAAACAGTTAACTGTTTGTAGCAAATATTCCGCAGTAGTTATCTGTAAA
>JAFTFU010000150.1 GCA_017458285.1 Clostridia bacterium | reverse complement strand
ATTACTTCATTTATTCTGCTCTTATCTATACCTGCGTCTTCCAATGCTTTTTGGCAAGGTATTAAACATGCTTTGATTAAATCGTCGCATAATTGTTCAAATTTGCTTCTTGACAAAGTCAAATTTAAGTGTTGTGGTATGTTGTCTATTGAAGTAATGTACGGAAGATTTATCTCAGTTGAGGTAGAAGAGGATAATTCTATTTTAGCCTTTTCTGCAGCCTCTTTCAAACGTTGCAATGCCATTGGGTCTTTACGCAAATCCACAGTCGGGTGATCTTTCATAAATTCCTCAGCCATAAAGTTGATTATCTTTCTGTCAAAATCGTCGCCTCCAAGGTGCGTATCTCCGTTGGTGGATTTAACTTCAAATACACCGTCTCCCAATTCCAAAATACTAATATCAAATGTACCGCCGCCAAGGTCAAATACCGCTACTATCTGGTCGTCGGTTTTTTTATCCAAACCATATGCCAATGCTGCGGCAGTAGGTTCGTTGATAATACGTCTTACATTCAAACCTGCAATTTCGCCTGCCTCTTTGGTAGCTTTACGCTGTGCATCGTTAAAGTATGCAGGAACGGTGATAACTGCCTCATTTACCGTTGTGCCAAGGTAATCCTCTGCAGTCTTTTTCATTTTCTGCAAGATGATTGCGGATATTTCCTGAGGAGTGTACATTCTTCCGTTGATATCTACTCTCGGAGTGTTATTATCTCCTCTTACTACTTTATAAGGTACGTTGCTTACTTCGTTTTGTACGCCGTCGAAGTTCATACCCATAAATCTCTTTATGCTATATACAGTATTCTGAGGATTGGTTATTGCTTGTCTTTTTGCAGGATCGCCGACTTTTCTCTCGCCGTCCTTAACGAATCCGACAACTGAAGGAGTTGTTCTTCTGCCTTCGTTATTTGTTATAACAACAGTTTCATTTCCTTCCATAACAGCAACACAGCTGTTTGTCGTTCCTAAATCTATTCCGATTATTTTGCCCATTTTATTTATTGTTTTTTTGATTAATTACACATTATTATTAATTAGCCGTATTCTTTGCTTATTTCTAAGGTGTGAATACAAAAGCTGAACTTTCAAACTATGTGCCAGTAAATCTCTTATGACAAAATGACAGAGCAAGATTTAAAAACGTTTTTGTATCTACGCAATTCGTTTTTGTGATTTCAAAAAACATTTTTGCAATTTCAGAATTTATTTTTGTACTAACAGTTATAAAATTTGTTTAAACAGTCTGAAATTATATTTTGGACGGTCTAAAATAGTATTTTAAACGGTTTAAAATAATTTTTAGACGGTCTTTACAAAAATGTTTTCAGAAATTATAAAAATTAAGTGAAGAATTGCAAAAATAAATTGAGCATTTGCAAAAATTATTTTACTGATTGATAAATTATTTGTAATTTTGTAAAAAATAAATTCAAGACTGAATTTTGTCATAAGAAGAGAAAGTGTAATGTTAATAAAATTGTGAAAAAAAAATTTAGTGATGATTTTTTTTAACTTTGAATTGTGAAAAAAAATTTTTGAAGAAAAATCAATCTTTTTTATTAAATATTATCTCTAATGTATTTCTAAAAACTTGAATTTTGAAGTTTTATAGATAACTTACGGCAAAATTTTGATGAATTAAAAAAAGTTCTTAAAAATTTTTTTATTTGAAAAATTCTTAATATATGGGGCAAAATTGAGTTTTTGATATGTTGTTTTATTTTCTAAAATCAACAAAATCAATTACAAGAAGAATGAATTTATTTACTTGACGATGGGTCGGAATTGAAAAATTGGCTTTACCGCCTTATATACGAAAAATTTTTGACTTGCAAAGAAAAAAATAAAAAAAAAGAAAACGAATAAATTTATAATTTTGCGGACTGAAAAAAATGATTTTAAAATGCAGAATACTGAAAAGAATAAACTAAAAAAGATTTGGAGCGAATGCTTAGCAATACTTAAGGATATAATACCGGAAGATGAGTTCCGCATATGGTTTTCTGACTTAGTGGCTGTCAAATACGAAGATGATTTTCTTTATTTGAGCGTTCCTTCTAATTACTATTATGAATATATAGAGGCACATTATATAGATGAATTGATAAGAACTATCCGCAGGGTTATATCTCCTTCCGCTAAATTGAGATATATGACAAAGGTTACAGAGTCTAATATGATGACAATGTCAAGTGTCAATCATCCAATCGTGGAAAACTACCCTCAAAACGCACCTGTAATCCTTAATAACCCTGATATGAAAGAGCTTCCCAATCCTTTCATTATTCCGGGCATAAAACCGATTAAGGTTGATTCACAATTGAAAGATAATTACAATTTTGATAATTTTGTGGAGGGTTCTTGTAATAAGTTTGCAAGAAGTGCAGGTTATGCAGTGGCACAAAACCCAGGCAAGACAGCCTTCAATCCTTTTCTTATTTATTCTTCGGTCGGTTTAGGCAAGACTCATTTGGCTCATGCCATAGGTATAGAAACCAAAAGGCTGCATCCGGAGAAAACTGTCTTATATATAAGTGCTGACCAGTTCCTTCGTCAGTATGTTAAGAGCGTTCAAGAGCATACAACTAATGATTTCTTACAGTTTTATCAAATGATGATTGACGTTCTTATAATAGATGACATTCAGTTTTTGGAAGGAAAACCTGGTTCTCAAGAAGTATTCTTCCAAATATTCAACTGGCTGCATTCTTCTGGCAAACAAATAATAATAACATCGGATAAGGCTCCGGTGGATATGAGTGGCTTTGAAGAGAGAGTGCTATCCCGTTTGAAATGGGGGCTTAATGCTGAATTGCAGATGCCGGATGTGCAGACCAGAATCAATATTATAAAGAAGAAAATCGAAGATGACGGTGCTGCTTGTATGCCTGACGAAGTTATAGAGTATCTTGCATACAGTGTAAATACATCTATAAGAGAATTAGAGGGCGCTTTTGTTTCCGTAATTGCCCATGCAACTTTATCAAAATGCGATATAACTATTGATTTGGCGAGAGAAATTGTAGATAAATTCGTAAAATCCAACACACGTGAGATAACGATAGAGTATATTCAAAAAATGGTTTGCAATTATTTCAATATATCAATGGAACAAATGCTTTCACGCTCACGTAAAGGCGATATAGTGGCAGCAAGACATATTAGTATGTACTTATCCCGCAAACTTACCAAAAATTCTTTAGTTGCTATCGGAGAGAAATGCGGAAAGAAAGACCACGCAACAGTTCTTCACGCCTGCAAATCGGTAGAGACTTCGTGCCAAACAAATAAGAATTACCGCAGAAGCGTAGAAGATATAGAAAAGAAAATAATAAGTTAAATAAATTAGGTGCAGATAAAGGCAAATGCTCTTGTCTGCATTTTTATTTTCAAAAAAAGGAACAATAAAAATAAAATAGATAAAGATGACAATTGTATTGACGATACTGACATTCCTTGGTGCCTTAGGATTATTCCTTTACGGAATGACGATAATGAGTGATAATCTGCAGAAGTTGGCAGGCGACAGTCTGAGAAACCTACTCAATAAGATGACGTCCAATCCTTTTAAAGGCATTCTTACGGGTATCGGAATGACGGTAGTGATGAATGCTTCGGCAGCCACTATTGTTTTGGCGGTAAGTTTTGTCAATGCAGGTTTATTGTCATTGGCCGGGGCAATTTCTATAATAATGGGTGCCAATATAGGAACTACGCTTACGGCTTGGATTATCTCTTTATTAGGATTTAATTTCTCTATAAAGGATTTTTGTTTGCCGTTGATAGCTTTGGCAATCCCTTTGATAATGACCAAAAAGTACAAAGCACACGGCAGTTTTGTCGTAGGTTTTGCGCTAATCTTTTACGGCTTGGCTATAATGCAGAATATGGTTCCCGATTTTTCACAGCCGGAATATAACAACCTTATGGTAACTGTTGGAAATATGTCTTCGTATGGTTATCTGTCTATTTTGTTATTCGTTCTTATCGGCTCAATAGTTACATTCTGCATACAATCATCAACTGCGATGATGGCAGTTACCCTTGTTATGTGTGCCAACGGGCTTATCAATTTTGAAATGGCTTGTGCCTTGTGTTTGGGAGAGAATATTGGTACAACGATAACAGCAAATATTGCCGCAATGGTAGCAAACCGTACTGCAAAACGTGCAGCCAGAGCGCATTTCTTGTTTAATTTTACGGGCGTTGTGTGGATTTTGGTTTTGTTTTACCCTGTTATGTGGTTGATACGTCATTTCATTATGTTTATAGGCTTTAACGACCCGATGATTGACACAGAAAGCGTACCGGTTGCAATAGCCTGTTTCCATTCTTTCTTTAACGTTGCCAACTCTGCAATATTAGTTTGGTTCATACCCGTATTGATTAAGATACTGTACAAACTTGTCCCAGACACTGACGATGAAGAAGAGTTCAGATTGAAATACATCAAACAAGGACTTATATCCGGCGGAGAGGTTGCCCTTGAACCAGCAAAGAAAGAGATTGAAGTTTTCTCAAGACGGGTAGTGCGTATGTTTGATTTTATTCCAGAGATGTTTTCATTGCATGACGCCAAACAATTTTCTAAACTTGCCGAGCGGACACAGAAATATGAGGAGATAACCGACAGAATGGAGGTGGAGATTGCAAGATATTTGACCAATGTTTCCGAAAACGGTCTTTCTCTTAAGGGTTCTAAAGAAGTGGAAAGTATGTTAAAGATTGTGGATAACTTAGAGAGTATCGGCGATTCTTGTTATCAAATGTCGTTGGCTATAGAAAACAAGAATAAACAGCATATTGAGTTCTCTGACCGTATGAAAGAAAACATAGAGAATATGTTTAAACTTGTTCAAGGGGCATTGCAACAGATGAATGTCAATTTGACAGGCAATTATAACTTGGTTAAATTGGATGAAGCTGGCAAATGGGAAGAAGAAATCAATAAAATGCGTGATACATTGAGGGAAGAACATACTGAATCTATCCAACATAACGACTATTCTTATCAAACGGGTATTGTTTATAGTAATATGTTTGCCCAATTGGAGAAATTAGGCGACTATATAATAAATGTAACCGAAGCTATCACAGGTAAAAAAGACGGATAGTAGTCGTAATAAATTTTTATATGATAAAAAATCAGAATTTTCAAATGAAAAGCAACCACTTTGAAGATATAATGTCGTTTTTTAATGATATTCTAAATAGATATGGTGAATTACCTATCTTAGATAACAATCATTTTATACCAAAAGAGACAAATGATACAAATCTTTACATGTAATTCATTTATATCAATAAACCGCACATATCATTTCAGTAACCATCACAGATGATTTCCTAACAGTAGATGTAGATAGGGCATTGGATTTTATAGATGTTATATATTCTCAACTAACTTTAAAGAAAGATTTTATTATTCATGGAATAGATTTAATATTTTCGTCGCCAATAGAAGTAATCTATAGAGGCGAGAATTATACAAGAATAAATTTTGTTTCCAATGGAGAAACCTATACTTATTCTGGGCTTGTTTGTCATTTCTTTAAAAAAGCTCAAAAGCAGACTTACGTTCCTATTGTATCTAAGATAAATAATCATTAATTTCTAAAAAGAGTTGAAGTTATTAAGCAATATTATTGTAAAAAAATAATGAATATGCGATATTTATTTTTACTGATTATATTCTTTTTCTTTGTTGCATGCAAAGGCAAGTCATCTATAGAAACAACATATTCTTACAACAATATCGTCATTACACGAGTAGATGTTCAAGATATGAAAACTTATTTTTATTATAGAGATAAAAATGGTTATGAGTTAGGTAATATCTGCTTCTTTTATAAAGGAAGGGATGAATGGTTTGCTTCGGATATTGTTTTTGGAGATGACGATAAAGTATATTTTGTTTTAAGTGATGCTAATGTAAAAGTAACTATAAATGATTCCTCTAAATTTATAGTTTTGCATTATCCTGAAGGTATAGAGATACTAAAAGACATTGAAATGAGTAGAACATGTTGTGTATGTAGAAATATTATCTATCCTGTTGAGCAAGAAATAAATCGTGAATATAATTCAGAAGTCGTAATTAAATGCAGTGGTGGTTATTTCCAGGCAATATATCAAACCATTTAGGAGAATTGCAGGAAAGGATTAAATTGTAGATTGTATTATTGCTATTCTAAAATAAACTATTGTACATTCTGTAAAAATAATCATGCTAATATTTTTAAAGTCAAAGGTTTTCATTATTACTTGTTGTTTTTGGATAATATGGTATGTAATTATCTGTGACTAGAATACAATAAACGTTTATTTTACAATGTAGTGTTTTTCAAATTCATAATAGTCTTCGTTGCCGTTACGATTAACAATAATTTTACCTGATAGTTTTTTATCTCCTTTAGTAATAGCTTTTTTAGAATATTTAAAAACAAAGTTATCTGGTATTGTATAAAGAGAATCGTCTCCAGCAAATTCAATCTGTATTAGTTTATAAAAATCATTAATAGCAGTAAATATACTGCAATTATACATCTCTCTAACTTGTATTGTGTCTGTTTTAGAGATAACAATTGGGGGAATCATATCGAAACTATAATTAGAATTATTATTTTTTATGTTATAAATAGATAATAATTCAATAAATTTCAAATAATCTTTCTTGTTATGTTTTATAATATTGTAATATAATCTATTTAATTCGTCATTGCTATTACCCAAATACATCTTATTTAAATTAATAAATTCAACTATAGAATCATTGTTGTTATTGGCACAGCAAGATTCTGTTATATTATGAAGTTCCTTTATTTCCACAATTTCGTTGTCTGCAATTTCTTGCTGAAATTAAATTATTAATAAATGTATTGAAATATCTGAGTTCTTTATTAACATTCATAATATATATTATTAAATAGACATTAATGATTGCCAACAGAATAATAATTATCTTTTTCATTTTATTTTATTTTTTTGCTTATGATATTGATTTGCAAAGATACGTTAATTAAGATTACAGATAAAATAATTAGGTGTAATTATATCTTAATAATAATAAGAAAAGCTTTTCTTATTATTATTAAGATATAATTACACCTAATTAT
>JAFTFU010000149.1 GCA_017458285.1 Clostridia bacterium | reverse complement strand
AGCATGTAGTATTGCTAAAGATAAATCTCCTGAAGAATTAGCAACCTTATCTGCTTTCTTTGTTCAATTACGGAGATACATTAGCGACACTTGCTACTTTAGATGGGAATAATAATTGTAATTAAAAATGTACTTTATTGTTCTAATTAAATTTTATTTTCGTTGACAAATCGTTGACATTTTTAACGACATTATCTACTTTTTAATTATATGTTTGTAATAATGTAATTTTATTTATTAAGTATTTGCTCATGATGTCCATAACATATTTTCGATATATTATGACTTAATATTTTATCCCAACTATTATTTATTTTTTCATCATTAAATGATGGTGCTGAATTTAAATCATATAAATCCCCAACTATTGCAATACCTTCATCTAATATTAAAGAAATACTATCTTCGCTATGTCCTGGAGTGTATATTATTTCTCCATTTATTCCTAAATTACTTAAAAATTTTCTGCTTTCCTTACATGAAATTATTAATGGTTCTGTATTTATAGGAGTAAAATTTGTTTTTTTATCTTTTTCAAATATTTTATCTGAACAATGTAGATAATCTTTTTGAACATCTATAACTAATAATTTTGCATTCATATTATCAATTATCTCTTGTGCAATTCCCATATGGTCAGGATGATAATGAGTTATTATAAGATAATCTATTCTTATTATGTTTAATTCTTTTGTTTTTTTATAAAAAGCTTGTAATGTTCCTGCCCAATCTGTATCAATTAGTATATTTCCTTTTTTACCTTTTATATAATAGCAATTTGTATTTCCATATTTTAATAGTTGTATCATATTCTATCCCTTCAAATCTAATAAATTTGTACTTAATATCAAAATATTCTGCACATTATAATTCTCATACCATTCTCTTGCATTCTTATCAAATACTTGTAAAAGTGTTCTATAATGTGTCCAAGAAAGTAACCGTGGAAGCATGTAGCAACCAAGATGTTAGAACATGCTTTTAAGTACCTTGGTACTAATTTTCTCAATACGTATTCCTAAAACACCATATTCTTTTTGTTTCTCTGGTGTATAAAATTCTTCGAGAACATCTAATAATTCTTGTTTTGTCATTGATTTATCAGCCATCATTTTTATATCAAAATCCTCAAATAATTCTTCAAATTTATTATATCGTAATAGTCCTACAACTCTTACTTTCATAGTGATATTTAATTCAGGTTCTTTTTGAAAAATAATGGTATCTCCTATATTTATTTTCTGTCTTTTTTCATCATATAATCTCAGTTCTATCCTTTTTGTACCATTTTTGATATAATCGAAATATTTAGGTTGCAATTTTAATATATGTTCCATTTTCTCTACCTCCAGTTAGTATTGTAGCATAAATATTTTTTTGTAAATTGATATATTACAGCACAATTTTCTTCGTATGTGTTAAGTAAATAGGGGCAAATCTTTTCCTTTTGTACAATTACGAAAATTGCATAAAGAAGCCTTTACTACAAGGATTTTCATTTTCTATTTTTCAATAAAATTACTAATCTTGTATACCATATCATTAATATTTTCATATTCAATAAAATACTTGGTAATAAATTTTAAAGACGAACTTATTTTTGAGCTGGAGTTGCAAAGCCAAATATTTTATCTGATACCTCAATGCTATCATGATTAACCATCAAAGAATAGCCTAATCTTTCTTTAATTTTTTTCTGCTACGGTCATTTTACAAACGGCTTGTGGCCCCGATACTATTATTAAGTTTGACATTTTATCACTCTTTTATATATCCTAAAGACTTTAACTTTTCTATATCTTCTGCGTGATACTCTACTTTTGATTCTAAATTCCATATTGCATTAGGAGAATATTTTTCAGAATATTCTAATACTTTTGCAATATCAATTGTTCCATGATTTATTCCTAAATGTTCATCATCATTGTGATCAGGAATATTTTGTTTTCCATGATTATTATGTAAATGATAATACGCTATTCTACCGCCCAGTGTTTCAATCCATTTTTCAACCGGCATAATTGAATTTGCATGTGCGTGTCCAATATCTAAGCATACTTTTAATCTATCATCTGAAACTCCATCAATTATTTGCTTAAGCATATCACTATCTAATTCAAATTGATTTTCTATGCAAATAGTTATTGAAGCATCTTTATCTTTTAGAAAGTCTTTCCAAAAGTTTATAGATCTTTCAATATACTTAGGATAATAATAAGTACCAACTTTATAACCATTATGAATAACCATTTCTGTACAACCAAGTTTTGAAGCAACTTGATATGCCTTGTTTAGATACTTCATTATTTTTTCATAGTCATAGTAATCTTTAGTTCCTGTTTCAACCCCAGCATGAGGCGCATGAAAACTTTTACCACAACTCATATTATCTAAAATTGATTTTTCTTTTAATATTTCATTTTCTATTCTAGAATCAACCGCTTCCTGCGACTCACCAATTTTCCTTGTAATTAATTCTGCAAAAGTCTGTACTTCTATTCCTAATTTATTTTTATTGCACTTTTCAATTGTATCTTCAAAAGATGAATCATCGCATAATCTTATTTCTCTCACAATTATCACCATCCTATTTAATTATATATCGTATTATCAGTATTTATCTCCTGCGAACATTTTGAGAACATTGTTCGCAATATTTCATTTTACTTATATATAAATTATATTATAATAAATTTAAAAATTCAATATTTCTTTAAATAAAAACATAATTAACAATTTTAAACATAAGTCCTATAATTTGTATTACCATTCAATTATATTCAAATCATTAAATCTTTCCTTCCAACTATTAGCCTTTTTATCATATATTTCCTTTGTATTATCTTTATGCTTAATTGGTCTTATAGTTCTACTAAATATATCACTTAATCCATAAGGTGCATAAATTTTTATTTGATTATACACTTTTGTTATTCCTATTGCATGAACTGTTGCAATCCATTTATCTATAGCATCTTCTGAACTTGTATAAGGTTCTATCTCTATGTGAAACTTTTCTTTTTTCCATAAATGCATTCTAGCTTCATTAGAAACATCTATCTCATAATTATATCCACTTGTTTCAGAATATTCTTTGATTTTCTTATAATATTCTAAATCTCTCTCAACTGATAAATCATCTTTATTAAAATAAATTACATCTATATCTTTTATCCCATAATTCGAAGGTTTGTTGTCATAATAGTTCCATATAGTTTGAAAAACACTTCCAGCAGCTATATAAAAATTTGGTAAATTTAATTTTTCAATGTAATTTAACAGAGACATTAGTTCTTTATTTTCTTTTAAAATTGAAATTGCTATATCATTTTGTTTATCTATTGTTTCATATCGCAAAGTTATCACCTCAAAAAAATATTATTTTCTTTCCGTTATATACTATAATTTTATGCCTAAATGTTATTTAAGTTTTTAGTTTCTATTATAAGTTCATCAAAGTCTGAAATATAATTTTCATCTTGCACTATTCTGTAATTTTTATATTCATCTAGTGCTAATTTATCTGCTATTTCTCTTTTTATTTTTCAATATAACAGACTATCCATTTCTAATATCTATTTAACTAATTTATTTTTATATCTACTTTTTAATCACTCTTGTTTATTTCTTTTCAGTTTTATAATCGACACTATTATTAATACAATATCTACAACCATAGGAATTCCCAAAAAATATAAAATAATTCCCATAATTATACAAAACCTGTCAAACCAATTATTTACCTCAATTCCTAATGCTGGATAAGGATATGTAACTTTTACAGTATAAGCTGATATTAAATTCCATAATACTATAACTATAAAAATAATTAAAATTGCTATTGTTATTGTGCGAATAATTTTCCATTTTTTCATTTATAAATCACTCCAAAAAAATTAGCCTCTTTGTCAGAAATTATATCATACTTTTCTTAATTTGTCTTAAATTTAGTAAAATCTTTTATTTTTCTTATTTTCATTAGTACTAGAAATATAATAATTTTCTGTTGTTTCTATATCTTTATGACCCAATACATCTGCAACATATCGTATCTCTACTCCATTTCTTAAAATTGTAGTTGCGTAACTTCCTCTTAAATCATAAAATCTGCAATTATTATTTTAGTTATTTGAGATAGCTTATAAAAGCCCAAATTAGATTTTAAATAGGTTTTAACTATATTGCTATATGCTTCTATGGTATGATATTTTAGATTTATCTTACAAAGATTATCTAAAAGTAAAATTCTCTGTAACCATTGCTATTACGAATTTTTACCATGACAATTCTTATATTTCTTACCACTTCCACATGTTCGAGTTTTAGTAATATTTATAACACTATAAATATTATCTGTATTACTTGTATTTACTCATGTTTCAGTTTTTGAAATATCAATATTATTTGTATTTATTGTACTTATTTTATCTATCAATATTTTT
>JAFTFU010000148.1 GCA_017458285.1 Clostridia bacterium | reverse complement strand
CATACAAGATGACATCAATGAATTTCTAAAATTAGAAGAAATAACAGAAAGTGTTGCCAAACAACTTCAATCATTATTTAATTCCGAAGATTACTATAATCAATATCCAGAAGAATTTGAGTTTTATGAGTGCTATGAATATGAGTTTAATGGAAATAAAGAAAAGTTTATTATCGGGGAAGATTCTGGCTTTTATTGTACAGATATCACATATGATCAGACAGATTGGTTTTTCAATCAATATATTACAGAAGCGTATGAAAAAAAAGAAGGGATACAAATCGAACATGTATTTCAAACGGATTCGAATGAATGGTACCACTATTATCCTGGCGATAACGGGGATAATTACTGGATTATGGAGGAAATAGAAGAAGAAAACTTGAATGAGTTTCCCATACATGAATATACACGTATGGAAATTGAGGAACGAAAGATTCCAGAAAAAGATGACGATGACATAGACCTTTCTGTTTATTTTGCACCAGAAACAGAATATGACTTTTATTTTTCACAGCAAATGTTTTTGCAGACATACAGTTTTAAAGATGGATACGTTGCAACTGCAAATATTAATGGTAAACGAGTTTGGTATACCGAAATGGTTATGAAGGGTGAAGAAGTCGTATTTAAACGGGATGATTTAGAATACTTAGGTTGTATAACTTTTGGTGAAGCTGATGTAAAAAATGAACAAATTACTCGCAAAGATATGCTGATGCATTTATTTGGGGAGCGCCCCCATGTAGAAGTAAAATAACGCTCATCTTATATGGATGATACCAAGAAGGAGAGACTCATATGTCAATATTACAAAGTCATTTTGAAAGTAGACGTCGTTATATAGTAGATCGCCTCAAACAACCAGGATATGAAGAGCAGAGTATACAATGGATACAAAAGGCAAAAAAAGAAATAGCAGAAAATCTAGAAGAAATGATTGAGCTCCTTTTCCTAGATGCAGAAGATGAGCCTTGTTTACCACCAATTGCCTGCTTTATGGTAAAAGAATTACAAACAAATAAGGAATATCAAACTTTTGCAACAATGACAGATGAGCAATTGCAAAAGTTGAATCAAGTAGACAGAGAAGAAATATTAGAATCCACATTACAAATTATTAATGAAATAACAAACTTACAGCGGACCATGTTTGTTATGTTACATCAAAACAAAGAGGATATTCTAATAGGATTTTATCAAAAAAATCCACAAAAATACTCTACACTCCATTATGATGAAAATGATCGACATGGTTTTGATAAGAGTATATATCAAAAGAAAATTCGCTCTCTACAAAATGACATCCGAGTTGTATCATTTAAAAAGTTCTGCTCTAATGAACCCGTACCAAATCCAGAAAATTTAGAGGCATTTAAAAATCGATACGAAACGGTTGTATTACCTAAAGTACAAGAGATTGTATCTCTCATTGAACCAAATCTCGTCAAATTAGATATATTTTTAAACCCTGTTATCCAATATGGAGTTGGCCAAATCGGTTTAAAGGGAATGCTCAAAAGATTAGATGAAAATTTAACCGCTTTACACGAAATATCTAAAGTAGAGTATTGTCCAACATTAGAAATGACAGTAAAAGAATATTTGTTTTTAGAAGCCATGAATAATGCTGGTAAAGTAAAGGAGTTGCAACCATCTAAATGATGCATACACAAGAAAAATTTTATGAGAAGTTAATAGATGAGAAAAAAGAAGTAACGATTTTTCTAATAAATGGTGTCAGAGTACCTGGAAAAATTATCGCTGTTGATAAATTTTCGGTATTAGTTTTAAGCAATGGAAAGCAACAGTTCCTTTATAAACAAGCAATTTCGACTGTTTCTTTATAAAATAAAAAACCTTTAAAAATATTACAATAATAACTTTTTTATCCTTTTATGGGATATCCACTTCAAAAATTCCCATACATAATGTACTCTTAGATATAAGAGTTAGTTTTTTTCCTTTAGGGCAAGGCTGGTTTCAGCCTTGTTTTTGTTTGCAATTTTTTGGGTACAATTTTTTCGAGATTCTATGTATAAAGGAGTTTACAAGAAAAAGTGGAAATGAGATTACTACATGACATGATCGAAGATCAAAAAAAAGAATTGAGCAATCTTGTAAAAAAATATGGATTTAGCCATCAAAAAGTAATTGATTTTAGTCAAAAATTAGACCTTTTAATCTATGAAGCAATGGGGAAATATCGATTAGACCAAAAAATTAGGATAAAAAAAGAATCCTTTCAATAAGGATTCATAACGGGAAGATAAGAGACAGATATAAAAATAAAAAGAATTAACTATATTATAATTCAAAAATATGAAAAAGCATATTGAGAAAAAACACCAAGATTGAATTTTCTGATTAATTATTTTAAAATGAAAATGAGTTGTAGTAACAAGCTGTCATTAAACCCCTTACACTAAAAGGTTGGCAAATATCCAATCTTTTTTATGTAGATAGGCTCTCTTGCTTTTCTTGCATGAGAGCCTATCTACATTCGGGAACTACCTTTCATTATTATAAAGAAAGAATCCATATAAAACCAATGGGTTTTTTGAT
>JAFTFU010000147.1 GCA_017458285.1 Clostridia bacterium | reverse complement strand
CTGAAAGTTTACTTTATCAATGGATGATGTTTTTACTTAATCCTGAAAGTGAGGAGGTAGCTCAAATTATGAATGAAAATGAAGATATAAAAAATACAGTTTACACTCTTGAAAAAATAAGTGAGGATGAATATAATAGGAGGCTTGCAGAGTTAAGAGAAAAAGCAATTAGAGATGAACTTACTCAATATAATTCCGGCGTTAGAGCTGGCAAAGCAGAAGGGTTTAAGGCTGGATTGGAAGAAGGTCTAGAAAAGGGATTAAAACAAGGAATAGAGCAAGGTTTAGAAAAAGGGAAAGAACAAGGAAAAATACAATTCGCAAAAAAATTGTTAGCTAAAAATATGAATATCAATGAAATTTCAGAACTTACTGAATTATCTATTGAGGAAATAAAGAAATTATAAATTTTTAGAAAATACTTAAATAAAAAAGTAAATTCTAGTGTGAAGTACTAAAGTAAATGCGTGTAAAATCATTAAAATGCCTTGTTAAATAGGCATTTTAATGATATAATAGATAAGTCGAAAATTGAGAAATAAAAAAGAGGAGGAAAGTAGATGTTATCAGCAAATGGAGTAACAATACGTTTTGGAAAAAGAGTATTGTTTGAAGATGTAAATATAAGATTTGGAAAAGGAAACTGCTATGGAATAATCGGAGCAAATGGAGCAGGAAAATCAACATTTCTAAAAGTATTATCAGGAGAGTTAGAACCAAGTAAAGGAGAAGTAACATTAGATAAAACTGAAAGAATATCAGTTTTAAAACAAGACCACTTTGCATTTGAAGAAAACACTGTATTAGATACAGTAATTATGGGAAACAAAGAATTATATAGCATAATGAAAGAAAAAGAAGAAATATATGCAAAACCAGATTTTTCAGAAGAAGACGGAATGAGAGCTGCTCAATTAGAAGAAAGATTTGCAGAGCTTGACGGATGGAATGCAGAAGCGGATGCTGAAAAATTATTAAATGATTTAGGAATAGTATCAGAAAATCACTATAAATTAATGAAAAATATAGAAGCAAGAGAAAAAGTAAAAGTGTTATTAGCACAAAGTTTATTTGGAAATCCAGATGTGTTACTACTTGACGAGCCTACAAACGATTTAGATTTAAAGAGCATAAACTGGTTACAAGAATTCTTGATAAACTTTGAAAATACTGTAATTGTTGTATCTCATGATAGATATTTCTTAAACAAAGTATGTACACATATAGCTGATGTCGACTTTGGAAAAATTACAGTATATCCAGGAAACTATGACTTCTGGTATGAATCTAGTCAACTTGCATTAAAACAAGCAAAAGAACAGAATAAGAAAAAAGAAGATAAAATAAAAGAATTACAAGAATTTATAGCAAGATTTAGTGCAAATGCTTCAAAATCAAAACAAGCAACATCAAGAAAGAAAACATTAGAAAAAATTCAATTAGAAGAGATAAAACCTTCAAATAGAAGATATCCATATGTAGACTTCAAGCCAGATAGAGAGCCAGGTAAAGAAATTTTACAAGTTAAAAATATTTCAAAAACAATAAATGGAGAAAAAATTCTTGATAAAGTATCATTTACAGTAAAACAAAATGATAAAATAGCATTTTTAGCAGATAATGAAATGGCAAAAACAGTTTTATTCCAAATAATAGCAGGCGAACTAGAACCAGACGAAGGAGAACTAATTTGGGGAACAACAATAACAAAAGACTATTTCCCAAAAGACAACAACTATTTATTTGATTGTGATGAAACTTTAACAGATTGGCTAAGAAAGTATTCAAAAGAACCAGATGAAACCTATGTAAGAGGATTTTTAGGAAGAATGTTATTCTCAGGAGATGAAGCTTTAAAAAAAGCAAATGTTTTATCAGGAGGAGAAAAAGTAAGATGTGTTCTTTCAAAAATGATGCTATCTGGTGCAAACTTTTTAATTTTTGATGAACCAACAAACCACTTAGATATGGAGAGCATAACTTCAGTAAATGATGGAATGCAAAAGTTTAAAGGAAATATTTTATTTACATCACATGACCATCAATTAACTCAAACAGTTGCAAATAGAATTATTGACATTAAATCTGATAAAGTAATAGATAAAGAAGTAACATACAATGAATATTTAGGAATTGAGTAAACTTAAAAAATAAAAAATTTAACATTTTGTACCAGTTTATTTAAGAAATTTAAACTGAGACAAAATGTTATTTTTTTTAAAATTATGTTTTTAACATTTTGCGTCAATGTAGACACCCGCGGCTAAATTTACAGAAAAAGTGCAACTTAAAAAAGATTATAATAATTAAATAACAAACCTAAAAGTCCAATCAAGCCGAAGCTTATGAAAATTATATTAGATAAAAATTTAA
The DNA here is from genome assembly GCA_017458285.1 of Clostridia bacterium. GTDB lineage: Bacteria > Bacillota > Clostridia > TANB77 > CAG-508 > CAG-269. The sequence continues at coordinate 1,563 of JAFTFU010000147.1, read as the reverse complement.
TTTTCTTTTCAGAAATCTTATTTCCAATAAACTTGCCAAAGAAAATGGCAATAGTATTACTTCCAACCATACCTGCAATTGAGCCTAAAATTAAAGAAATCTTATATGCAGGGTAATCGATTCCTAGACCGATTGAAGCAAGCAAAGTTTTATCCCCAAGCTCACCTAATGCAATACATAAAGCAATAATGAAAATATAATTTAAAGATAGATGAGTCAATTTACCTAAAAAAGAATTTTGTGAATCTTTTTCTTTTTCAGGCAAAAATCCAATAATTCCAAAAAATAAAAATGTTATATATGTAATCAATTTAAAAATAATATTATTTTCTAAAAGCCCTAATTTACTACCAAAAAGAATAGCTATTCCGTGACTAAAAAATGTTCCTAAGGCGACACCTATTAAAACGTGTAATGTTTTTATTTTAGAGGAAAAAGACAAGACAAAAAGCTGAGTTTTATCGCCTAATTCAGAAAAAAATATTAATATAAAAGAGATAAAAAAAGCAGAAATATATTCCATAAAATTAAAAACTCCTATTAAATTTTATATGTACGAATGTACAAATTTCATTTTTATTTTATGCAAAAAAATAAATTTTAGAAATAAATGTCAAAAAAACATAACGAAAATTTGTGAATTTTTTGTGAACTATATTTACAACAATTAAATTAAATGGTACGATGTCGTAAATAAAAAAAGGAGGAGACCATACGTGATTAAACTAGAAAATGTTACAAAAAAATATGGGGATTTTGTAGCTTTAGATAATATTAGCTTTGAAATAAAAGAAGGCGAGGTTGTAGGATTATTAGGACCAAATGGTGCCGGTAAAAGTACAACAATGAACATCATTACAGGATTTATTGAACAAACTTCAGGAACGGTTGAAGTAAATGGATATGATGTTTTAAAAAACTCACAAAAAGCAAAAAAACAAATTGGATATATGCCAGAAGGAGTTCCACTTTATAGTGATTTAACTGTAAAAGAATTCGTAACATACATGGCAGAATTAAAAGGCGTAAATAGAAAAGAAAAAAAAGATAAAGTAAAAAAAGCCTTAGAAGATGCAGGATTAACACAAGTTCAAAACAAACTTACAAGAAATTTATCAAGAGGATATAAGCAAAGAGTAAGTCTAGCAGGAACTTTAGTTTCAGAGCCCAAAGTAATAATATTAGATGAGCCAACAGTAGGGTTAGACCCAAAACAAGTTACTGAGATTAGAGAAGTAATAAGAAACTTAGGAAAAGAACACACTGTAATATTAAGTTCGCACATCCTATCTGAAGTAAGCCAAATTTGCAATAGGGTAATTATAATAAATAAAGGAAAAATAGTTGCAGTAGACACGCCAGAAAATTTAGAAAACAAGGTGAGTGGTCAAAATATAATATTTGTAACTGTAGAAGACCCTGAAAACAAAATGGAAAATATAAAAGATAAAATACCAGATATAAAAAATATAAACCTAATAAACGAAACTGAAGATAAAACAAAGCAATATTCTATTGAAGCAGAAAAAGTTGTTGATTTAAGTAAAACAATCTTTTCAAATT
>JAFTFU010000019.1 GCA_017458285.1 Clostridia bacterium | reverse complement strand
GATAAAATTTAAAAACTCCATAGACAGTCCGCAGTTTGTGCAATTAAACTAAACGAAGTAAGTTTAATAAGCAAGAGCTTCTAGTGGAGTTTTTCTTTAAACTTACTTCGTTTAATTTCTTATTCATTTGTTGCTGCTTTGTGCATAGTTATTATTTTTTTCTAGATTTTTGATTTTTTCCTTTTGTTCTTTTTGATGACTGTACTTTAGTTTTGTTGCTAAACCTCCTCTTATGTGTCTTTCCGCTTTGTTTTCGTCAAGAATTTCTCTTACTTCATGAGCTAAACTTGGATTTATTTTTAATAATCTATCAGATACGTCTTTGTGTACGGTACTCTTACTTATACCAAATTTTAGTGCTGCTCCTCTTACAGTGTCTTTTGTACTTATTATATAATGAGCTAATTCTACTGCTCTTTCTTCGATTGATATGCCTTTCATGACGAACCTCCATATAGAATACTTGTTGTTTAATTGTATTCATATGGAGGTTGTATTATGAATTAAAAAAATTCTGCTATTATTTTTTATTTTTTCTTCTTTTGCCATTGCAAAAGTCTTCTATTTTTAATTATTTAAGTTTTGCTTCGCCTGTTTTATAGTTTATAGTAATTCCGGGTTGAACATTATAAACATAAACATTAAACTTTATACCCTTTCCATTGTCTTCAACTGAGTAAGCTTCCATTTGAACTCCGCTAGCGACTAAATTATCGCCTTCGAAAATTGGAGTAACACGATATAGCACATGATTTTTAGGATTTTCCTCTATATAATCATCTACCATATTTTCAAAAGGTAGCATTCCATCAACATTCATATATCTTGTTCCAGTAATTAAGTTTTTCGGATTTGCATTTTCTCCTGCTAATTGCCAACCTATTAAATGACAACGATTGTACAAATAATTTCCATCTACGAGCCCGTCAAATCGCAATGTTTTCCAACCTGACGGCTTTATTGCTGAAATTTCTCCACGTGTCTCTCCCTTTTTAGGCATAATTTGTGTACAAATATTAGCATATGCAACTCCACATCTTCCTAAACTATCTAATTCTGAATATGTTTCAAAAGCTTTTTTTGTATAGTCTTCTTCTGGAAAATCTGGAATGTTATTATTTATTATGACATATGGCTTGTTAGTATATTCAGGTATGCTATTTAAATCAAATGAAATTTGAGTATTCGAGCTTACTGCTTGATTATTATTGCTACCTGTTACATATTGTGCAATGTCTATATTGAAATATCCACAAATCATTACTATTGCTATAACTATTAGCCACATTATAAGTTGTCTTATTTTACTATTTTTACTCTTTCTTTTTCCCATAGTTTCTTTTATATGTTAGTTTTTGATTCCAACATATTTCCTCCTTTTGTATATTTTTCAAGCACTTTCATAGTGGTCTTAATCGTTTTTTGTATAATATCATAAATGCTTTTTTTTGACAATATATATTTTTTATTTTTTAGCATATTTTTGTATTATTAATTATAAATTTATATAGGTGATTTTATGATTTCTTCCAAAAATATAAGATTTATTTTTAGCATTACTTTATTTTTAATTTTATTACCACATTTTTGTTTTGCTGACGATATTGATTATGAACAAGATAGTATGGAAACTTCAGTTTCTCAATCCAGCTATATTTCTTCTTCATCAACTGTTTCTACTTCAACCGTAGAAAAAAATGTAGAAGTTCCTGATATCAACTCAAGAGCAGCTGTTGTTATTGAGCGTTCTACTAATGCTATTTTATATGGCAAGAATGAAACTACTGTAAGAAAAATGGCTTCAACTACTAAAATTATGACTGCAATTGTTGTTTTAGAAAACAAAAGCGATCTATCTGAAATTGTAACTGTTTCAAGTAAAGCTGCATCTATTGGAGGTTCAACTATGGGGCTTACCTCTAATTTAGAAATTTCTATAAATGATTTATTGTACGGTTTAATGTTATGTTCTGGAAATGATGCTGCAATTGCTTTAGCTGAGCATGTTGGAGGTAGTGTTGAGGGATTTGCAGATATGATGAACAAAAAAGCTAAAGAGTTAAATCTTAATAATACTCATTTTGTAACACCTCATGGCTTAGATAATGATGACCATTATACTACAGCTTATGAACTTGCTTTACTTACCAATTATGCTTTAAAAAACGAGACTTTCGCAAAACTAGTCAGGACTTCGAACTATACAGTTATGCTTAAAGGTGGACCGAAAAATCTTCATAATACTAATGAGTTATTAGGTTATTTAAATGGAGTTTATGGTGTAAAAACAGGCTTTACAAATGGCGCTAATAGATGTTTAGTTACAAGTTGTAAACGTAACGATTTAGATATAATTTGTGTTGTTTTAGGAGCCGATACTAAAAAGTTTAGAACTCAGGATAGCACCAAACTTATCGAGTATGCTTTTAAAACTTACCAGATGGTTAATTTAAAATCAATTGTTGATGAAAAATTTAATAGTTGGAAATCAAATAATTTGAATAGTTTTACAGTTTATAAAGGTGTTTCTTCAGATATAAGTGTTAATTTACAAGACCTTCCTTTTGAATATTATCCTGTAAACATTCAAAATATTGATGATATTTCTCCTGTAATTGATTGCAATTTTTACTATGAGGCTCCATTACCTCAGAATTTTAAATTAGGTACTTTGAATTTAAAATTAAATGATGATATTTGTTTCACATTAGATATTTCTAATGCATATACTATTAATAGAAAAAGCACTTTTAATTATTTAAATGATTTTACTCATAAATATGTTTTTTATTTGGAAAATATTTTTTAGATTAGTTATATTTGTATAAAAAAAACTTATATTTTATTTTTTGCTATTGACTTTTTTTAATATTTTTGTTATTATATTTAAGTACGTAGAATGCGGGAATAGCTCAGTTGATAGAGCGCTGCCTTGCCAAGGCAGAGGTCGCGGGTTTGAGCCCCGTTTCCCGCTCCAATAGCAAAATATTCGGCGACTTAGCCAAGCTGCTGAGGTTGTTTGAGCATAGCGAATTACAACGTCAGCATGCAGCGAGCATAGCGAGTCGCTGGTAAGTAGGTTTCTTCGTGAGTACATATTTAAATTATTCGGCGACTTAGCCAAGCGGTAAGGCACGAGTCTGCAAAACTCTGATGATCGGTTCGACTCCGATAGTCGCCTCCAAAACTATGTACTTTTTAGCAATTATCATAGAATGGTATGAAGTATCACGTAATAGTACAAAATGCAAAAATACTCTCTTTGTAAGGGAGTATTTTTCGTTATATCTACTATTTACTTATCATAAATTATCACAAAATAGTGTAAAAATTGCTGTATAATTGCTGTAACAAATATTAAAAAAATATATAAAATTTTGTTCTTGTTCGCTTGAATTTTTATTATAAATATTGTATAGTTATAGATTAAAAAATTATATTATCCAGAAATTAAAAAATATTATCAAAATAAATAATACAAAAAAATTAAACTGTATGAAATAAAGTGAAATTATATTATCACATTAATTCATACAGTTTTTTTATTTTTAGAATTCCACT
>JAFTFU010000018.1 GCA_017458285.1 Clostridia bacterium | reverse complement strand
TTCTATAAATGTTTTAAATTTTTCTCTTTCTTTTAAATTATCCCAATATACTTTTGTTGATAATAATTTTACATTATATTCTTCTTTTAAATTCATTAGTAATGCATATGCTTTTTCTCTCTTTGTTGCTATTTTTGTATCTTGAACCAATGACCTTGCATCTCTTAATAATTTGATGTAGCATTGTTCTGCAACTACTAATGGAAGACTATGTGTAAATAATTTTCTGCTTATTCCCAATAATATCAAGTTTTTCTCAATATTATCTCTTGTGTCTAATTTTCCTACCAAGAATTTTTCAAATTTTTGATATTGTTCTACAATTTCATCATATTGTTTACTTTCTTTGTCTTCTATTTTTAATGTTAAGATATTTTTTATGTATTCTTCAACTGTTATAAATACTTTTGTGTAAATTAATTCTTTTGTGCTATCATATGTATCTATATTATCAGCTAATTTGATAGAATAGTTTTTTAGAATTTTTTTGTATAATTCATCCATTTTGGCAATGTAGAATTTTTGGAATCTTGATTTTACTTTATCTTTTGCAGATGCTTTTATATTTTCATAATCTATTTCAATTAGGTATTTTTGCTTTCTATATTTATATTCAGTGTATTCTGAATCTTTAAGTTGAACAATTCCATAATATTGTGATAATGCGTTTTTTTGGAATTCTGTTGCAACTCCAGCACTTACTTTTTTGTAAATTGAATTTAGTACGTATTTGTCTAGTGTTTCTAAATATGCTGTGTATGCTTCTTCATATTTTTTTTCGGCTGCATCATTATTTTCTTTTTTGTAATTTTCAAATGCTTTTAATATGTTATTTCTTTTTGCTGTAATTAGTAAAGTATTTATTCCTTCTTTTGTTGGATTTATTATTTTTGTTAATGTGTTTGTTAATTTACTAAAAAAATTTGTGTTAGCTCCTGTTATTCTTAAACTTCTTTCTTCCATATCTCATCCTTTCCTTTAAGAGCATTTCTACTCCTAAAACAGTATTTTTTCCTCTGTTCCTATATTTTCAATAACTTCAAATGTCACGTTAACTTCGATATATTCATCTGTTTCATTTGTTGTAATTATTTCTTGTACTACGTCTGTTTGTACTTGTTTTTTTAGTTCTTCTTTTATTTTCTCTATACCTATGTTTTTTGCTTCTTCTGGTGTGTACTCTTGATTGTTTACTTGCTGTTCTTTATTAGTTACTTTCACTACCGAAATTGGCAAATATAGGTCTGAAAATAATTTTATTTTATTTTCCTGTTCTATTGTATCATAAATTTTAAATTTTGAAAGGGTTTTATAAAAATTTATTTGAAAATTATTTATTTTTAATTTATATTTATTTTCTTCTTGACCTGTTTCAACTTTTTCTTCCTTTTTATAATATATTTTTTCGCTTTTCGTATACCATACTTTAGCTTCAACATCTCCTATGCTATGCACATATCTTACATCAGTATATTTTCCTGTCATTGTCCCTTCGATTAACACTGTGCCCTCTTTTACGGTATCTCCAACATTTACTTTTGCTGTTCCATTTTGTGCTGTTATTTTGGTTATAATCCCACTTTTTTTTGCAACGATATTGCAATAGTCATTTTCATCTATTATTTGTGGTGCTTCTTCTGAAGTTACTATTTTTACTATTACATTTGTTCCTTTCATTTCTATTCCAATCCATGATATATCCTGTCTATCTAGCCTAATTTGATTTATTATTTCTTTTGCGTTTATATCGCTTTTTTTCTTTCCTATTACTAAACCCGCTTTTTCTATTTCTTCTATTATCCCAGGTACTTCTTTTCCGTCTTCAACTTTTATTTCTATGTTCCATACATATTTTGAACTTACTATAACTGCACATATCATTAGTAGTAAAAATATTGCAAATATTTTTCTTTTTCTGTATTTGTTTAATATGAATGGCACACCTCTCTTTTTTACTATTTTTATTCTACATTTTGTTTTCTTGGACACTTCTGTTATTTTTTTAAATTCATTTACTCTTACATTTAAATATAAGTTTGTTCCTTTTTCTCTTTTTAAATTCCAAATAAGTATTTTATTTGTTTTACATATGTTTATAAATCTTTCTATGTAGTATCCCTCTACTGATATTCTAATATATCCAAATATATATGATAATACAATTAGTACAAATGTCATAGTTTTCCCCCTAGATTTAATCGTTGTTTCTTTCTAAGTCTATACTTTCTATTTTTCCAATTATTCTTATGTGCTCATCAGTCATTTTTTCTAAATTTAGCCCATATCCATTTATGTTTAAGACTCCTATGTGTGTATTTATTCTTACAAAATAATCTTCATACTCAAGTATGTTTTTGTAATTTTCTATCATCATTTCTTCAAATCCCATGATTGTAATTTTGGGTAAATTTGTATATATTTCTTTGGGCATTTCTAACATGCTGTCTATTCTATTGGTTAATTTTCGTTTATTATTCATCTGATTTCTCCTTTGCTTAATTTTTACTTTTTTATAGTTTCTTCATTTAGGGTAAAATTTTCCAAACGTTTTTGTTTTTGTTTTTTTATTTAAATTCGTCTAAACTTTTTATCTCATATCCTTGTGCTTTTATTTCTTTTAAAACACTATCTAAAATATTTGCATTTGTTTTAGATGTTGCATGTAGCAAAATTATTTCTCCATTATGTAGGTTATTTAAAATTGTTTGTTTTGCCTCACTTTCATTTGGTTGACTATCTTCATTCCAATCTACATATGCAAAACTCCACATTACATTTTTATACCCTAAATTTTTACATATTGATAGTGTTCTTTCACTGAATTCTCCTTTAGGTGGTCTTAAATATTTCATTTCATATCCATATTTTTCGTACATGGTTTGATGTAATTTCATTATTTCTTCTTCTAATTCCTTATCTCCTATTTCTGGCATACTTTTATGATTTACAGTATGATTTCCTACTATATGTCCTTCATCTATCATTCTTTGTACTATATCAGAAGCAGTATTTATATAATGCCCCGTTATAAAAAATGTAGCTGGAACTTGATTTTCTTTTAATGCATCTAATATCTGATTTGTATATCCTGCTTCGTACCCTTGATCAAATGTTAAATATACTACTTTTTCTTCTTTATTTCCTAAACATAACCCACTATATTGGTCTAATAATTGTTTGTTTTGTGCTCCTACGTCTGGCTGTTCATGATTGTCGTTTTTCTTTATTCCCCAACCTATTTTTTTGTTTGATAATGTGCTTGCATTTACTTGCAGTGTTTCTTTGCTTGTAGCTCTATTTAATAGTGCTAAACTTACAGAAAAAAATATTAATATTATGGCTAATATGATTTGGTTTTTCTTCACTTTTCTCTCTCCCCCTTGTTTCTATCATATGAGAGTAAAAATAAAAAAATTACTTTCGGACCAACTATCTTATATTTGTTGGTCTGAAAGTAATTCTAAATTGTTATATATAAAATCCACAATATTTACATTTCTAACACCCTTAACGTTTTTTTGTAACACTATATCTAGTACAAATAAAAATCTTGGGTACATATCCTCAATTTTATAAAATGGTCTATACTCTCTTTCTTCTGTTTTCTCATCATCTATATTTTTTGAAACTTGAATATAAAAATAATCTTCAATTCCTTTTCGTGCAATGAAATCACATTCAAATTTTCCTATTTTTCCAACACTTAATGAATAATCTTTGCTTAATAAATAATTATGCAAAACATTTTCTAATACGGGTCCATAATTTATTCTAGCATCTGTATTAAGAGCATAATATATACTTAAATCTGCCAAATAGTATTTCTTATCGCCTTTCATTACTGATTTTGATTTTATATCAAATAATTCGCATGGATACAGAATTTTAGCATTTTGTAATATATCTAAATATCTCTTAATTGTTCTTCTATCTGTATTTATTTTCAATTCACCTTTAAAATAATTACAAATACTTTGTACAGAAATTACTTTTCCAAAATTATTAACAACAAATTTTTCTACTTGTTCAAACAAATCTTTATCATTAATTCTATTGCTTGTCTTTATATCTTTTTCGAAAATTTGATTTATTACACTTGAAGTATATTTTGTTTTTTCTTCAAGTTTATCATAATATAATGATTTTGGAAATCCACCACTTCTTATATATTCTTCAAACTCTAAATATATATTGCTATTTACTTCTTTATTTAAGAATTTTTTCATATCTACATATTCATAAAAAGAAAGTGGTAACATTTCTATTTCAATAAACCTTCCTGTTAATTTAGTAACTAACTCGCCACTTAATAAATATGAATTTGAACCTGTAATAAATATAGACATATTTTCTTCTTCCCTATACGAATTAATTAACGGTTCAAAATTTTTAACGTTTTGTATCTCATCTACAAATAAATATTTAAAATCATCATCTGTTATTTGTTCATCTATTATCTTTTCTAATTGCTCAGGCGTTTTTATATTTTTATAGCCTTTTTTATCTAGTTGAATGTATATAATATCTTTTTCTTTTACACCTTTTTCAATTAATTCTTGCATTATTGATTTTAAAAAGAAAGATTTTCCACATCTTCTTATTCCTGAAATTACTTTTATCATATCATCATCGTAAAATCCACGAATTTTCTTTAAATATTCTTCTCTTTTATATATTTTTTGCATGCTATCACCTCAAATTAAATATAAACTATTTTTTTACAAAAGTCAAGCTTCCTGACCATTTTTAGCGTGTACATATGATAAAATGGTCGGGAAAGGATATTTATCTCAAAAAAATATAACTATTATTTATTTTATTCTATACTTTATTCCGTACTTTTATATTAGAACATATTTATTCTTTTATTTTTATATCTTTTTCACTCCATTTGGTCTCTAGCACACTCATTGCTTTTCTAATTTGTTCTGCGACCATTATCTCTTGCTTGTTAACAATAATTATTAAGATTGCAATTTTTCTTAAATTATGCTATTATTTAAAAATAAAAAAGCGAGAAGAAGGGAATGATATTAAATATGAAATTATCACAATCAGGAATAGGTACAATGAGAGTAAACAATTTAGATAAAATGTACCCTGCACAAGATATATTAATGCAGTCAGGACAATTAGTACAATATAGTACAGGAATTTTTGCATATGGAAATATAGTATTTTTAGTAAAGAGAAAAATTCAACAGATTATAGAAGAAGAATTGAATAAAGTAGGTTGTATAGAAGTAGAACTTCCAACATTACAACCAGATGAAATTTGGAAAAAATCAGGAAGGCTAAGTAAATATATAGAAGAAGGTGTTATAATAACCGCTGATACTAAAAAAGGTACTTTTTGCTTAGCACCAACCGCTGAAGAAGCTGTTGTAGAATTTGCAAGAGAAAAATTGAAATCATATAAACATATGCCAGCAACGTTTTATCAAATTGGTGAAAAATACAGAGATGAGATTAGAAACAGAGGTTATTTATTAAGAGGAAAATCTTTTTTAATGATGGACGCATATAGTTTTGACACTTCTTTAGAAAATTTAAATATAACTTATAACAATATAAAAGAAGCATATATAAGAATTGGTAATAGATTAGGAATAACAATTTGCCCTGTTATTGCTGATAATGGTTCTATTGGTGGAAAAAAATCAGAAGAAATGATGTTACTCTCAGAGATTGGCGAAGATACAATTTTGTATGATGAAAATACAAAAATAGCCTTAAATACCGAAATTTTAGAAAAAGAAAATTATGAAGAATATTTAAGAGATGAATATGGTATTACAGATATATCAAATTTAAAGCCACGAAAAGCAATAGAATTAGGTCATATATTTCAATTAGGTACATCATATTCAGAAACTATGGATGCAAAATTTATAGATAAAGACGGAAAAGAAAAACCTTATTATATGGGATGCTATGGAATAGGTGTTAGTAGATTAGTTGCCGCGCTTTACGAAAAAATGGTTATCAAAGATGAAAATAATACTGTAACTGGAATTTCACTTTCAAAAGAGATTGCACCATATTTTATACAAATAATTCCAAATTTAGAAAATGAGGAAAAAGTAAAAGATGCCGAAAAATTATATAAAAAATGCTTTGGAAAAGCTATATTAGATGACAGAACAAATATTAGTATGGGCTCTAAAATTAAAGATGCTAAAATATTAGGAACTCCTTTTATAGCAATTCTAGGTAACAAATCAGACAATGGAATGTTTGAATTAGAAGAAACGGCAACTGGAAAAAAACAGATTGTAGAAATTGAAAACTTTGATATTAAGAACTTTTAGTATATATAGAATACAGTATTATTACATCTATATTACATTTATGTTACATATAGATTAAAAAATTATATTATCCAGAAATTAAAAAATATTATCAAAATAAATAATACAAAAAAATTAAACTGTATGAAATAAAGTGAAATTATATTATCACATTAATTCATACAGTTTTTTTATTTTTAGAATTCCACT